>JBGSOB010000112.1:0-73283 GCA_041739325.1 Treponematales bacterium
GCCCGCCTTCGGCCCGGGTTCAGGCCGCGGCCCCGGCGGCTTCGGCGGCGGCCCCGGCGGGGCCATGATGCACGGAAAAGCAGAAAAAGCAAAGAATTTTAAGGGAAGCCTGCGCCGCCTCCTTTCCTATCTCAAGCCCCACCGCATGAGGCTCTTCTTTGTCTTTCTCCTTGCTGTCGCCTCCACTACCTTTACCATCAGCGCCCCCAAGATATCCGGGCAGGTCATGAACAAGGTAAAGGATTCTTTCATGGCGCGCATGCTCCTAGATCAAATGACAAAACTGCAAAAAACAATGCGCAGCGGAATGTCAGCGCAAGCTGCAGCAGCGGCCGAACCCTCGCCCAATGCCCCCATGGACCCCGCCCTTGGCGCGGCCTTGGCGCGCTTTGCCGCCATCCCCGATCTCTCCAGCATCTCCGACCCAGCTACCCAAGCCGAAGCTTTGCGCGATTTCATGATTTTTCTAGAAGGCCTCCCGCCACAGGCCGCCGCCCTCATGCCCGCAGGCCCTTCCAGCCCCGCCTTTGCCGGCATGAAATTCACAAAAGAGCAGATACAAGACGCCCTGCGCGCGGTTGAGGAAACCGGCGGCAAGGTGGATTACCCCGGCATCGGCATGATCTTGGGCTTTCTGCTTTGCTTTTACTTGCTATCAGCCCTCTTTACCTTCGGCTCCGGTTGGCTCATGTCTACCGTCGCACAACGCACCGTCTACGACCTGCGCAAGGCGGTAGACCGCAAGCTGGGCCGCCTGCCCCTGGCCTACTTCGACTCCCACAGCCATGGAGAAATCCTCTCCCGGGTAAGCAACGACATAGACAGCATCTCCGGCACCCTTCAGCAGAGCGTCACTCAGGCCATCACCTCCGTCATCTCGCTTGTCGGCTACGTCATCATGATGCTCACCATCTCTTGGGGCCTGACCCTCATCGTGCTAGCTACCATGCCCCTCTACATCATCGCCACCATGGCCCTGGCAAAGAATTCGCAAAAGCACTTCAAAGCCCAGCAAAAGGAGCTGGGGGCAATCTCCGGCCACATAGAGGAAATGTACTCAGGCCACGCGGTGGTCAAGGCCTTCGGGCGGGAAAAGCGCGCCCTGGCGGAGTTCGACGAAATAAACCAAAAGCTCTCGAGCGCCAGTTGGAAGGCAAACTTCATTTCCGGCATCCTCCACCCAGCCATGAACACCATCTCCAACCTAGGCTACGTTCTCATCTCGGTAGTCGGCGGCATGTGGATGACGCGCGCCTGGCTCAATTTGGGCGACATCACCGCCTTCATCCAGTACTCGCGGCAGTTCACCATGCCCATCATCCAAACGGCAAACATAGCCAATATCATCCAATCCACCATCGCCTGCGCCGAGCGAGTTTTTGAGGTCTTGGATGAGGCAGAGGAAGAGGAAGATTCTGTCGGAGCTTCCATGCCCGCCCAGGCCCAAGGCGAGGTGAGCATCAATTCCCTGGCCTTTTCCTACAACCCCGCCGAGCCCCTCATCCGCGACCTCTCACTGGATGTGCGCAAGGGCCACACCATCGCCATCGTCGGGCCCACCGGGGCCGGCAAGACAACCCTGGTCAACCTCCTCATGCGCTTTTACGAAATTCAAGCCGGGAGCATCAGTATAGACGGCGCCGATATCCGCACAATGCCGCGCTCGGGCCTGCGCGCGCTCTTTGGCATGGTCTTGCAAGACACCTGGCTCTTCAATGGCAGCATACGCGAGAACATCGCCTATGGGCGCACCGAAGCCAGCGAGGAAGAGATCGTCCAAGCGGCCAAAGCGGCACACGCTGACCACTTTATCCGCACCCTGCCCTCAGGTTACGACACACTCCTCTTCGAGGACGCATCGAACATATCCCAGGGCCAGCGCCAGCTCCTCACCATAGCCCGCGCCATCTTAGCCAATCCGCGCATCCTCATCTTAGACGAGGCGACAAGCAGCGTAGACACCCGCACCGAGTTCCTCATTCAAAAGGCCATGGCCGCCCTCATGCAAGACCGCACTTCCTTCGTCATCGCGCATCGTCTCTCCACCATCCGCGACGCCGAGCTCATCCTGGTCATGGACCACGGCGCCATCGTGGAGCAGGGAAATCATAGGGAACTCTTGGAAAAGAAAGGCTTTTACGCGGAGCTTTACAACGCTCAATTCACCGGTGCCCTTGTCGAGAGCGCATAGGAAAGCAGGCAGGGAGAAACCCCCCGGAGGTTTCTCCCCGCGCCCCTCTTCCGGGTTTGCCTGAGGCTTTGCGGGAAAGGGCTAAACCTGGCCCCACCAGTCCGCGCCCCAACGCCGCCAGGCATCGTCAATGCGCGTGAGAAGCTCGGCGGGCAGGGGCCCCTTGGCTATCCATTCGATGTTTTGCCGAATGTGTGATGCTTTGGAAGAGCCCAGAATGCACGTGCTTACTCCTGGCGCCCAAGCTGAGTAGCGGGCGGCAAGCTCCGCAAGCTCCATGCCGCCTGAATCGATATTGAGGGTCTTGTAGCGGTGCCAGTATTCTTCGGCGTAGTCTCCGTGGGGCCTTTCTGCAAAGCGCCAGCAGATATTAGCCAGAGGCCGCTTGGCAATGACGCCCATGCCGCGGTGGGCGGCTTCTTTGAGAATGCCGCGCAGACTGCGCTGGTCGCAAAAGTTCACTGAGCATTGGAGGGAATCGAAGCGGCCTGAGCTCACGGCCCAATCCAGGGCGTCGTTTTCACCGGAGTAGGCAATGGCCCCTACCTTTCCGGCCGCCTTTGCCGCCTCTAGTGCGGCAATCACGTCGCCGCGCTCCAGGGTTTCCCTCGGGCAGGAGTGCAGATGGACAATGTCGATGCGGTCCGTGCATAGGCGGCCGAGGGCGGCGTCAACCCCGCGCGCAACGCAGTCGTAGGACCAATCCGCCGTCCCTTCCACCCCATAGCCCACCTTGGTGGAAATGACTATCTCGCCCCGTCTGCCTTGCAGATGGCGGCCTATCCTCTCCTCAGAGAGACCGTAGCCGCGGGCCGTGTCAAAGAGGCTTATTCCCATGTCCACAAGCTCGTTGAGAAAACGGCCCACCGCGGCATCGTCCTGCTCAGGGGATCCTATGTGGCCGGCCCCAAAGCCGGGAACGGAAACGGAAAAGTCAGTGCCGCCAAAGGGTCGTGTAAGCATAGCCTGCCTCCTTGCTCGTGTGCGCCGCGCTTGATCATAGTGTATTTCGCTGTTGCGCGCCAGCCAAGGCCCCTTAAGGCCCTTGAGCGCGGGGCCTGCGAGAGAAAATGATCGACCTGCAAACGCGGCGCTTCGCTTGCTAAGACGCCGGTCGATCATTTTCTCTCGCACCCGCGCTTAAGCGAGGAAACAGGCATTGGCGGGCATGCGGGGACGTCGTAGCCCTACTTCGGCGTATTTACGTCTAGTAAGGCTTTGAACTTTGGGGCGGTAAGGGAATAGTCCGAGCCGATCTGCGAAATATTTTCCAGATGGCCCCAGGAGCCGTACTTCGATTTACGCACGTTCAGGAAGTTCCAGGGAATAAAAAGTTTGCAGTCTACGTCAGCTCCGGCGTGTACATCGAAGTTAAGCAGGTACATGCGGTACATCTTCTCGTGCAGCTGGGCCGCGTAGAGCGCTTCATTATACGGCCACTCTCCCTGATTAAAGGGCTGCATATGCTGCCCCCCTTCATAAACGAGGTAGTCTAGGCCATAGGTTTTTGCGATCTTAGCCGTTTCCCTTGCGCAGTACCAGGCGCTGCGAATGTCATTCCTCTCTTGGGCGGAGAGCACCCGGTCCATCATCAGGGAGGGAAGGGCCTGAGACGGATTGGCAAGCCAATACTTATGGTCGTCCTCGGTAAAAACAAAGTAACCGCCAATACTCAGCGCCTCGGCTCTGGCGTCGCCGCTGGCATTTTGATCCAGGTAGCGGGCTACCCGTTCCGTAATGTCAAACCAAGCCGCCTGGCCGCAGGCAACGTTGATAACTCGATCCGGGCTCCCGAATTCCTGATTCCATAACCTGAAGCAGCGCTCCATCATATACGCGTTTTTTTCCGGAAAATTGTTGTTGGGGTTTGCGCTTAGCGCCTGCAGATCCGCCCTTACGTAGGCGTCGCGTGCCGCCGGCCAAGGGTAGCCGAAATAGTTGCCGCCGACGGCGTTATCGTTAACCCAGGAAAACTGGGCAAACCCGAAATTCCATATCTCATTGGAGTATTCAAGATAGATCTTCAATCCCGGTTCCAGCTCGTCCCGCCAGAGAGCGGCCATCCGCCGGATGTAGTCGTCGGAAGCCATGTGCGGCACGCAGATCCAGGCGTCGGAATCCAGTTCGTTGCAGAGTGCTATAGCGTATTCATGGGCCAGCCCCCGGGCCGAGGATTGGCTATAGTAGGCGGTCGTGGAACGGTCAACCCAATCCTGTTGTATGGAAAAATTCGTTCTGAAAACATCCATAAAACGTATCACGTGAAACTGCCGCAATGTCTCTACAACCGGTTCAAGGAAGAGGGGGTAATCGCTAAAGTCCGGTAAACCGGCGGGAAGTATGCGTATGTTCCTGACAGGATCGCCGGAAACGGAGCTTTCTATATCGATATAGCGATGCTCTCCGCTGCCGTCCAGCGTGACGAACCACAGCCCCCCGGCCTGATAGGCGTTGCCGCCGAGAGTCCCGCTTCCGTCGAACAAAACGCGGTAGCTGCCGCTGTAATAGTTATTGATCATAAAACGCACCCACGAACTGTCGCCGTCTATGTCAAGCGGCAAGGAGAGCGGGTAGCCGTTGGAATCGCAGGCTATTCGGTCTATCTTTCCCGAATCCCAGCCGCTGCCCTCATGTACGCTCATCAACTCGCCGGCGGTAGTCATTACATCGGTAAAGAGAATGGAAGTTGTGTAATAATTCAATTCTGAAATATTCATGCCGATTGGCATTTTAGGAGTCCCTTGCAAGGTCGGCCACACACGCTCCTCAGTCAAACCTGTCGGACTTGGCGTAGTTGTCGGATACGGGCTTGATGCCGAATCCGGCGTCGCGGTCGGATCGGCTGCACCGCCTGAAAGCGACCCGCAGGATTGGAACAAGATGATAATAAGAAAGAGAAAAAAACAAAGCGTCATTCTAGATATACGCATAGCGTCCCCCCTATATAGTGATGATGTATCCAGCTTAGCTCAAGAAATAGTGAAATACGCCCAATTCCATAAAAACGGATGTTTTCATACTAAAGTTGTAGAGAAAAAAAAGGCAATTGCGGCGTTGTCATGGAAGTATCCGTGCTGTGGTAATAAAACTCGCCTCCGCATGCCAGTCAAGGCCCCTTAAGGCCCTTGAGCGCGGGGCCTGCGAGAGAAAAAGATCGCCCTGCTAACGCGGCGCTTCGCTTGCTAAGACGCAGGTCGATTGATTTTTCCTCGCACCCGCGCTCAAGAAAGGATACAAGGCCTTGGAGGGCACGCGGGGCCGGCCGCGCCTTTCTCAATCTTGTTATGCCACACTCCTGAGTTTTCGTGTATACTCTCCTCATGGCGTAATCGCTAGCAAGGGGCTGTTGGCGGATGAAGGTGAATAAGAGCTTTATTTTTTCCTACCTCACAATGCGTAAGACTATCGGCATTCTCGGGCTTTCCCTGCCCTTCCTCTTAGTCGGCGGGGGGCTGCTCCAGAGCGGTTTGCCGGTTATCGGCTCCATTTCCGGCTACTATCACAGCCCCATGCGAGACCTCTACGTGGGCCTGCTGTCCGTGATCTCCCTCTTCCTCATATCCTACCGCGGCTATCAGGTTATTGACGACGTGACGGGTAATTTAAGCGGTTTCTTTGCCTTGGGGCTTATGCTCTTTCCCACCTGGCCCTACTACATGGAGAGCCGCCGCGTGGGGCTCTTTTTGCTGGACGGGCGGGTGTCGGACTACCTCCACCATGGCTTCGCGGCCCTCTTTTTCCTTTCTCTAGCCTTTACCTCTATCTTTCTCTTTACCCGCAGCGACAAGCACAAGCTGGCAATATCGCGCGCCAAACGGCGCCGCAACGTAGTCTATGTCGTTTGCGGACTGCTTATGACCCTTTCCATCGTCGGTGTTATCTTCTACCTTGTTTTTTTGCAAGCCAGCCCCCTCTCGCGCTACAAGCCCGTCCTCCTGCTGGAGTCCGTGGGGCTCTGCGCCTTCGGCGTTGCCTGGCTCCTCAAGGGCCACAGCTTTTTGCGGGACAGGCGAATCCGCTACTAGGCTCTTTTACCACTCTTAGTCGTCCACCATCCGCTCGTGTCCGGAGGGGCAGGTGCCGCGGGTGCAGTCGTAGAAGCCCTCATCGAATTCCTCATGCAGGTGGTAGTGTTCGCGGCAGTAGATGGCGTTGCAGTCGGGGCAGTAGGAATCCAAACCCTCATGGGTATATTTCTTTTTTAACAGCTCGTGGAGTTTGGCAGTATCACCGGATTCAAGGTATTCAAAGGCCTTGGCGGCGTGTTTCTTGCTCAGGTAGCCTACGTGCGTCAGGCCGGAGTAGATCAGGCATTCCTCCCCGTTGTAGGGGTTGGGCCCCACGTGGAAGCTGGCCGTTTCCGCCCCGCAGACCGAGCAATGGATTGTCAGTACGATATCCTCAAGTCCTTCCTTCGTCCCCTTCATCCCCTTCCTCCTTGAGTTCGGCGGCGCCAAAGGCAAGCTCCACCCGGTTCTTCCCGCCGCGTTTTGCCTGGTAGAGGGCTTGGTCGGCGGCGCTGATGAGTTGTCCTCCATCTTCCAGTCCCGGTCCCATTTCCGCCACGCCTAAGCTGGCGGTTATCGTCACAACCTTGCCCTGTATAAGGTGGCTGCTTCTTTCTTGCTGGGTTTGGATGCGGTGGGCTACGATTGCCGCCCCGCGTTTTGTCGTCTCCGGCAGGATAATCACGAATTCCTCCCCGCCAAAGCGACCGGCTAGGTCGCAGCTCCGCAGGAGGGAGCGTAAGAGACGCCCGAAATCCTTGAGAACGATGTCCCCAGCCGGGTGGCCAAAACGGTCGTTTACCCGCTTAAAGTCGTCAAGGTCCGCCATAATGATGGTAAGGGGGCGGTGGTAGCGAATGGCCTTATTGATCTCCATGCTCAAAACGTTTTCCAAATGGGCCCTGGTTGCCGTGCCGGTCAGGCGGTCTCGGGTAGCCATGATAAAGAGCTGTTCCATTTCCCCCAAGAGGCGGATCTGCCTGTTTAAGAGGATGAGGGCAAAGCCCAGAATAAAGACCAAGAGGCCGTAGGGGCTTAGGTAGGGGAACTCTAGCAAGGGACCGGCCGTCACGTTTGAGCGTAGCACGTCGAATATGAGGATGGCCCCGAAGACAGATATGAGGCTCAGCATGATCTTTGCTTCCTTGCTAGCCTGGGCCTGCTTGATGACGATGGCAAGGATGACGACAAAGGGATAGATCCAACTTGGCTGGATAAAGAATGAATTAACCGTGGCCAGAAGATTGAGGTTGGGAAGGAACCAAGCCAGGGGTTGGGCAAGGAAGGAGAGCCCAAGGTAGACGATGTGGGCTACCATGAAGCGGCGGCGGAAAAAGATGAGGGTGTAAACGAAAAAGAGGGGCAGGGCCGTCCAGAGGGCCGCGTAGCGCAGGCGCATTGCCATTCCGTAGTCGGGGACCAAGAGACTGCGGGCTTGGAGCATGCTGAGGAAGAAGACGCTCAGGCTTAAACAGAAGAGCCCAAAAAAAAGATTTGCCGGATTGGAATGAAGGCGAAGGGCAAGGAAGAGAAAGTAGATACCGGTAATCACGTAAAAGGCAATAAGCGCCAAAGACGAAAGCTCTGCGATATCCACCGTTTTGGGGTAGGCCTGAGCCACGGAGATTGATAAATCCCCGCTCATAATGCCGCCGGCACGGTGGCCTTTATTATCTACCCGGATGGCCAGGCTGTTCAGCTGTCCAGGTTTAAGCAGGGCAAGGGGAATTTCGTAGACCCGGGGTATGTCGTAGAGCTCATCTTCGAGGCGACCCCGATAGTTGGCGTTTTCTCCCACAAGCTGGCCGTTAAAGTAACAGCGGTCAAAGTCAGCAATCTTGCCCAGTTTAAGGAGGAGGGGGCGGGGGGGGAGGCCCTCCGGCAGGCGCAGGGTGGCTCGGTACCAGACAATGGGCCCCCATGTTGGCTGCCTCGCCTTGAAGTCTCCCTTGAGGGGGGCCGTCTCCCAACCTTCCGCTACAAAGGATTCCGCTTGCCAGCCCCCTTCGTCGCCGGAGCGGGTAAGGACGAGGGCCTTTTCCAGGGATAAGCCCTCCTGCCAGCTCTCCCAGCTCAGTTCGGCCGGTAGCGCTGCAAGGCAGAGGAGGAAAAGCATAAGGGCGCAGAGGGAAGACTTCATCCCCCTATAGTTAAATGCAGAGGGAGCCCGGCGTCAACCCTAATCGCTCGGCCCCTTTCTTTCTCTTTCACTCCCTTGCGGCCCTGGGGCATCGGTGATACTGTGGGTGCATTACCTTAAGTCGGAGGCAGTCATGCCCATAACCGCCATGCGGTTTTTCAACAATTCAGGCCCGGTCAACCAGGCCGACCACTACTGCGTTCCCCCCATCAAGCGCCTTGACCCCAACAAGGTTTGGCAGCTCATTCAGCAAAAGAAATACTTCCTTATCTGCGGCCCCAAACAGTGCGGTAAGACATCCTACCTTCTTGCCCTAGCAAAGATGATCAACCGCAACGGCCATGCCAAGTGTCTCTATTTCAACGTAGAGTCCCTGCGCGGCACGGACGGGAACCTGGAAGAATCGATGCGCTCCATCCTCTTTGAGATATCCTCCCGGGCCAGGGACATCTTCGGCGACGACTACTTGGACGACCTAGTTGCCGGCATCCTGGAAAAGCGCGGGCCCTACCAAGCCCTCAACGAGCTCCTTACCCAGTGGTCAAAGCGCTCTGATAAGCCCATCGTCCTCCTCATGGACGAGATAGACACCCTGCATGAATCCGTCTTGAGCCCGGTTTTAAGCCAAATCCGCGCCGGCTATGACAAGCGCCCCGAGCTCTTCCCTCAGAGCATCGTCTTTTGCGCCACCCACGACGTTATCCAAAAGCAGTTCAATATCAAGGACGCCACCCTCCGCCTCTCCTTTCTCCACCGTGAGAGCCTGGGGGATATGTTCGGCGACTACGCCGTCAAGGCCGGCATAGAGATAGACAAGGAAGCCATAGACCTCATCTGGCGCTATTCCTCCGGCCAGCCCTGGATCGTCTCCGCCCTTGCAGGGGAGCTCTTCCAAGAGATCGTCCCGGCAAAGGGTATACGCCATATCAGCGCCAACCAAGTACTTGAGGCTATCGCCAACGTCATAGCTAAACGCGGCAATCACTTGGAGTATATCGCCTCCCAACTGCGGCTGGATCAGGTTCGCCGCGTCCTGGTGCCCCTCCTTACCGGCGGTATCGGCGCGCAGGCCATCACGGATGAAGACATCACCTACAACCTTGAACTGGGCCTTATAACCGCGGATGGTGAAGTTGACATATCAAACGCCCTCTACGCGGATATGATCCCGCGCGCCCTCTTTGCCCCGGTTTCGCGAATGATCAACCTCAATTCGGAGGATTACCTCAAGCCTGACGGCCTCATAGACGGCTCGCGCTTGGCGGCTACCTTCCAGGCCTTTTTCCGCAACCATATCCAACGCCTCTCCCGCCTGGTCGACTATGGGGAAGCCGGGCATATCTTGGTATTCCACGCCCTCCTTCTCAAGCTGGCAGACTCAGCCACCAGCGTGAGCCGGGACTTTTCCTTAAGCAAGAATCGCGTTGTTTTCCGCCTTCGGCGCAATTCCCCCGCCCAGGATATTTGTTTCTATGTCCGCCAAGAGTCCATTTCTTTAGTGGACCAATACAAGGCCGTGGCCTCCGGTTGCCTGGAAGAGGCAGAGGCCTATTCCCGTACCGCCGCCGGTTTTACCGGCGAAACCCACGCCGTCCTTGTAAATTCAAACCCGGAGTTTGACTGGGAATTCCGCGTGCGGAGCCTCAAGCGCGGCGCCGCTGACCATCCCATCTATCTTTGGGGATTTTAAAATAAATTAGACGATACCGAAAATAATCTATAAATAAGTAGACAAATACAAAAATATCTATTATTTTCATAGAATGAAAACTGACAATAGTGCTCCTGATTTTTCAGATGCTTCTCTTGAAGAGCTCCAGCGTGGCTATCTCTCCACGTCCTTGGCCTTCCGCTGTCTTGGCTGCGGCATGGAATTCGAACTGGGAAGGGTCTACCCCCTCTCTGATGCCTTCTACGATGCCCAAAGCGCCGTTTCCCGGCATATCCAGGCTGCTCACGGTTCGGCCTTTGAAATACTCCTGGGCTTGGATAAGGAGCAAACGGGCCTCACCGAGAGGCAGGCCGAGCTCTTGAGCCTTTTTAAGAGCGGGCTGGCAGATTCCCAGATCGCTTCAAAACTAGGTGGAATATCCCCCTCAACGGTGCGCAACCACCGGGCCGCCCTCCGAGAAAAGGCCCGTCAGGCAAAGCTTTTTTTATCACTCTTCGAGCTCTCGGAAAAAAGCTCATCCCCGGATGCAAGCATGGTAAAACCCCACGCGGGGGCGCCCTTTGTGGATCAGCGTTTTGACATAACCCAGGAGGAAAGCGAGGCGGTACTGAGCAAGTATTTCCCCGGAAAGTGCCTTCTGAAATTCCCGGCAAAGGAAAAGCATAAGCTACCCATATTGCGCAAGATGGCCTGTCTCTTTGAGGCCGGGCGAAGCTATACGGAGCTTGAAGTGAACAGCATCATCCGACCCGTTTACGCTGATTGCGCCACTATCCGCCGCTACTTGATCGAGTACGGCTTTATGGAGAGAAACCCGGATTGCAGCGATTACCGCCTTAAGGAATCAGGCTCCTAGTCTGCGGCGGCCCTAAAGCGCAGGGCTTGGCGCTCCGGGTCTTGGGGTTTGCGGCGCACGGTTATTTCCTCAAAGTCGGGCATGGATGCCAAGGCCTCGCGGGTTTGCTCAGGCAGGGCGTCAAAGAAGTCCCTGCCCAAGACTATCTGGCCCCCAGCGGCGCAGTCGCAAAAGCGCGATGCCTGATTGACGGCGTTGCCAATAATGGTAAAGTCCACTCTCAGCTCCTCGCCGATATCGCCCATAATGACTTCACCTAGGTCTACCCCCACGCCGGAGGGCAGGAGGCCGGCCATCTTGATTTCACGCTGGATCTTAAGGCAGGCAAAAAGGCATTCCGGTAAGCGGCTTTCCGTAAAGTAGGCGAGGATGCCGTCGCCCATGGACTTGTTGACCCTCCCGCCTGAGGCGTTGATGGCGCGGATGATGCTGCCCTCTTCCTTATTAAGCATGCCTATCACCTCATCCGGGGAGCGGTCCGAGCTCCACTTGGTAAATCCCCGAATGTCTACAAAGAGGATTGCCAAACGCGCCTTGAGGGCGTTGAAACGGCGCTGGATGAGCATGTCGGCGTTTGATTCCGTGCCGTGAAGAATGCTGTACTGGGCGGAGAGGAGTCGCTTGCGGTAGTTGTCTACCAGGGGGTTTGCCGCGGCCCCCTCCGGCCTCTCCCATTCGTGTATCTGGCCGAGGGTGAGGGGATTGGCTACCCCGATGCGCGCCGCTTCCCGCGTCAAGAGGTCAAAGAGAAGGGATACGGTCGCCGGGCCGCGTTCCAAAACAAAGGCCTTGAGCTTTGTAAGATCGCTAAACTCAATGCGGCTACCCATCCATTCCCTTGTCCACGCTGAGGCGCTCTCTAAAAGGAGTCGCAGCTGCCCTTCATTCGGTTTATTCTCCAGCTCCCGTATCAAGACGCCGGGCTCGGCTTCGCGAAGAACTTCCAAAAAGCGCTCTATATCCTTCTCTATCACACCGCCGTGCTGGGGCAGTATCTTGCGGATATCGAGGCTCTTGAATTTTTTATAGGCATAGATGAGGGCATCCTTACTGCAGACATAGTGCTCCAGGAATTCCCGCGCTAAACGGGGGTAGTCTTTGGTGGCATAGAGGCTCCATTCACGGTCAAAGACCCCAAAGATATCGGATGAAAAGAGGATGCCGCGTTCCGGCAGGAAGCTCACCATGGAGCCTGCGAAGTGGACATAGGGGGTATGGTGGAATTCCAGGATACGGCCGGACTTAAGCCGCAGACTGTCTCCGTCTCCTACCGGGAGTATTGGTTTGCGCATCCCGTAGTAGGGGAGGAAGAGGCCGGTGCGCGGATGGGCGATGATGCAAACCTCGGGGTGCAGAAAGTCTTCCAGATAGGGGATGAGGCCGCAGAGATCAGGGTCCTGATGGTGGACGACAATGTAGCGGATTATGCTTGGCGCCGCGATTTCCTGGATCTTTTGGATGATCATGTCGCGGAAGACAGGGTGACCGGGGCCGGGATCAAAGAGGATGGCTTGATCATCGTCTAAGAGAAGATAGGGGTTGTTAGAAAAGCCCGCTTCGTAGTCGGCAAATCCGAGCCAAAAGAGACCCGGCTCAAGTTCTACCGCGTGGCTGTCGTCCAGTTTTCCCTTGCTCATCGCCACCCCTTTGAGTTCCGCCACACTCTATTCTTGGTTATAGCCAGTCACTCGTCAATATCCGCTTTTATGTCAGAGCCAAAAAAGATTCGGCCCCCAGCTATTGGACGGCCTAGGGCTTTTCGCTTAATATAAATGCCAGAATGAGCATAGCACAGCGCAAAACCATAGGCTTTTTGATCAATTCCATGTCGGTGGTCACCGAATACGAGTCCGAACTCGTCCGCGGGGTTCACGCGGCGGCTTTAGCCCATGACGCCAATCTCTTAGTCATTGCCGGGGAACAGCTTTCTGTTTCTTCCGCAGGCGCATCCTGGGCCCTTCCTCAGAATTCCATCTACGCCCTCGCGGGGCCACAGTCGCTTGACGCCCTCGTCATTGGCTATTCGGCAATCGGATCCCGCCTTGAGCAAGGGAAGATGGACGCCTTTGTTAGAGCCTTTTCTCCCCTCCCCCTAAGCATCATCGGTCCTGCCCGACCTGGACTGCGCTGCGGCACGGGTGACAACATTCAAGGTATTCGGGATATCGTGCGCCACCTTGTCCAGGAGCACGGCCGGACAAAGTTCGCCTTCGTGCGTGGTATACGCGGCACGGATGGGGACATTCGCTTCGAAGCCTTCCGCCAAGCCCTCAAAGAGCTTGGCCTTGCCTGTGACGAAAAATTGGTCTATGTGGGCGACTGGAGCCGGGACTCCGGCAAGGCCGCGGTGAGCGCCTTTCTTTCCACCGCCCTTCCCTTTGACGCGCTTATGGCCGCCAACGACCACATGGCCCTGGGCGCGGCCTCCGAGCTTATGGCCCGCGGCCGTTGGGTCCCGCGTGACGTCGCGGTTACGGGTTTTGACGACGTGGAGGAGGCAATGGCCTTCAACCCGCCCCTGACGACAGTTCGCCAACCCGTGGCGGACTTGGGGCGCAATGCCGCGGAACTCCTCTTTGAGCAACTTGAGGGGAAGAATCCCCCCATGGAGCGTCGCAGTCCCACGCAGACTATCGTGCGCCGCTCCTGCGGTTGCGAGCTGGACAGCCTCCGTAAGGGTGGCATGGCAGCGGAAGAAGGGGGAAGGGGAGGCATCGGCGAGAAGATAGCCGAAGGCTTTGCCAAGGCCCTCCTTGACCTGCAATCCGGCGGCAAGGGCTCGGATTACCTGGGTTTTCTTGAGATGGAGATTGCCGCCGCCCAAGAGCGCTCTGAAAGCTTAGATCCATGGCGCAGGGGTTTGCAAGCCCTCCGCTCGGGCTTAAGCCGCCTTCCCCCCGAGCTCAACGCCCCCGCTGAGGAACTCCTCTCCACCGGCGACCTCATTGTTCGCGAGATAGAAAATCGGGCCCTGCACTTTAAGCGGGTAGACCTTGAAAAGAGCGAACGAGTCCTGCGCCGCCTCATTCAGGCTATGGGGGCAGCCTTTGAACTTAAGCAGTTGGACGCAGTGCTTGCCCAGGATCTCCCGGTGGTAGGCATTCCCGGCTACTTTGTAGCCCGTTGGGATCGGGGCTCCCAGCAAGCAGGCAATCCTGAGCTGGGTTGCTTGAGCCCCCTCATGTATCGCCTTTCCCATGGGCCGCGCATGACGGTAGGGGAGCTGGGTGCTGAATTCCCGGCGGCCGAGATCTACCCCAAGGCCCTGCGGCCCAAGGAGCGCTGGACGGCAGTGGCGAGCCCACTCTGCTTCGGCCAAAAGATTCTAGGCTTGGCCGTTCTTGAGCGCCGCGCGGAAAGCGGAACCCCCTATGAGGCGGTTTTCAGGCAATTGGAAAGCTCTTTGGAGGGCGCTGACTTGCTGGAGTCATCGCGGCGCGCCGAAGCCTCGGAGGAAGAGCGGAACCGCAGCGTGCAGGCCCTGGTTCGGCCGATGATGGAAAATATAGACGCCATGGCGCTGGTTCTTAAGGAGCGCTTGGAGGGCAGCAAGCTCATAGCCTCCCAAACCGCAGAGAGCTCGCGGCGCCTCGAGCGCACCGACAAGCTCTTAGGCGATATCGGCAAGAGCATCGGCAAGATGGCGGATATCATCCGCATCATCGACGACATATCCGTGAATGTCCACCTTATTTCTTTTAATGCCTCGGTAGAGGCTGCCCATGCCGGGCAGTACGGGAAGGGTT
The DNA here is from genome assembly GCA_041739325.1 of Treponematales bacterium. Classification (GTDB taxonomy): domain Bacteria; phylum Spirochaetota; class Spirochaetia; order Treponematales; family JBGSOB01; genus JBGSOB01. Next base: position 14,613 of record JBGSOB010000112.1, read on the forward strand.
TTGCCGTCCTTGCCAAAGAGATAAAGAAGATGGCCGCCTCCACCCAAGAGCGCTCGGAGGAGGTGGGGCGTCAGCTTGAGTCCCTCATCGCCCTCATCCGCAGCGCCCAGGACTCCGGGCGGGGGAGTCTTGAATCCTTCCACTCCCAGGAGCTCTCCGTCCAGGCTTTGGCGCGCTCGTTGGACGAGGTTTCTGCCGGAATGCTCGAGCTGAACGATAAGTCCAAGGACATCTTAGGGCTCATGGGCTCCTAGCTAAGTGGTGAAAAAAGGCTATTTTTTGGGCTTGACGAGCATTTTTACCGAAAATGTCTTATCTTATGGTACTATGAGATATCCAATTTTTCTGAGGAGTTCCTCATGAGACGAATGGTTCTTGCCATTGTCTGCCTAATTTTGTTGCTTGGCTGCACCGGCACCCCAAAGCCAAAGAATCCCACGCCCAGCCCCGAGGCGACAGCCATCCCGGAGAAAAGCCCGGAACCAACGCCGAGCCCAAGCCCGACCCCGCACTCCGGGCCAAAGGTAAAGACGATTCGGATTCCCATCCTTGTCAAGGAATCCCGCTTTGTTGACAAAGACCGGCTGGATCAGTACAGCACCTATAGCTACGATAACGCCAGCGGTCGGCTACTGGGTAAGCAGGTTTTCGACGGCCAGCGCGTCGCCCCCCTTTCCCGCTTTGTCTATGAATACGACGCGGCAGGGCTTGTGACCTTGGAGACCCAATTCGGGTCTGAACGGGCCGCTAGGTCCAAGATCGCCTACAAGTACGACACAGCCGGCCGGAAGACCGAGGAAAACCGCATAGACGAGTCGGGCCTGGTCCTTATGTCCTCCCGCTATTCTTATGACGGGGCTGGGAAAAAGACACACTGGAAGATATTCTTGGGCGGAGAATCCTTGGCCGCGGAGACCATCTACGAATACACCAACGACCAGGTTTCCCGCATCGTCCTTAAGGGTGGGCGCGGTGAGTACTTAAGCGGCATCAACATAACCCGCGACAAAAAAGGGCGCGAGGTTAAGCGGGTGAACATAACCGTCCGCGGCATCATCGAGTCCTTTGAGGATTACGAGTACGACGGCGATCACTTGTCCAAGGAAATTAAAACCGGTCCTTCCGGCAAGGTTTTGCTTAGCGTGCAGTATGAGTATCAGGGTTCAAGCGCCGTCTTGTCCAAGAAGACAATACGCAACGCCGCCGGAAAGGTGAAGGAATTCACTACCTATGAGTATGCTTATAAAGAAGTTGAGGTTCCCCTTGAATAAGCTAGGCAAAGGACGGACCAATATGAGATTTATTGCCCGCGCCCTCGCGGCGCTTATAATCTCCTGTGTAGTAGCTCCTGTCTTCGCTGACGAGGTGACGGATGTTTACAAGCTTCTCTACACCCAGGCTGAAACCCAGCGGCAGAAGTATATCGCTCTTAAGGTAATGGTAGACTTAAACGACCCTGTTATGGCTACGGTGATGGAAGGCGCTCTCAAGGACCTTCTTGTCACTGACGCCAGCAGGTTCTCCACCCTTGAGAAGGACTACTACGAAAAAATGCTCATTCTCACCTGTCAGGGTTTGGGTAATTTCCTTCATGAGGAATCGCAGGACGACCTCATGTTCGTTGCCAGGACGAATAAGTCGCCGGTCATCCGGTCCGAGGCTTTGATATCCTTGGGCAAGATGCGCGCTTTTGCCTACACCGACGAGATCGTGCGCATGTTGCGCGACCTGAACAACAACACATCAAGTAGCCGAGAAGAGGCTGAAACCCTTGCCAATGGCTGTATCATCGCCTTGGGGAAGATGGGCGATATCAAGGGCTGGACCGAAGTCTTCTTTTCTTCCCAGGGTTGGTACTCAAACCGCATCCGTTTTACCGCGGAGGAGGTTCTGCCCAACATGGTGGATGATCCCACCCCCGCCATTTCTGAGATTATCCGCAAGGAAAGCGTCAAGCTCAAGATCCTTGCCTTGCGCTACGAAACACGTTCCAAGGCAAGCCGGGAGAACCGTATCGCGGTGGGCGTGATAGCCTTGCGTGAAGGGATTGCCGCCAAGGCCGGCAACGCCTCGGATAGGGCCCTGGCAAAGTCTCTGCGCACCTCGGCCATAGAAAGCCTTATCTCGCAAAACGACTCAAGCCAAGAGTCAATGGCTATGTACGACCAGTTCTGGCCCCTCGCCGACGTAGACGAACGCCTCCTTATCCTCTCCGCCTGCGGCGTGAATAAGGGAGCGACGGCGGCGGCCTTCCTGGCGCGGATCATTGCTGACTTTAACCAAGACAAGGCCAATGACGCCTTTGGAGATGACCTTGACCGCCTTACCAAGGCAGCCCTCATCAATGCCGCCAAGACGCGGCACGCCTCACTGGTTCCCGCGCTAAAAATGATCGCCATGAACTCCAAATGGTCATCCGGGATGGTCAGCGCCGCCAACGAAGCGCTCAAGGAGATCAGCGCCCAGTGACGGCTTGACAGCTGACGCGCTTACGTGGTTTTTTGTTACTAGGGATAGGAACACCGGGGTAGCTGGCTATCCCGGTGTTTTATTATCCGGCCTGAGCCGGCACTAAGAGAGGAATGACGGCACATGACTGAAATCCACGTAGCAACCGAGCGGCCCTATTCCATCCATATCGGTCGCGGAATCCTCGCCAATCTCGGGGGCCTAGCCCGCCTTGAGGGCCGGAAGGCCTTGATAGTCAGCGACTCCAACGTTGCCCCTCTCTATTTGAAAAGGCTTGAGGCCGTTCTTGATTCCATCCAGGGAATGGCCGGCCACGCCTCGGTCGTGTTACGCGCCGGGGAGGCGGGGAAAAACCTTAAAGCTGTGGAGCGCGTCTACCGCGCCCTAGATAAGGCCGACATCGGCCGCAGCGACATCCTGATAGCCCTCGGCGGAGGGGTTGTGGGCGATATCGGCGGTTTTGCCGCTTCCAGTTGGAATCGCGGTATCGGCTGCCTTCAAATTCCCACATCACTGCTTGCCATGTCGGATTCTTCCGCCGGCGGTAAAACGGGCGTTGACTATCGCTTGCGTAAAAACGCAGTCGGTGCCTTTCATCAACCGGAGGCCGTGGTTATAGACCTGGACTTCCTAGACAGCCTTCCGCCCCGCCAGCTTTCCAACGGCATGGCGGAGGTAATTAAGTACGGCATGATCGGGGACCCTGAATTATTGAAAATCCTAAGCGGGGCAGATCCAGATATGGAAGAGGTGGTTGCCCGTTCCTTGCGCGTCAAGGTTGATATCGTGCAACGCGACCCAACCGAGAAGGGCGAACGGGCCTTGCTCAACTTCGGGCATACCTACGGCCACGCGCTAGAGGCCCATTACCGCTACCGCCATTGGCTCCATGGCGAAGCTGTGGCCATCGGCATGGTCTTTGCCAGCCCGGGGCCTGAGCTTGAGGCTCTGCTCAAGCGTTGGGCTCTTCCCCTCCATGACCCGCGAATAGACCCACGGCGCCTCGTTCAGCTCATGTTTCAGGATAAAAAGCGGCATGGCAAAATTCTGCGCTTTATCTTGGTGGATCAGCCGGGCAAGGCCTATATCCGTGAGATGAGCCGCTCTGATTTAGAGGCAAAGGCTCAGGCGGCCCTGGTTGCCAAGGCCGGGGCAGTTAAGGCATGAAGGCCTTCCTTTCCCCAGCATCCCGCTTAGCAGGCGCACTTGAGGTCATACCCTCAAAATCTAGCCTGCATCGCGCCCTCTTTTGCGCCGCACTTGCAAAAGGCAAGAGCAGCGTAGGCCCTCTCGTGCAGTCGAGAGACGTCTTGGCTACCTTAGATGCCCTCCGTTTTTTAGGCGCCCAAACCCAGCCGGAGAGCGGCTCACGGCTAGAAATCCACTCAGAAGGCCTTTGCCCGCGCGGCGGCGACATAGACGTCCATGAATCCGGTTCCACCCTGCGCTTTGTCATTCCCCTTCTTCTCTGTTCAGATCTGCCCTGCCGCGTCATCGGCCGCGAGGGTTTGGCGCGCCGGCCCCTCGGGCCCTACCGCGAGCTTTTTTCCCGGCCCGGCTTGGAATATAGGGAGGGCTCAACCGGTTGTCTTCCCCTCGATCTACGGGGTCCTCTTAAAAGTGGGGACTTCATTCTGCGTGGTGACGTTTCATCCCAATTCATAACCGGGCTTTTGCTCGCCCTGCCCCTTCTGAAAGGAAGCTCGCGCATTCTGCTTTCCACCGAGCTTGAGTCCGCGGATTACGTGGCAATGACGCTGGAAACCCTAGCCCAAGCTGGTATCGTCGTGAAGCCTATTCAAGCCGGAGAGGTTACCGGCTATGGAGGCTATCTTGTGCCCGGCTCTCAAAGTTACCGAGCGGGACGCTATGACGCCGAGGGAGATTGGTCCGCCGCCGCCTTTTGGGTTGTCGCCAATACCTTGGGTTCCCGCGTCAGCCTGAGCGGCTTGCGCTCTGATTCCCTTCAGCCCGATTCGCAAGTGACGCGGATATGCGCGGAAAGTCCGCAGGAGATTGATCTCTCCGCTTGCCCGGATCTTCTTCCCATCCTTTCAGTCTGGGCGGGGCTTTGCGGCCACCCGGTGCGACTGCGTGGCTGCGCCCGAGTGCGGATAAAGGAGTGCGACCGGGTAATGGCTATGGCTCGTGAGCTGAACGCAATCGGGGGCCGGATACGAGAACTCCCCGACGGCTTGGATATCGAGCCGGTGAGCGCCTATGAGGGAGGCCTTGTGAATGGGTGGAACGACCACCGCGTCGTCATGGCCTTGGCAATCGCCTCCCTTGCTTCTCGCTCGGAAATCGTCATCGAGGGCGCACAGGCCGTTGATAAATCCTACCCTGGCTTTTTCGATGACTTCAAAAAATTAGGGGGGAGCTGTCATGTCGAGTAGCATTGGGCGCGAACTGCGCTTTAGCATTTTTGGCGAATCCCACGGGCCGGGCATCGGCGCAGTCCTCGACGGTCTGCCGGCGGGTATCCCCATCGACCTCGATTCACTGGCTTTTCAAATGGGCCGCCGCAAGCCCGGTTCCAGCCGTTTGTCCACAAAACGCAAAGAGGACGATCAGGTAGAGTTTTTCTCCGGCTTCAATGAAGGTCGAACGACGGGTGGTCCCCTTTGTCTTCTCGTGCGGAATTCAGATCAGCATAGCTCGGACTACGATGCGGATATCCCGCGCCCCTCCCACGCCGACCTAGCCGTCTGGCTCAAGGAGGGTGGGGCAGCTGATATGCGCGGCGGCGGCCGTTTTTCCGGCCGCCTTACCGCTGCCACGGTTGCCGCCGGTTCGGTGGCGCGCCAGGTCCTCGCTAGGCGTGGCATCCATATAGGCGCCCACCTTCTTCGCATCGGTGAGCATGTTGACGCCGCCTTCGATGATTCCGCCGGTCCCGAGCTCTTTGAGCGCTTGGCCGCGGACTACCTACCCACCATTGATCCGCTGGCTGCGACGCGGATGGCCAGTTTGATAGACAAGGCGCGAATGGACATGGATTCGGTGGGCGGTGCCGTTGAGCTTCTCTGCCTGGGCCTTCCTCCCGGTTTGGGAGAACCCCCCTTTGAGGGGGTGGAAGGCTCCCTTTCTCAATGGATCTTCGGGGTGCCGGGGGTAAAGGCTCTTGAATTCGGAGCTGGCATTTCTCTCTCTTCCATGCGCGGTTCCCATGCTAATGACGCCATCGGCATGGTTGGCGGAAGGCCGCGGCCCCTCACAAATCGCTCGGGTGGCGTCAACGGCGGCATCTGCAACGGCAATCCACTGCGTCTGGCGGCCTATATGCGTCCCACCGCCTCCATTTCCGTCGCGCAACGCAGTGTCAGCCTCTCGCGCAGTGAAGACACCGAACTAGTCATCCACGGCCGTCACGATCCCTGCATCGTCCCGCGGGCGGTGCCGGTGCTTGAATCCGCTTGCGCCCTTTGTTTGCTTGACTTGCTTATACAGTTCGAGGGTCGCGCATGGATGCGCTAATGGCGCCTATGGATAAGCGAAGGGCTAGGCCATGAAACGCTACGCTCTCTTGGGAAGGAAGATATCCTATAGTCGTTCTCCCCTCATCCACGCTTACCTGGCCCGGGAAACGGGTATCGATATCGAGTACGGACTCTACCAAACCGAGGACCCTTCATCAATTTTTGAGCAGGGACTTGATGGCTTCAATATCACCATCCCCTACAAGCAGGCCCTGCTGGATTCCCTTTCAAGCCTGGATCCCATCGCTTTGCGGGTAGGGGCGGTGAACACGGTTTCTCGCGTCGATGGCGGATGGAAGGGCTTTAACACGGATTACTCAGGCTTTTTATCCCTGCTTGAGCGCGCCGGGATAGAGGTGGCCGGCAACTGCTTTTCCATTCTCGGCTCCGGCGGCGCCGCTCGCGGCGCGGCACTTGCCTTGATGGATTCCGGGGCCGCGAGAGTGCGGGTTTTTTCTCGCTCGGCAGAGCCTGCCTCTATGGAATTGACCGATGCTTCCGGCCTGGCGCGGCATGTGGAAATCCTCCCCTATTCGCGCTTACAGGAATTACCGCCTTCAGTCATCGTCAACGCCACTCCCCTTGGAACCGAGCCAAACCAGGAAAATCCACTACCCTCTGAAGGCTATGAAAAATGCCTTGCCGCGGTCGACCTCGTCTACAATCCCTTTCTCAGCCCCTTTTTGCGTGAGGCGGTTTCCAGGGGCATCCCCAGCGCGGACGGTTTGGATATGCTTGCCGTTCAAGCAATGCGCGCCTTTGAGATTTGGCAGGGCATACGCCTTGGCCGGGAGCTGGAGGACAGAACCCTGCGCATGCTCAGGCTGCGTTCAGCCGCCGGTATCGCCTTAGTGGGAATGCCGCTTTCTGGTAAATCTACCCTGCTGGCATCACTTGCGCTGTCAGACAGACAAGGCCTTCGCGTCGCCGATCTTGACGATGAAATTGTCAAAGACGCAGGGAAAGATATTCCTGCGATATTCGCCACTGAAGGGGAGGGCGGCTTCCGCTCGCGTGAGCATGAAATTTTAGGGCGCCTGACCGGGGCACCGCATATCATTGCCTGCGGCGGTGGCGCCCTGACCCGCAAGGAAAATTTGGGCTTGCTTCGCCACTCCCTTATTGTTTACCTTGACTTAGATCTGGATGAGCTCAAGCAGCGTTTCCTGCGTTCAAAGCCGGGTAGCCGGCCCTTACTGAAGTCTGAGGCGGACCTTGAGCCCTTGTTCAAAAAACGCTTGCCGGTTTACCTATCGGCTTCCCGGGAGCGCCTGAAGCCCGAAGCGGCGCTTGACCTCATCAAGCAGTGGTTGGAGGTTCGCGATGCGCGTTGACCGCATGAATATAACCATCGTCGGCCTGGGGCTTATCGGCGGCTCGATGGCCTATGCCCTGCGCCGCTGCGGCGCGCAAGCCCTTTGGGGGGTGGACCTCAACTCCGATACCCTTCTTTTTGCGGAGGCGGCCCGCGCTATAGACAAAGGCTTTGATGAGGCGGCCGAGCCCCTCTCCCAGTCAGATCTTGTAATTCTCTGCCTTCATCCCCGGGATCTTGCCCCCTCTATTTCGGCCAACGCAAAAAGTTTTAAGCAAGGCTGTCTTATCACCGACACTGCCGGGGTCAGACGCGGCATCAATCAGTCCGTGCGCTCCGTCCTTCCCCCCGGTTTGCGCTTTGTGGGCGGCCATCCTATGGCCGGAAAGGAAGACCAAGGTTTTAAAAACGCCGACGCCGACATCTTTCGCGGCGCAAGCTATCTGATTACCCCGGACGAGGCGGCACAAAGGGCAGACATTGACGAGGTAGCCGATTTAGCAAGGCTCTTGGGTTGTGAGCGCGTTAAAGAAACGGATGAGCTCACCCATGATCGCTTAATCGCTTATACCAGCCACCTTCCCCACCTTATGGCGGCCGCCTTGGTGCGCAATCCCATGATAGAGCAGTCGCGCGGCTTTGCCGGCGGCAGTTTTAGGGACGCCACCCGAGTGGCGCGCATCAATGCCGAACTTTGGTCTGATCTCTTCATCGGCAACGCGGATCTGCTTCTGCCCGCCTTGCGCACCTTCGAGGAAGAGCTTTCAAAATTGCGCCAAGCCATTGAAGCCAAGGACGAGAGCGGTTTACGCGAACTTCTGCGACAAGCGCGCGTTCTCAATGAGAGTAAACTCATCCCCAAACCCTGATACGAGGAGACGATCATGAAAGACTGGAAAGCGGCGATCATTTATAGTTTGGGAATCGTGCTGGCGGCCGGAATCGTCTGCCTCACTTTTTTCAACCGCGGCAAGGCGGACGACGTGATCAACGTCACCGGCTTGGGCCGGATGGATTTCAGCTCCGACCAGATTGTCTGGGAGGCGGAGTTTTCTGAAGAGGACCTGGATCTGGGTAGGGCCTACGATAAGCTTAACGTGTCCAAGGCAAAGGTTTTGGTTTATCTTAAGGATAATGGGGTGAGTCAACCCGAGCTCAAGATGGAGCCCATAAGCATAAGCAAACTCTACCGGCAACAGAGAAATTCCGATGGCGACATAGTGGCCGAGATATTTGCCGGACATCGCCTAACTCAGGAGTTTAGCTTGGATTCAACGGATGTTGATAAGGTTGAAAAGATATCGCGGGAGATAAGCAGTCTGATCAAACAGGGCGTTGCCATTGAGTCTTCAAGCCCGGATTATTTTTATACCGCCCTCTCAGATCTCAAGCTGCAACTGATCGCCTTGGCCACCCAAGACGCAAAGGTCCGCGCCAAGGCGATAGCGCTTAACTCCGGGGCCGGTTTGGGCAAGTTGCGCTATGCCAATATGGGCGTCTTTCAGATCATCGGTTTGAACGAATCCCCGGAGGCAAGTTGGGAGGGGAGTTTTGACACCAAGAGCAAGCTAAAGACGGCAAGCATAACAGTGCGGGCGCAGTTCGAATCCAAATAAGGCGGGATAAAAGATGGCAGACATATTCGACGATATTTTTTTTGTGGACGATTCCGGCAAGCGTCGCTACCGGAGCCTCATAAACGGCTGCTGGACCTGCTTGGTAAGCGAGAGCTTTTTTCCGGTAAGCGACCCCGCTAATGGCGAAATTTTCGCCTATGTTCCCGATTGCTCTTTGGAAGATGTCAAAGGCGCCATCCGCGCGGCCAAGGGCTTTCACGAGATGCGGCACATTCCGCCCCTAGAGCGCCTTGAGATTCTGGAGCGGGCAGGAAAGCTTGTCTTGGAACATGGGGAAACCCTGGCCGCCATCATCACGCGAGAATCCGGCAAGCCTATCTCGATAGCCCGCGGCGAGGTAAAGGCGACAGCCGAGCGGCTCAAACTCGTCATGGAAGAGGTTCGCGTCCTCTACGGCGAATACCTTCCCGGCGAGTGGTGCGAGGACACGAAAAATAAATTTGCCATCGTTTTACGCAAGCCCCTGGGCCTGGTGGCCGCGATATCCCCCTTTAACTATCCCCTCTTCATAGCAGCGGCAAAGATCATTCCCGCCATTTTAGCCGGCAATACCGTGATCGCCAAACCGGCAAGCGACACGCCACTCTCCCTTCTCTACTTTGTGAGGATATTGGAAGTCGCCGGAGTTCCGGCCGGAGCCATCAACCTCATCACCGGCCGCGGCTCCTCCGTCGGCGACGCCATCGTCTCTGACCCGGATGTGGACGCGGTAAGTTTTACCGGTTCTACCGGGGTCGGCGAGCATATAGCCGCCATCGCCGGCATAAAAAAGCTCCACCTGGAACTTGGCGGCAAGGCATCCGCCATCGTCTTGGAGGACGCGGACCTTGATTTAGCCGCCGCCCAGGTATGTCGCGGCGCCTTTAGGAATTCTGGCCAGCGCTGCGACGCGGTAAGCCGGGTATTGGTGGTTGAATCCGTTCGAGAGATCTTTACCGCCAAGGTGGTGGCGGAGGCTCGCAAGTACACAGTCGGCGCGCCTTCAGACCCCGCCACTCAATTAGGCACTGTCATCAACGAAAAGGCGCGGCAACGCATTCAAGCCCTGCTTGACGACGCGCTTGCCCAGGGAGCCACGCTTTTAGTAGGCGGCGGCTGTAAGGGTCTCTTTTTCGAGGCAACCGTGCTTGGGAATGTAAGCCCCCAGATGCGCATAGCCGTTGAGGAAATATTCGGCCCCATCCTGCCCATCATTTCCGTCAAAGACGCGCGCGCGGCGGTGGAGCTTTCCAACTCTTCGGAGTATGGATTGGATTCCTGCCTCTTTACCCGCGATATAGACCAAGCCTTGGGCATAGCCCGAGAATTGGAGGACGGAGCCGTTACCGTCAACGCGGCCCCGGCTCATGGCGTGGGGCATTTCCCCTTTGGCGGTAATAAGAAGTCTGGATTGGGCCGCGAAGGCATTAAGTACTCCATAGACGAGCTTACCAAGCTCCACACCATTATAATAACGGAAAGGGAGCGTCCCTAGGCCTGGAAAATCGCTGATGCGGGGTTTAGACTTAGGGCTAAGAGGTGTACATGAAATTAACCCTTCGCCTTTACGTCGCCCTGGCTCTTTGCCTGACGGCGACCGCCTTAGCCCAGGGCGGTCGCAAAACGGTAACAGTATCCAGCGTGGATCAATTGCTTCGGGCAATAGGCCCGAATGTGGAGATTGTCCTCAAGCCCGGCATCTTCAATCTTGCCAAGAGCCAGATCAAAGCCAGCAAATATATCGCTTGGCGTAACACGTATTCAGGCAAAGAGCTGACAATCAAAGGACTAAGCAATCTCCTCTTACGCGGCCAGGACACTGAAGCCGCGTCCCTCCTTCAGAATGAGGATGCGGATGCCTTTGTGATAGTTTTCCAAGATTGTAAGTCGGTGGAGCTTCGTAACCTCAACATGGACCATGGCGAGATTGGCGCCTGCGCCTCCGGCGTGGCCATGCTCAAGGATTGCCAAGATTTTAACATAGTCGACTGCTATCTTGCCGGCTCCGGCTCAGTGGGCTTAAGCGCTATCGGTGGGCAGGGAATAGGCATGCGCGGCACAACCATTGCCGATTGCTCAAGCGGGGCCGTCAGTCTTGATTCCTGCCTAGATTTTTCCACCCAAGACTGTTTGCTTACGCGCAACGCGAGTTTTCCACTTATTGAGCTTTCAGGCGCCAGTGGGGTAGAATTCAATTCAACCCAGTTGTCAGCCAATTACGGAGACGTCGTGGTGGCTTCCACTACAGGCGACGCGTCTGCGCTCAGCTTTAGGGACTGTCTTTTTTCCGAGAATGAGATTGAGGATTGGTGCCGGGATGAAGGCAAGCCGGTCATTATCGATTCTGTCTTTGAGGAAAATGCCTTTAACCCGGAAGAAGACGGCGACGATTCTTGGGATAATCCAGAAGCGGATTGGGATGAAGGGCTCTCAGGCTCTATGCCCGCTTATTATATTCACGAAGATTCCGGACTGGCCTTCCTTTACCCGAATTCTTGGAACCTTGATGATGATGAGGGAAGACTGATGGCCCTTTCGGACGCGGAGGAAGCCGGATTCTTTTTCTTTGGTTTGGGCTCCTCTGCTAAGGGGATGGTGTTTGAAAAGACGCCGGATAAGGTTTTTGACCAAGGCATGAGAGCTTTTATCTTAGGTCTGATAAAGGAACTAGATTTCGAAGCGGAAATCGTGGCTGTAGGGACGACTGCTGGACTGGATTACATACCCTATCGGGATTATGCCGGGCATATAGAATCCCTCGAAGGGGATGTCGTCTACGCGGTGCGGCTCAGGATTTTCTACGCTGAGAAAAAACTCTGGGCTCTCTGTCTTTTTGCAGAGCACCCTGCGCAGATAGAGCCCGGTACGGAAGCTGACATCATCATGCAGACGGTTGATTTCGCGCCGCGGGCTGACTAGCCTAACTACCTAAAACGCCATCCGAAACGGATCCCGCTTCGGATGGCGTGATAGCTGAGGTTGGAATAAAAAAGATTGAGGTACTCGCCAAAGGCCTCAATCACCGGACCTTGCTTGAGTTCGAGAGAGAGCGAGGCCCCCGCGTTTAAAGAAAAATCCTGTGAGTGTTCGACAACGGGCTCGGTGAGAAATAGACTGCTCTTTCGTATCCAATTGAAGGTTGTTCCCAAGCCTGTGTAGGCGGCTATCTGCAAGGGGGTGCGGAATCTCGAACGCATGATGATCTTGCCGTTTAAGTCGATCAAGCTCAGTTGGGCTTGGATGGGTGCGGGTCTCCCCGTAAAGTCGCTGAAACTTGCGCCCAATTCTAAGGCAATCAAGTTGAATACCGGCATCGTATGTAAAAAGCCGTTTCCAATGTCGGCCTGGAAGGCTATCTGTGTGCCGACAACCGAAGCTGCAAAGGCATTATCAAAGTCGGCGAGGGTGATGACGAAGGGATAGCCAATAAAAAGGCTGATGCCGCCTGATCCGCCCACTGGCACGCGCAAACGCTTTTCCACTATTTTCTCAACAGGAACTTCAACGATCGTCTCTACGGGAACCTCAACGATTTTCTCAACGATCTTTTCTACGGGAACCTCAACCTGCTTTTCTGTGACCCTGTCCACCGGGACTTCGACAATTCTTTCCACGATCCTGTCTACGGGCACTTCCACTATTTTTTCTACTATCCTATCTACGGGAACTTCGACGATTCGTTCAACGATTTTTTCAACAACCGTTTCCGAACCGGCTCGTTCGACGGGAACCTCGACGATACGATCTACCGGTACTTCGACTATGCGGTCAACGGGAACTTCAACGATACGATCGACCGGTACTTCAACGATACGGTCTACCGGTACCTCGACTATTCGTTCCACTATTTTTTCAACGGGAACCTCCACGATTCGCTCGACTATCCTTTCCCCGCTGGAGGCGCTTGCTTCCCCGCTAGCTATTTTGGCGAGGGCCTCGCTTTCTTTCCAGACACGAACGCTCCCTGGGGCAAAGGCTTCTTTACCCGGGGGGTTGCTCACCTTGAGCCGGTATTCTCCCGGGGCTAGGGAAGAAAGGTCAAAGACCGCGCTTATTTTATTTCCACTTTGGCTGAGGATGGATCCGGAGGCCTTACCGTTTTCACTTTCCAGACTGAGGAGGGTGTAAGGCATAAAACCCGAACCGGACACGCTTAATACCTGGTCCTTCTTTCCGGCTATCAGGGTCTCTGCAGAGATGGATTGCGGTACCGGGAGGATTGAACGCATGATGGAAAGCTTTGACCAGGGTGATACGCTTGCAGGCTTTAAGAACTTATTGAGGGTGGTAATGCGCACTTCGTACTCCCCTGGAGGGAGGCTGATGTCAAAACTCGTGGTTTCCAGGGTCTTGTTGAGAATGGAGTCCCCTAAACCGTTGCGTACCTCAAGAATGTAGGCCTTTGCGCCAGGAACGCTCTTCCATTGGAGTTTGCGTTGTGTCAAAGCCTCGTCTTGGGCGTTGGCTAGGGCTCCTAGGCTGAGGAAAAAAAGTGCGGCGAGAGCTAATATTCTCTTCATCGTAGTTAAGTATACAACCATTTCAGCCATTTTTCCGCCCCTGTTTAGGGTAAATAAATCGTATCCGGGGAGAGGAATTCAGAGGCGCTCCCGTCCTGGCTGAGGCGGATGGAGAAATCCACCGTGGTCGTGGCCGATCGCCTTTCTACCGCCCCAGCGGAATCTACGCTTACCGCCTGAAGGCTGAAGGCAAACCCGCCTATATCTAGTTTGGGTAGATCCGAGAATTCCCAGCGTGTCCCACGGAAGCTTTCGAGTGCCGCAACAACCGCACCGCTTTTTCTCGATACCAGTTTAATGGAATAGTAGCTGGCCTCGGGAACGGCCTTCCATCCAAAGACGATTGAGTCGCGGATGGACATGTCAATGCTCTCCCCTGAGCGGGGTTGGTTTACTTGTGGCGTAGCTAGGGGCGGGGCGCGCTTCACCTCAAACTGCCGTACCGTGGAAGAATAGCTTTTCCCATCTTCCGCCGTTCCCGACACTACCCAATAGTATGATCCCGGCTCCAGCCTGCGCAATTTCGTTTGATTGCCCTCGACCGTGGTTTCACTCATTATCTGCCGGAAGCCCGGGTCTTTCGCCAAGATAAGCCTGACTTGGTTAAGCGGCGTTTCAGCTTTCCAGCTGAGGTTGAGCCCGGAACGTTTTATTTCAAGCTCATCGATTTGAGCGTCATTCGGCGGTTCCAGCAATTCAGGCGGTTTTGTCCTTACCATACGGGCAAGTGAGAATTCACCTATGGCCTTGGGAGAACTGCGGCTGCCTGAGCGTCCGGAGGCCTGGGAAGAGAGCTCTAATCGATAGGCGCCGACACCAAGCCTGCTTAGGTCTTCCATTTTATAGCCTGGGCTTGAGAGGCCTGATTTTTCCAGGATGAGGTTCCCCTGCGCATCCAGTAGCCTGAGGGAATAGCTTTGGGCGCCTTCGCTGGCAATCCACGCGAATTCCAAGGCGGGCGCATTGACGAGTTCGATGGCGCTGCCGGGTTTGGGTTGGCTGAGCGCCGGCGGACTCAGCGGTTTTAGGATTTCCAGTTTTCTGCTTGCGCTCGAGCTAAGCGCCATGCCCTTGGCGTCAAGGGCGGAGACGCGCCAATAGTAGATGCCAGGCGTATCCATGCGGTAATCGCTTGTATAGGATGCGGTTTCCTTGAACGATGGGGATGAGAAGCTTTGATTGCTGGAAATTTCCAACCTGAAGGGCTGGGCGCTGTCGCATTCCCAGGCAAAGCGTAGGGCGCTCGCGGCATCTTGTTCAGCCCCATCCTCGGGGCTTGAAAGGCTAATCTGCGGAAGCTTGTCGCTAATAATAAAGGATCTCATGGCTGAAGGCGGACCACTACTGCCATCGGCGGCGAGCGAATGAATCTGCCAGAGGTAGTCGCCTGCTTTGAGGCCCGTGCTGACGACGATGGATGTAGATGGACTGTCAAGGCGTAGCGCGGGGCTATCTTGGTTCCCCTTGCTGAATATCACCAAGGTTGAGCTAGCCGTCTCCGGCCCGAATTTCCAGGCGAAACGGATGCCGCTTTCCTTGAATGCCTTTTCGTAGATAAGCTCACCATCAAGGGGAAGAACCGCTTCGGCCGCTTGCAGTTCTGCTACTCTGACCATGCTAAAACCCATGACCGTTGAAGCTATGGAATTGCTCGATCCACCAACGGTGAATACGGGCTTAACCCGCCACCAATAGCTTCCCTCCGCTAAACCTTCTATATTGAGGCTTTCATAGCTAGAGACTTGGCTTTGAACGACGCGTTCGAATTCCTTGCTGTCTGAAATCTCCAGAATATAGGAGGATGCCAGCTCGACCGGGCGCCACGAAAAACGGATGGAAGGCGTTTGCGTGCGGTAACTGAACTGACGGCCATCGGTCGGCGTGAGGCCGCGTGGCGCTTGCTGAAGGATAAGATGAAAGCGTATAGGCTCCGAAATGGCGCCTGACGCGCCAGACTCGCCCCCTGGGCCGACTCTGGCAAACCAGGTTCCCGCCTTTAAATTGAGGCGGGCGCTTTTATCCCTTACCAGTGTTGAGGCGGCGATTGCTGCGAAATTGGCGCTCGATGAAACTTCGAGGAGGAAATCTTGCGTCGGTTCTTCGGAGCGCCAGGCAAAATCAACTGGGCCTTCATCGGTAAAGAGGATCCTGCGCTCCTCACGCGCGGGAGATGTTAATTGAATGGGAATTGCGGCCACGCTGGCGGTTTTAGCCCCAGGAAGAACCTCGGCTTTTTGGTTTTCCCGAATCTCCTGTTTTTTGCCCTCAACCGCCAATTCCACGCTACCTTGGGTAACCGTAAGGTCAAGCTTTCCCTTTTCCGATACCCCGAGGCTCGCTTGCCCCTTGCCTAAGGAAATCTTGGAGCCAAGGGCGCTGATAGTCATCGGCTCCGCTTTAGTCATGCTCGCGTCGCTACCCAGCGCCTGCGCGGTTTCGGTTCCGCTTGTGTGTATATTTCCGTAGAGGAATTCGATATTGCGCTTTTGGCTGTCGTAATCCAAAAGAATCAGTGTGTTTTCGTCCAAAAGGATCTCGGCGCCATTGTTGAGCTTGAGGATGGCGCTGGAGCCGGAAGCGGTGCGGATCGAATCGCGAGAATAGAGGGATGCGTTTACGCCAACGCTTTCCCAAACCGCCCTATCTGAGTACTTGCGTTGCGCGACCTTGTTTTTGTAGGTTATGGAGCCGATGATTTCCGCCCCTGACGGTTTTACCGAATCGGTAACACCCTTCCAGAAAAGCCAACCTGAGCCTGAGAAAAGGCTGGCGCAGATGAGGACGGCTAAAATATCCAAAGGGCCATTGCTCCTTCTCATGGCATTGGCGCTTTAGTGCGCGGCCCCCTCATCGGCAATCTTGTATTTCACCTCTTCCTCGTCAACGTTGACTTTAGAGAGGTCCTTGTGCTCCAGGCCGAGTAAGGATTGTATTTCCGCCAAATTTCTGGGGCAATAGGGGTCGTCGATCCTTCCCAGCACGGCGTAAATGCTTTGTGGCTCGCTCTTGCCCTTAACGACGATAGGCTTCATTTTTTCCATGCGGAAAACGCTTTTTACCAGGGTGTAGGTGTCTTGCGACACCAGAATATCCGTTCCAAAGGGCTTGTTGAGGGCTTCTATACGGGAGGCTAAATTGACGCTGTCTCCGATGACGGTGTATTCCATCCTTTCGTTGGAACCGATCTGCCCCGCAATAACCGGGCCGGAATTGAGGCCGCAGCCGATGCGGATGATGGGGCTGCGCGGACCGCCGCGGTCCAGGTTGAACTCAATAAGTTCCTTGCGCATCATCAAGGCCGCGTTGACCGCGCTCTCAGCGTCGCTTACGCCTTCAATGGGCGGCACGCCCCAGACGGCCATGATGGCATCGCCTATGTATTTATCCACCACGCCGCCGGTGGCATTGACGCATTTGACCATGCGCGTCATGTATTTATTGAGGAAGTCAACAACTTCTTCCGGCTCCAGCCGCTCGGAGATGGAAGTGAAGCCGCGAATGTCGGAGAAGAAAATGGTGGCGTGTTTGCGCTCCCCGCCGAGTTTCAAGGTGCCACGTTGGGCTTGCTCAGCAATTTCTTTATTGACGAACTTGCCGAATGTGTCTTTGAGCCTTTCGCGCTCCGCTAAGCCGTGGCCCATGTTCACGAAGGTTTCGGTAAGCAGGCCTAATTCATCGTGGGCCCGGGCGCGTAAACTCAGCTCGAATTGCCCGGCTTCAATGCGCCTGGCGGCTCCGACGAGGGCGCGTATGGGGACGACCAAGGACTTGGAATAAAAATAAACCAACAGGATGGCAGCGGCAATAACCATGATGGCAAGCAGAATATTATTCCTCTGCACATTCGCGACAGCCTCAAAGGCGCGTTTTTCCTCTACGGCGGAAAGTACCCATGCCCCAATCCCCTGGAGTTTGGAATAGGTGGCGCTATAGTAGAGGCCGGATTCGTCGCGATAGCGGAACTGCCCGATATTGGCTTGGCTCTTCTGCAGATCCTTGAAGAAATCCAGGTTGGAGACGTCTTGGGCTTGGATAACGACGTTTGAATCCGGATGGGCTATGATCTCTCCCTCAAGGGAGATGAGTTGCTGTTGCCGAATGGATTTTTTCTGGGCCTCAACCGATTCTTGGAGTCTTTCCCGTGAGTTGAAGATGACAACCAAGGCTCCCGCTTGGCCCTCAACTTGGTAACTCCACGCGGCTAAGACGCAGGGCTCCCTAAACAATACGGATATGTTCATGCATAAAGCATCGCCGCGAACGGCGGCTTCGATCTCTTTCCTTCTTCCTGCTATCGCAGTCATGATGGTTTTTTCATCCATGCGGAAATCCGCTAACGCATTTATATTCGCGAGTTCGGCTATGGCTTCACCTCCACCCTCCGGATAGGCCGCCGCGAAGAGGACTTCGTTTTCTCCCTGGTATAGCTCGGCCTTGAGGGCCGTCAGGGCATTTTGATCTAAGCCTCGGGATCGAGAGATGTATCCTTGAATAAGCCGGTATGCCTTGTCTGAAACCGCGATAAAGTCATATTCGAACTTTTGCCTGATTACTTGGGAAATTTGTAAGCTTGCCTCGGCGACTTGATTCCTGATCTCTTGGCGGAAGAAATATGATGCCAGGGCAATCATCGTCCCTAGCGCCACCAAGATCAACAAGGAGATAATGCTCATCATCTTGACGGAAATGGGAAGCCGTATCCGCATATCGTGGGTTATTTCTATCCGCGCTTCCTTAACGGATCCCCTTGTTTTGCTTTCTCGGTGATCCGCCTCATGGCTATAATCAACTCCCGGGGCGGAAAAAGAAGACGCCTGACTGTAATCATCATGCGCCGAATGCGCTTCCGAGCCTTCTTGTGTCCGGTAATCATGATCCTCGGCTGTGGATCCGAGAAGGGCCGCCATCTCATCTGACCCGTTTTCTCTTTCCGCCTCGATTTTGGCGCCCGATCCTCCAGCCTTAGCCTCGCCTTGGATATCCTCAATGCGGAAATCATCAATATGGAATCCTTCGTCCTCCGTCTCATGCATCTCCGGGAAAACGATTCCGGCGGGGAGCTCACTGTCGAGGGCGTTCGGATCCGGCCGCGCGGCTTGCGGCATCGCTTTCTGTTTGGCTTCGGCGACTGTTGGGGGATTGTGCGTCCTTACTTCTTGTTGAGGCGGTGAAACCAGTTCGCTTGGCGTCGCCTGCTTAGGCGCCTGTATCTTCTGTGTCGGCTCGGGAACCGCTGATGGCGCTTCCTCATTTATGGCAAGGTAATCCTCATCTTCCTCTGTGGCGTAGAGGCTGAAGGCTTTGGCCTCGGGCCCGCCGGCTCCAGGTTCCGGAAGAAAGGCTTTGTCCGGCGAGGATATAATCTTGAGCAGCCTTGAAGCGGGTAAGCGGCTTGCGAGGGCGATGCTCGGATCTTCCCGCGTGAGGACGATCCCATAGCAGGGCAGGATGGCATTGAGCCCATTGAGGGCTGCGTAACTCATTGAGATGCCGCCATATCTGAGGAGTTCCCCGCGGGCTATGAGGCTTACCAGGGCGTTAGCTGTCTCCGCAAGGCCAAGGGGGCCGTTCTCCCCCATGGATCCGGCGTCAAAATAAACCAGTGAAAGCCATTTACCCTCGGCGCGTGAGTCGTCCGCCCGTTTTTTTTGAACGCTGAGCCTGAAGATCCCTTCTTTATTTTCGCCTAAAAAGCGGCCATCGAAGGGCACGAGCCGTACGCGGCTTTCTCCCGCTAGCCGGGAGCAGATGTCTTGAACGGATACCTCACGACTAATCGGCGGGCGAAGCACCCTTCCGGAGGGCCTAAGCATTTCCCCATATCCGGGGAGGAGTTCTAATGCCTGGGCGCTTTGACGGATAAGGCTAGAGGCCTCCCGTATATCTTCCTCAAGTCCATCTACTTCCCCATTGGCCGCTTCGAGGAAGGCTGCGCGCAAGCTGGCGGCCAAGCAACGAAGCCGTGTATGGGCTATCAAACCAGAGATTATTGCCAAGCGGTTAGAGAGCCTCACGCCCGCGCGTAGGACCTCGTGACTCAGCCTTGTGCTTATAATCCCGCTTCCTGAAGCCCTAGGCGGCAGAGATATCCCAACCAGGGCTTCAATTTCTGAAGCGCAGGAAGCGAGAAGCGACTTGGCCTCGGCTATGAGCGAGGAATAGGTGACAGTCATGGGCATATCCCCTCAGAATTCGTTATCGGCTTATCTGAGGATCATTTCAAGAAAAAAAGAAGGAATGAGGGCTTCAATCCCCTTAAATAAAAAAAAGGGCTGCCTTACGGCAGCCTTTTTGGGCGCTGAGGGGTGGTCAAAACCCTCAGCTATCGCTTCGGGTTTTGCCCTTGCCCTCCGGGTTTCGGCATCCTGCCTCAACCCTACGGGCCGGCTCGTGCCTTGCGCCGCCGTCCTGGCGGCTTACCCCTGCGGCGCTCATCGATTCGCGCCTTCGGGGCCGGCACATCGCTTCAAACCCCTTGAAAGATAAAAAAAGGCCGCCTTGAAGGCGGCCTTAAATGGGCGCTGAGGGGTTTGAACCCCCGACATTCTGGGTGTAAACCAGACGCTCTCCCAGCTGAGCTAAGCGCCCTGGGGGGGCTGGGCAGGCCGTGGGAGGCCGCTTAACCCGAGGCGAAACCCTAGCATGGGATGGAGGGGCTGTCAAGAACCCGGAAGCGGGTAATGAATGGAAAAAAAACTTGCCAAACAATGAATTCTACCGTTAAATGGATGAAGCTTGAGAGGAGGTTTTATGATTAACCTAGTAGCCCTTGAACAAAGCGGCATTATCATGCTCATCGGCATGGCCGTTGTGTTCTTATTTCTTACCCTGCTCATCTTCGTAATCAACGCGACATCCTTTCTAGGGCGCAAGCTTGGTTGGGGAGACGCTGAGGATGACGGAGGGGATGCTCAACCCGCCCTCGTAGTTAAAAATGATGACGAGGCAGTCGCGGCCATGGCCGCAGCCACCGCCCATCACGCCAAATCCTAAGGAGAGACCCGCATGCCCAAGATCAAGCTCTGCGACCTCGTGCTCCGCGACGCCCACCAGTCCCTGTTGGCGACGCGCATGGTGACCAAGGACATGTTGCCCATCTGCCCGAGCCTGGACAAGGTCGGCTATTTCGCCCTGGAAGCCTGGGGCGGGGCTACCTTCGACTCCTGCATCCGCTTTTTAAATGAAGATCCCTGGGAACGCCTGCGCCAACTCAAGAAGGCCCTGCCCAAGACCCCCATCATGATGCTCCTGCGCGGGCAGAACCTTTTGGGCTACCGCCATTACGCCGATGACGTAGTGGAGAAGTTCGTGGAGGCGGCCGCTAAGAACGGCGTGGACGTTTTCCGTATCTTTGACGCCATGAACGACCCGCGCAACTTTAAAAAGGCCACCGAGGCCGCTAAAAAGACCGGTAAGCACGTTCAGGCCACTATCTCCTTCGCCACTACCCCCTTTCATACCATTCCTGCCTACGTGGAGCTGGGCAAGGCCCTCGCCGGCGAGGGCGCGGATTCACTGGCTATCAAGGACATGGCCGGGCTCTTAAAGCCTTTTGAGGCCTATGAATTGGTGCGGGCCCTTAAAAAAGAAGTCGGTATCCCGGTTGAAATCCATTCCCACGCCACTACCGGCATGTCGGTTGCCACCCTGGTCAAGGCAGCCGAAGCGGGGGCCGATATCCTGGACACATGCATCTCCTCCATGGCCATGGGTACGAGCCACTCGCCCACCGAGACCCTCGTGGAGATCTTTAAGGGCACGGAATTTGATACCGGCCTTGACGTCAATCTCCTGGTGGATATTGCCGCCTACTTCCGCGATGTCCGCAAAAAGTACCGCGCCTTCGAGTCTTCCTTCTTAGGCGCCGATACCCGCATCCTCATAGCTCAGGTTCCCGGTGGAATGCTTTCCAATATGGAGAGCCAACTCAAGGAGCAGGGAGCGGGAGATAAAATCGACGCCGTGCTCAAAGAGATACCCATCGTCCAAAAGGATGCGGGCTTCATTCCCCTGGTCACGCCAACCTCGCAAATCGTGGGGACCCAGGCCGTCTTTAACGTCCTCTTCGGTCGCTATGAAAAGCTCTCTGCCGAATTCCGCGACCTTTTAGTGGGAAAATACGGCAAGAGCCCGGCGCCCTGCAACGTGGATCTGGTTAAAAAGGCGCTCTCTGAGTCCAAGATGGACGCGGCTATCACCCACAGGCCGGCCGACGACATCCCCAATGAGTTTGCCAAGCTTGAGGAAGAGACGAAAAAGATACTAGGAAGCTCAACGGTCGCGGTCGAGGATGTCCTTACCTATGCCATGTTCCCCAAGGTTGCCCCCGAGTTCTTTGCCAACCGCGCCAAGGGGCCGGTAAACTTCGACACGCCCAAAGAAGAAGCCTCCGCGCCCTCTTCCGCCCCCGTCGCTGCCGCCAACCAAGCCGCCGCTTCCTACATCGTAACCGTCAACGGCACGGATTATGACGTAATGGTGAGGCCGGAAGGCACGGCCGTTCTCGCTTCTGCCCCGGCTAAGGTGGCCAAAGCAGCTGTCGCAGCTGTTGCGGCTCCCCAGGGCGGTAGCCCGGTCAAGTCTCCCGTAGCCGGTTCCCTGGTGCGCAATAGCTGCGCTGAGGGGGAGGCTGTAGCTTTAGGTCAAACAATCCTCATCGTAGAGTCTATGAAGATGGAGCTTGAGATAAAGAGCCCTGCCGCTGGCAAGGTGCACTACATCCTATCCAAGGGAGCAAAGATCAGCTCTCAACAGCTCCTGGCGGAAATTCTCTAGATTTTCCTTCCCACTCCGGGAAGGCCAGCTTAAAACGCCCCTGCCCGGGGCGTTTTTTTTTGCGGTCTCGGCGCAGGCTGTTTTGCATAATCAGACGTCGCTTTTGCAGCGGCTCGGAACTTCCTTCCTCTTGGTAGAGCTGGGCGCTCTACTTGCCGGAGGACTCCATGCGGAAGCCGGAGTCGAACTGATTGATGATCTTTTGAAGTTGGGTGGCGTTGGTTATGGAGAAATCCAAGAGGGCCTGGGCGTCTATCTGTTCAAAGCTCATCTCCCCAACCTCGAACTCCGTCATGGCGTTGGCAAGGTAGACGGCGTTGACAACCTCCTTGTGCTCTTGAGAAAGAGCCGGTTCGTGGTGGAAGCGTATGGCCGCAATGAGTGACTCGGGGAAGTTCCACTTTTCCGCTATGCGCGCCCCGATCTCGGCGTGGTTCATGCCGGCGGAAAGCTCCTCGAAGAGCTGGTCGGGAATGCCCTTGTGCACGCAGAAGTCGCGGATGTGCTTGAGCAGGTCCGGGTGCACGGAGGAGAACACGATCTTTCCCATATCGTGGAGCATTCCTCCCACGTAGACGTCGTCAAGCAGCTCGCGATTCTGGGGCTTGAAGTTGCGGGTAAGGTTGTAGGCGTAAAAGGCGGTGCGGTAGGAGTGCTGCCAGAGCTCTCGCTTTTCCGGGCTGTCCTCCCCGCCTAAGATCTTTTGCGTCCCATAGGAATATAAAAGGTTGCGGATGCCGCGTAGCCCAACTAGCTTTACCGCTTCAGGGATGTTGTCCACCTTTTTTGCCAACATGAACTGGGCGGAATTGACCATGCGCAAAAGGTCCGCCGTCATGGCGGGGTCCATGGCAATCTGCCTGGCAATGTCCACCATCTGGCTCTTGGGGTCGGTAATCAGGCGCTGGATGCTGGAGACGTTTTCCGGGAACTGCGGCAGGCGGTTTATCTGCCGCACGATCTCGTCTGCCAAGAGGGAGAGGTTCTCTATCTTGGCGGCGTTCACCGGAATGGTTATGCGGGCAATGGTTTCCCCGCCCTCGGCCCAGATGTCAAAGCATTCTTCGTCCAAGCCTATCTTTTTGAGCATGAGGATAAGGATGACTAGCCCCAAGCCCGCGCCCTCGGTGGGGTCTACCACCTGGCCCATCACTTCTTCCAAGGAAGAGTAGGTGCGCGCGCGGGCAAGCTTGTCGTGGATGCGGATATATTCTTTCTGATTGATCTCAACGTTGTTGCGGACCTCAAGCAGGATGACCGAGCCCTTAGCCTGAAAAAGCAGTTTGATGTAGAAGCCGGCTTCTTTCTGCAGGGTCAGATAATGGTTTATGTTATCCAGGGTTTCCTGCTTGAAATACTTCATCCCCTCTTCGTATTCCTCGGAGTCGTCTATGTTGAGGTTACGTTCTTGGAAATAGACCCGCTTGGTGTTGGCTTTTTTGGCGTTTACCGCCAGCTCGCGCAGGCAGTAGATCAGATAGTCCTTGAGCTTCTTCTGGCCAATCTCCGAAAGGAAGACTTCCAGCACTTGCTCCATGTACATTTCTATCTCGTGGGGCAGGGTATAGGTAGTGATGGTGAGCGGGATGGCGTTATGGGCCGCCTTTTTTATCTTGAGCGCGTCTACCACGAGTTCCGGCATGATCTTCCCCTTATCCGATGTTTTTCAAGTATAGTACCATAAAGCCCGACGGCGCAACCTTAGCCGCCCCTAAGCGCGCGAATAGCCCCGCATCAGCTCCGCCATAGCCCGTAACCTCTCCCTCACCTTGCCGTTAAAGCTATCCGCGGGGAAATCCCCCCCGGCGGCGCTTTTACCGGGGTTTTCGCCGGTGAGGACAAAGATGCCCTCGTCAATGCTGGAAACCGCCCAGATATGGAAACGCCCGGCGGCCACCGCGTCTTGGATTTCCCGCGAGAGTGTGAGATTGACAACGTTTTGCCGGGGAATCATAACCCCCTGGCTGCTGGTGAAGCCCACTTTTTTGCAAATCTGGTAAAACCCCTCTATTTTTTCAGAAACCCCGCCCACTGGCTGTATCTACCCCATCTGGTTGACGGAACCGGTAACGGCCACGTCTTGACGCAGAGGCACCCCGGCAATGGCGGAAAGCAGGGCGTAAACCGCTGTGGAAGAGGCGGAATCTCCCTCAACCGCGGTATAGGATTGCTCAAAGCAGATGCTGGCGGTGATGGAGAGGGGGAAGGCCGAGGAATATCGACTGCGCAAAAAGCCTTCCACAATGAGAACGGCCTTATCGTAGATTTCGCCTGAAAGGCCGGATTCGCCCTCAATGTTGATAACCCCGGAGGCTCCCGGTGATACCTGGGCCGAAATGACCGCCGGCATGCCGAAAGCGTAGAATCCGCGGTCGTGGACGGCAAGGCCGTTCACCCTTCCTAGGGCGGTTCCGGAGACGGCAAGCACGATCTCCCCGGAGAGAATCATCTGACCCATCTTTTCTTCGGGCAGGGAGAAGAGATAGGCGCGGTTTTCCACCGCCTGCCGCACTTCCAGCTCGCTAATGCTTGCCGCGCCGGAGCGGCGGGCGGCGTAGTCGGACTCCCTTAACAGGTCGGCTATCCGCGAAAGACGGGTTGAGAGGCGGTCACGGTATTCGGAGAGCCGCACCCCCTGCTCTATAACGGCGGCCATGCCGGAGTGGGTCAGTTGCTTGAGCCCTTCCTCCTGAACGATTTTTTTCATAAAAGAGAGGTAGTTTTTTGTGGATCCTGGGCTACGCGCCATGGAGGAGTCGAACTCGGCGCAGACCTTGAAGAGCTTTTGGAAGTCTTGGTCGGCCTGGTAGAGGAAGTCGTAGGAGGATTCGTTGCCTATCATGATGATCTTGACGTCGATATCGATGGCCTCCGGCTTGATGATGGCCGGGGCCGGGCCGAAGGGGCCGGACTGTGGTTGGATCTCAACCTTGCCCGCCTGGAGGATGCGCTTCAAATAAGCCCAGGCCTCCTCTTCCTGCACGACATCCTCAGCCTTGAGGATGAGGTAGCCGCCGCAGGCGCGCAGGAGTGAACCGGAGCGGATGCGCAGGTAGGCGGGGTAGGGGTCTTCGCTCTCCTCGGCTTGATACTCGATGGATCCAAAGAGGTTGACTTGGTTGGGAACGTCCTCGAAGACTACCGGGGTGCGGTCCTGGTCCGAGTTGTCCACGATAATGTTTATTCCATAGCGGGAGAAGAAGGGGCGGCCCTTGGGCCCGGCTTCAAGCTCATCCTGGCTCTCGGAAAAGGTCCGCGAATGGGAGAGGATATCGCGCTCCAAGTCCCGCACCCAGCCCTTGAGTGCTTCTAAGGAATGGCGGGAGTAGAGGTAGTCGACCTCGGACTGGACCCTGGGGCGGATAAGCTCGATGCGCGCCTTTTCCACCTTGTCTTCCAAGGAGAGCCGGGCTTGGCGCAGCTCGTCGAAAATCCCTTTGAGCCTGTCCATGTGGGCGTAGTATGCCGAGCGCTTGGTTTCCCATTCGGCTTGGGTCATGGCGCCGGATTCGACTAGGGTCTTAAGATCGTCAAAGGAGGATTCCTCCCCGTCTTTAAGGGGCAGGATATCGGTGCTGCGCCCCTCCTCCGGCCCCACTTGAACGATGCGGAAGCCCTCACGTTCTAGCTCTAGCTCGAACTCGCTCACCAAGCGGTTTTCCTTGTCTTCCACCTCCTTGAGGTAGGAGCTCTCCCTGCGGCGGAAGTCCGGGCTCTCCGCCAGGCGCCTGGCTATGCCCTTGATGTTCTCAACCAGGCGGTGCAGGTCTTTCTTAAAGCGTCGCGCTTGGCCGCGCGGGAAGCGTAGCAGTTTGGGGTTTTGCGGATGGCGGAAGTCGCAGAGATAGGCGAGGTCGGAGAGCGAATCCGCGCTCGCGCTCTTTTGGCGCAGGATGTTGAGCACTGCCGTGCGCCTGCCGGTTCCCGGGGCGCCGGAAACGAAGATATGGTAGCCGCGCGCTTTTATGTCGGTGCCCATCTGCAGGGCGGCGAAGGCCCGCGGTTGAACGATGACGATCTCCGGTTCGCAGTCGCGGTCAAGCTCCGCTATCTCCGCCTCGGTAAGCGAATACTCGATGTCGGCGGCCTTGAGCTCAAAATCGGCATTGTCCATAGCGGCCCCTTTCTTGTTCATGTTTATTTTGAGTGCTCCATCAGGGTTGATACCGGCACGATCTCGTAGCCCTCGCTGATAAGGGCGTTGATGAGGATGTCAAGTCGATTGTAGAGATAGTCTCCCCGGCCCCCGGCTGGGATTCCCATGCGCAGGGCAATAATAGAGCCGGGTTGTTTGCGCTCCATCACCCGCTCCACGATTCCGGCCGCGTCCAGGTACATGCCTGGGAAGCGGTACTGCTCCTGGGACGCTACCCAGTCCAGCGGGTCTACGTCGCGGCCCACATAGGCGTAGCCCAGGCTCTTGGCCGCCTGCAGCATCATTGAGTTGATGGAGTAGTGCGGTGCATGCCAGATGGCGGAAAGCTCGCGGCCGCAGACGGCAAAGAAATCGTCCTCGTTGCGGGCAAGGCCGCGGCGGATAAACTCGGCGTCTACGGTAAAGTTGCCGTCCGTGAGGTTCCAGTTGGCAAAGAACATCGAGCCCAGCTCCATGCCGGACTCCGCAAGATCCTTGACGGCCCCCGGGTAGCGGCGTATGAACTCGCCGTTGAGGAAGAATGTCCCCTTTATGCCGTAGTCCTTGAGGACGTTGAGCGATGTCATGAGCCCCTCGTCCCCATCGTAGAGGTCGAATACTAGGGCCACCTCCCGCCGCCGGATGCGTGAGCCGTGGTCGAACACGTCGGGCACCCGCTCTTCGTCCTTGAGGGGGAAGGGTGCGTAGCGTTTGGAGGGGGGCAGGACAAGGGAGCTCGTTTTGAGGGTTTTAATGGCCCGCACCATGACGGCATTCTTATAGGAGCCGGCTTGAACCTCGTCGGTGAAGACGCGGTAGTTGGCGGAGAAGCTGGATGCCGGTAGGGGCGCGTAGACCATCGCGTCATCCCAGAGCCCCGCCTGGTTGAGTGCGTAGGCCTTGCCGCCCGTTTTGACTATAGCCGAGCCCGATGCCGGCGACCAGCCGGCGGATTCAGCTTGAGAAAGGGCAAGCAGTTCCCGTTTGCCGGTGGAAAGGTCTATAAGCTCGGTGCTTTGCTCCCCGGCTAGGATGATCTGGCTCGAATTGCGCCATAAAAGCCGAATCGGCGAGCTGGCGTCCAGGCTTTGCTTGAGGGAAAAATCGTCGTAGGAGAGGATGCGCAGGGCATCCGCGGATGCCACCGCGAAGAGTTTTCCGTCCGGGGAAAGGGCTATGTCGCGCACCCCGTCTAAGTCCTGCACCTTCGCTTCCTGCCGCAGGGCCGGCAAATTCTTGGGGCCGGAAGCGTCAGCTGGGGGCTTGGTCTCGGCAATGAGGGGGCGGGCGAATTCCGGGTCGGCCACGCGGAAGGCGCGCATCCGTCGCTCCCCATTTTGCAATAGGGTGGCCAGAATGGTGATCGGTCCCCCGACCGGCCAAATGACGCGGTTGACCAGGGTATTCGAGGGCAGGTAGAGGTAGGGCATCATCTCTGGGTCAAGGCTGCTGCGGTCGTCGTTCTTAACCTCGTAGATAAAGATGGAACGCGTGTTTTTGACTAAGAGGATGGAGCGCCCGCTGGGCGATATCTCAAAGCTGTCAAAGTTTGGGTCAAAGGCAAAGGGCACTTCTCCCACGATGCTTCCCGTTGATAGCAGTGACGAGTAGAGGGTGCGGGTAAAGAATTCCCTGGGGTCGGAGCGGAAGAGCTGTCTGCCCTGTATGGTAAAGAGGCTGCCGTTGGGGCTCCAGCGGGCGTTTGCCGCCTGCCCCGGGCCGAGGTCTCGGAAGCGCTCGTCCGGGATGCGTTTACCGCGCAGTTGCTCTACGGAGAAGTAGTAGAGGCGCCCCCCACTGGCATAGACGAAGAAATTGGAGTCCGGGGACCAGAGGGCGGGGAAGGAGCCTAAGAGGTAGCCTAAGCGCTGGGATACGATGGTTTCCACCCCGCTTTGGGCGTCATGGAGTACAAGGCGGCCATAGGCGGACTTGAGGGGTTGGATGGAGAGGATGTAGCGGCCGTCAGGGGAGGCCTGGATGGGAATGAGCTTTCCCGCCTGGACCTGGCTGCCTGAAACGAAGGAGGGAAAGCCCTTCACCGGCTTGAATCCGTGCAAATCCGTTCCGCTGGAGCGGAAGAGCCCGTAGCGGTTCTGGATTTGGAGGGAGCGGCCTTCGTCTAGGCACTGGATCTCCTCCGGGAAGAAGGTGAGCTGCTCTATGGGGCCGTCGGGCACCTTTGCCTGAAAGAGGCTGGCGTAGAGACTTCCGCCCGGCAAGGCCGTTTTTGCCTGGAAGAGGAGCTTATCGTCCTGGGCAAGATCCAGGCCGAAGAAGCTGACCTCGGCGGCCAGGGGGAAGAGGAGCAAGGATGCCAAGAGGGCTGCACAGCGTGTTTTCATAGGCCACCGTCCGGATAAGGGGTACATCTTATTAATTTTCGGCATAAAGCCCCTGACTCTGGAGGAGAAGCCTCAGGCAAGCCCACGGCCTTTTTAGAGAAAACGACGCGACGCGCATATCTCCACCCCCTCGAATTCCCCTGCCGCGCTGAAGTGATCCGTGAGTCGGGGCGGTATCGCCGCCATCGCCCGGGCCGAAACGCTTATGCGCTCCGCCTGTGCCTTTTTGGTTCCAAGGTGGAAAATAAAGTTTACGTCCTCTGATACGACCGTCCCCGTGCGGCCCGGGGCCTGATAGGGGGTCTTGCCGTAGTGGAGGGCGAATACCAGGGAGAGGGGGCTTTCCAAGCCCAGCTGTTCATAGCCCAAGAGGGGGGTGGAGAGGAGGGCGTGGAGGCAGGCCTCAATCACAAGCCGCGCCCTTCCCTCCGGCGGGGGGATGAGGAAGAGAACGGCGGAATCAGCTTGCATCCATGCCTGGCCGTCGGTATCGGCGAATTCCTTGCGCAGGTGTGTCATCAAGGCTTCGCGAAGAGAGGCAAAGCGCTTTTCGCCTATCTTGGCCTTAAGGGCTGATGAGTTGGCGATGGCGGCGTAGAGGAAGAAGAACTCGCGGGTTTCTCCCGCCTTGATGCCCTCCCAGCCGGGAAAGGGCTCTCGTTGAATGCTTGGGCAATCCGCTACGGCATCGGCGCTTCCTCTTCCCCTTGTTTCTGCCGTATTTTTAGGCAGGGACTTTGAATCCGAGCTCATTCTCGAATTCATAGCCTCAGGCGCCTGAGCCCCTCTCGTCAGGAATTCCGCGTAGGAGAGCAACTGCTTAAGGCGGCTGTGGGGAATGCCGTTTTTAAGCAGGGCTGGGCCTATATAGTCGCAGGCCCCCTCATAAAAGAGCTGGGCGGGGTCGGGATTACTGCCCTTGGGGTCTATGCAGCCCCAGGGGGTCCCCGGGTGGATTTTTTTTATCCGGGTAAGGGCCTTTTTTATCTCTCCCTGGTCTAGGTCTCGGCAATCCAGGTAGACGATATCGGCTTCCGGGGCAGCGCGCTTGGAAAGTTCCGCCCGCGGGAGGATGGATTCTTGCGCCGCCTTGGCCGAGGCGGCCTCGGCCGCCAGGGTCAGTCTGAAGCGTGCTTTGTCGCTATAGACGAGTATCCTCATCTGCCCTCCACGCGGATGGCGTAGGATCTGAGCTTAATGGAGCCCCCGCTTTTTTCCGGCCCAAAGCGGTCCTGTATCACCTTGTCCACCCCAAGGAAGAGGTTGGGTGATACGGAAAAGCTGTCTACGTCCGTGTATTTTGACTCTAGGTCGCCCAGCTCCCGCACTACCTCCGCCTTTTTAATGGCTAGGCTGTCTTCTGAGTAGCGCAGGGGGCCGCAGTGACCGGCTAGGCGAATGCGGATGGGGGTGGAGAGGGGGTTGGCCACGAGGTTGTAGAAATAAAGCTCCTGAAGGATTTCCATCCCGGCAAGGAGTGCCGACCTTTCCTTTTGATTAAAGAGGAATGCGCAGAGACAGCCGTCTCCCTCCCAGGCCCACACCCGGCCGCTACGCTTGAGCACCGCTTTGGAAACGATGTCCCTCAATTGGGCGTAGGCGGAGTTGATTTTTGCTGCGGGGTTTGACTTCACAAGGCTTGAGTTTTTGGCTATATCAAGGCGTAGGAAGGCAAAGTTATTTTCCTCACCCTCCTCCAACCGGCCCCAGTTTGGGCTTACCCTTTCCGCGGAATTCTCCATGAAGAGGCCGGTGCCGCGGTCAAAGCAGTAGCCTTCGGCCATGATGGCCTTTACAAGGTCTATGAGGTGGAGAATGCGATACTCGCGGCCCATGTAGCCCTTGGCGTCCACCCCAATCAAGGTTTCGACGAAGGCAAGGAAGCGCGAGCGCGCGATGATGTCCCGCACTACTTGTTCCGCCACTACTTGAGCCGTGATGGGAATATTCTCGGGTATGCCTGTCGCTTGATGGATGTTATAGCCGGGCAGGATCATCCTTGCCAGGCGGACCATCATGTCGGTGCCTAGAGACTCATAGAGGCAGCGGCAGGTTAGGGTGATGATTGCGTTGCGTATTTTCATCCTAGACCCCCATTTTACATGAAAAGGGGAAAATTCGCCAGTGCGGACTCTGGCTTTGGCCCCATCTTCAGGCCCTGCCATTGACGGAACGGCCTCGGGACAGCATAATTTGGCTTCAATATTGACCCTTGAAGGAGTACTTATGTCTCGGAAGTTCGCATTCGCGCTTTCCGCTCTTGTCGTGGCCCTCGCTCTCCTCTCCGGCTGCGCCCCCTCCAAAAAGATCGTCGTGGCTACGGACGCC
Source organism: Treponematales bacterium (assembly GCA_041739325.1). GTDB lineage: Bacteria > Spirochaetota > Spirochaetia > Treponematales > JBGSOB01 > JBGSOB01. The sequence goes on from JBGSOB010000112.1 coordinate 45,595, forward strand.
ACCTGGCCTCCCATGGAGTTCGTGAACGATCAGAAGGAGACCGTCGGTTTTGACATCGACCTCATCAAAGAGATCGCCAAGGAAGCCGGTTTTCAGGTTCAGATCAAGAACGTCAACTGGGACGGTATCTTCGGTGGCCTTACCGGTGGCCAGTACGACGCCGTCATTTCCTCGGTAACCATAACCGAGGAGCGCAAAGCGGAGATGGATTTCTCCGACCCCTATATCAATGCCGGCCAGGTCCTCATCGTCCGCGCAGACGCCGCCGATTCCGTTCAGACTATAGCCGATTTAGCCGGCAAGAGCCTGGGAGCCCAGATAGGCACTACCGGGGCTATGGAAATCGAGAAGGTTGCCGCCGTCACCCTCAAGACCTACGACGAGCTCGGCTTTGCCATTGAAGACCTTGCCAAGGGCCGCATCGAGGGCGTTGTCGCCGACACCCCCATCGCCGCCCAGTTCGTCCTGCAAAACGACACCTACAAGGACAGCCTCAAGATCGTCGGTCAGAGCTTTACCGACGAGTACTACGGTATTGCCGTCAAAAAGGGCAACGCCGCCGTTCTTGAGCTTATCAACACCGGCCTGCGCAAGGTCCTCGCCAGCAAGAAGAATGTTGAGCTTGAGGAAAAGTGGCTGAGGTAGACCGCGCCCGGTTGGCCGAGGGCAAGCATACAAAGATCCTCGTCACCGACGGAGCCCTTATCCCCGATTCCGGGGATAAGGTGCTTTTTTCGGCCTGGAACATCGCCTTCTTCGGCGCCGTGGCCCTCTTCATCCTCCTGCCCATCCTCAAACCCAATCCCTACTTGAGGATTCTCAGGTTCGTGCCGGATGGTTTGCTGAACACCTTTATCATCACCATCTCCTCCATCGTATGTGCCCTCTTTATCGGTCTTATGACCGGCATCGGGCGGATAAGCCGCTTCGCGCTCATTAACCGCCTGGCTACCATCTATGTGGAGATAGTACGGGGCATACCCCTCTTGGTTCAGCTTTTTTACCTCTACTTCGCGCTAGCATCCTTCCTCCGCCTCCCTTCCATGGTTGCGGCCATCCTTTCTATGTCGGTGTGCTATGGGGCCTACATGGGGGAAGTCTTCCGTGCCGGCATCCTCTCCGTGCCCCGTGGGCAAATGGAAGCCGCCCTTGCCCTCGGCCTCTCCCGCGGTCAGGCTATCTTCAAGGTAATCCTGCCGCAAACAATCAAGATCATCCTGCCCCCGGTAGGCAACGAATTCATCGCACTGCTCAAGGATTCCTCCTTGGTGTCCATCCTGGCCATTCCCGACCTTCTGCGCCGCGGCAGGGAATACGCGTCTACCAGCTTCAAGTACTTTGAAACCTACACCATGATCGCCCTCATCTACCTCATCCTGACCCTCTTCTTCTCGCGGATGGTAGCCCTGATGGAAAAAAGGCTGGATCGCAATGGACGGAAATAGAATCACTATCCGCAAGGCAACTAAGCGTTACGGTAAAACCAGGGCCCTTGCTGGGGTCAACCTGGACGTGAAGCCGGCCGAGGTTATCCTCGTCATCGGGCCCTCAGGCTCAGGCAAATCAACGCTTCTGCGTTCCATCAACCGCTTAGAGCACCTGGATTCGGGCGAGATTTGGATAGACGAGGACAAGGTAACCGACCACCAGTCCGACATCAGGAAGATACGCGAGGAAGTGGGCATGGTCTTTCAGTCCTTCAACCTCTTCCCCCACCTGAGCGTGCTCGACAATATCATGATGGCCCCGCGCACGGTAAAGAATACTCCTCTTACTCAGGCAGCTGCCGAGGCGCGCGCCCTCCTTGCCAAGGTAGGGCTTTCAGAAAAAGAACGCTCATACCCGGAGCAGCTCTCCGGCGGTCAACAGCAGCGAGTGGCCATAGCCCGCGCCTTGGCTATGAAGCCCAAGGTCATGCTCTTTGACGAGCCGACATCGGCCCTAGACCCGGAGATGATCAAGGAAGTTTTGGATGTCATGCTCGGCTTGGCAAAAGAGGGTATGACGATGCTCGTCGTGTCCCATGAAATGGGTTTTGCCCGCGCCGCCGCGGACCGCGTCATCTTCATGGATCAGGGCGAGATTATAGAAGAGGGCAGCCCCCAGCAGCTCTTTGAGATGCCCAAGGAAGAGCGTACCCGCAAGTTCCTCAAGCACATCCTCTAGGCCGGGAGAGCTGCGGGGCGAAACCCCCCGAGGTTTCTCCCCGCCCCCCTCTTCCGGGTGCCGCTTAACCGAAGAGGCTCAAACGCACACGCTTTACGTTGGATATCCTCTCTACCGGAATCTTCATGAACTCCCCCTCCTCATCCGGCCCATCAACCGTTTGGCAGTCCAAGAGGAGGCCGCTTGCCGTTTTGTGCAGGGAAAGGGGGCGGACCGAGCGCCTGTCCGGGTTGCCCTGGGCATCGCGGTAGAGGATCACTAAGAGCCAGTCGCTGCGGTGCAGGGAGTGCTCTATGAGCTTCACCTTGCCCAGGTAATCAAGCCCGCCGGCTTCGCTCTTTTCATAGCGCACTGAATCCGGCATGAGACCGGCCTCACCAATGATGAGCTTGAGGCGTATCCTGTCCGCCAGGGATTCTTTTATTTCCTTGGGATAGGAGGAGGCGGCGAGGCTGTCCTCAAGTTCCTTCCTGATTTTGAGCGGGTCGAGGGTAGGCTCTTGCCGCCGTCTTTCCCAGTCTGTCTCGGCAATGCTCAGCTCGCGGGTATCGAACTGCGGGGCTAGGTTCAGGGCCTGGCCGGGGCTTGCTATCGCGTCGGATCCGGGAAGGCCTTCCGAGGAACCGCTTGCGTCCATAATGCGCGGGGGCGTTTCCATGCCCGCGCGCTGTAGGGCTTCTTCCGCTTCCTCGGCCCCGGCAAAGCGGGTGAGGTAGGCGCCGGGGGCAATCTTTTCAACCAGGTACTCGCGCATTACCGGGGAGTGTTCCATGAATTTCGCAAGTCTATCGTCGCCGCAGAGGACAATGCCGGTGACGATATTGACCGAGTGGTGCTCTCGCTCCCAGGCTTCCAGGGAGTAGGAGAGGTTTTGCGGTAGGGGCTTCCCGGACATCCGCGTGAGGTGGGCTTCCAAGGCCTCCCGGCTTAAGCCTAGGCGGTAGGCCCGCGCGGCGCTCTTGCGGCTGAGGCTAAATTCAAGGGCTGAGCCCAGGCGTTCGATGTCAAGGCACAGGGCTAGGATGAGGCCGTCGCTACTGGGCAAACCTGGTCCAGTGAAGACGTGAAAATCAGCCCCCACCCGTATCCGCCCCGATTCCGCCGTTGTCGCTTCAACTGCTGGCCTGAGGCAGCCGCCTTTGCCGTCCGTTTTAAGGCAACCTGCCTTGAGCATGCCGGAAAGCAGGCGTGATGCGTCCGCTCCGCGGGCGCGCCTACTCATGTGTATTTGGGCAGACATGATAAAACGGGCAAGGGCTTTCGGACCGAAGGCCCTTCCGGCGGGGATGATGCGCTCGGCTAAGCGGATTAGGTCGGCGGCATCGTTTTGGGCGCTTGCCGCAAGGTAGGGGGCGGGGTGGATGGGCTCGACGGCTCCGGCCGCGCCTGAGGCGCCCGGAACGGCGCTCGGAGCGGGAAGCCCCGTATCCATGGCCTTGAGGGTTGGGGACCCGGCGAGTATGGCCGCCGCCTTCGCGCGGGAGTAGGCCTCGAAGCGGAAAAAGCTTTCGGCTTCAGCCTTTTGCACGCAAAACTTCCCCCCGACAAAGCGGAAGAGCCGGGCGGACTCAAGGAAAGCGGCCGCCTGGTGGCAGTCCCAGTGTGCGGGAAAGCGGGATTGGAATTCTCGAACCGCTTTAATGGGAAGCTTGAGCTCCCCATCTGCCTTGCGGCGCGGCGCGTGGTCGTCCTTCAGAAAAAAGGAGATGAGGGCGGCAATGGCCTCCGGGTCTAAGCGGTCAAGGCTGGGGAAAGCGCTGGAAGACTCTTCTTCCTCCACTTCGGATTTTTTTCCTAAAGTCGCGGCTGGCGGGAAAACGAGCTCCGGGTCGTAGACCCTTAGGCGAAAGGCTTCGGCAAGGAGGGGGTTGAGGCGTATATAGCGTCTTCCTACGCCGGAGCGCTCAAAGGCGGCCCGCTCCTTGGCGTTCCGTCCCTGGCTGCCCGGCGCAGGGCCGGCGGATTCGTAGATGAGGAGCCTTTCCTCCAGGTTTACGATGCGCAAGAGGGTCTGCATCCTCTCCCCGCCAAGGAATTCCGCTACATCGTCGCGAGTGGCTTGGGGCAGGATGATGAGGGCGCTTAAGACCTCGGCGTCAGAATCGTCAATGAGGGAGAGGATGCGCTCTATGGTTTCCGGCTTTTTTAAGAGGGATTCCAGCTTGTCTACCAGCTCGTGTTTGCGGTAAGGCGTGCGCACCTGGCCAAGGTAGACGCGCATGAGGTCAAGGAATGTTTCCGAAGGCAGTGAGTTTAGGGCTGCGCGCCAATCTTGTAGCATGGTCTAGTACCCTCCTGAGGCGGCGGGGGCGGGGAGGCTGTCCTCGGGAGAACGGCGCTCTATTTCGTAGCGATAGCCTTGCTCGGCAAGGAATTTTTGACGGTTGACGGAAAACTCCTCTTCAACCGTCATCTCAGACACCAGGGTATAAAAATATGAGTTTATCTTTTTGGGCCGCAGGATACGCCCCAGGCGCTGGGCTTCTTCCTGCCGCGAGCCGAAGGAGCCAGATACCTGGATGGCTACCGAAGCGTCCGGCAGGTCTATGGCAAAATTGGCCACGCGGGATACTACCAAGAGCCGCAGCTCCCCGGAGCGGAAGGAGTCGTAGAGGGTCATGCGGTCGGTGCTTGCCATCTTGCCGGTAATGAGGGGGGCCTTTAAGTGCTTGGCGATATCGGCCAATTGGCTTAAGTATTCGCCTATGACGAGTATGCCTTCGCCGCTATGGTGTTTTGCCAGCTCCTCCACTACGGCTATCTTGAGGGGGTTCTCCCCGGCAAGCCTTACCTTAGCCCGCTTTTCCGCGGCCGCGTATTCGTAGCCGCGCTGGTCCGAAAGGGGTATGCGGATCTCGCGGCAGAAGGCCTGGGCTATCCAGCCCTTTGCCTCCAGTTCCTTCCAAGGCACGTCGTAGCGCTTGGGTCCCACCAGGGCAAAGACCTCGGACTCCCGCCCGTCTTCGCGCACCAAGGTTGCCGTGAGCCCCAGGCGGCGAACGGCTTGGAGCTCCGCGGTAACGCGGAAAACAGGGGCCGGTAAAAGGTGGACCTCGTCATAGACGATCAAGCCCCAGGGTCGGGCCCTAAAGAGGGAGAAGTGGGGGTATTCGGCGTCGCGGTCCGGCCGCCAGATGATGACCTGATAGGTGGCCACCGTTATGGGGCGTATTTCCTTGCGTTCGCCGGAGTACTCGCCCACCAAGGCCGGGTCTATGTCCGTCTTGTCCAAGAGCTCGGCTATCCACTGCCGTACCGCCTGGGAATTGGCGGTAAGGATGAGTACGTTGACCGAGAGCTCGGCCATGACCGCCATGCCGATAACCGTCTTGCCCGAGCCGCAGGGTAGAACGACAGTGCCGTAGCCTGTGCCCGGGGCCTTGTTGCCCACAAAGGAGCGCACGGCTTCCAGCTGGTAGGCGCGCAGGGAAAAATCGGCGCCGGAGCGGCAGCTATGGCGTAGGGCCAGGGGAAGGCTCTCACCCTCCAGGAGGGGGGCTTCGTCGCGGCAGGGGTAGAGGGCCTTCATAAGCTCCAGCTTTACCGTTCCCCGGTCAAGGAGGAGGAGGGAAAAACCTGAGTCTTCCTCAACGAGGTACTTCATCAGGCGCTTATTTCCGGCTAGCTCCAAGCGCACCCGCCTATCGGCTACCTCTAGGCGCAACCTGGCTTGGGAGAGTTCAACTATAGCCGGCGCTTGGCCCTCAGCTTCATTCCCGCCAAGGGGCGTGTAGGCCTTCATGACAACCTTGCCAAAGCGGCCCATGGCGTCGCGCACCCAGCGGTACACGTTGGCCGGAACCTCATAGCGGGAATAGCGGCCCAAGATGGCGCACACGTCTTCAGGCCCCATGCCCGCCTGGGCGGCGTTCCACAGGCTTAGGGGAGAAAGGCTCCAGCTATGCATGTGTTCCGGCGACTTTTCCAGGGAGGCAAAGGGCAGGAGGGCATCCCGCGCCTGTTCAAAGAGGGGGGCGTGGGTGTCTAAGAGGAGTGTCGTATCGCTCTGAATGATGATCGGGCCGTCCGTTGGCATATCCGCCTATTGTACGCCTAAGCGCGCGTGCTCGGCAAGGCCGTCGATTGCGCTCAGGCTCTTAGTGCCTGGTATGATAGGGCCATAGCCTTTGCCTGGTACGATCTTGGTACGCGGTTTGCCCAAAGCCGGGCTTTAGGCTATCATTGTTTTATGGGCAAGATCCTCATTGGCACATCCGGTTACTCCTACGACGATTGGGAGGGGCCCTTCTACCCCGAGGGCCTTGCCCGGGATGAGAGGCTTTCCCACTACGCCCTCTTTTTTCCATTCGTAGAGCTTAATTTTTCCTACTACAAGATGCCGCAGGCCCATGCCCTGCGCGCCATGGCGGATCGCGCGGCGCATTCCTTTCTCTTTTCCATCAAGGCCCACCAGAGCCTGACCCACGAGGTGGGCCCGGCTTGGCGCGACGACGCTGAGCTCTTCGTCAAGGCGGTGGACGCCCTGGCACAGCGAGATCGCCTAGCCTCGGTTATCGTGCAGTTGCCCTACCGCTTCCACTACACCGTGGAAAACCGCGTCTATCTCTCAGAGCTCCTTAAGGAGCTTGGGTCCTTCCCCACGGCGGTGGAATTCCGCAACGCCCAATGGCTCAACGAGCGGGTCTATGAAGAACTTGCGTCGCGCAACGTTGCCTTCTTGGCGGTGGACGAGCCTGAGCTGCCCAATCTGCCGCGCCCCGAGCCAAGGGCCACCGCCGGCTTCGGCTATGTGCGCTTCCACGGCCGCAACAAGGAGGCCTGGTGGTCAGGCGACAACGTATCCCGCTACGATTACGACTACCCGGAAGCGGAGCTGCGCGAGTGGTTGCCGCGCATCGCCCTTATGCGGGAGAAGACGGATGTCCTCTACGTGGCTTTCAACAATCATGCCAGGGGCCGGGCCGTGGCCAACGCCCGCAAGCTCAAGGAGCTCGTGGAGCTTTTTGGCTAGGAAATCCACGGCCTAGTCTCTAGCCTATGGTTCATCCGCGCATCTGGCTTACCCGACCACTGGGTCGGAAATACCCTTGACCGCAGGGAAAAAGTAGTGTACCTTTCAAACTAAGGATATTTGGAATGAACCCGTATCGCGCCGCAGGCGTACACCCAGTCAATGGCCTCCTTACCGTAGTAATCGTAGTAGGGCTGTTCTCAGGGCGCCGCGCGCAGCGTTGACGGGATCCTAGACAAGGATCTTGCACCCCCGCTGGCCGGCGCCAGCGGGGGTTTTTTTATCCCCGCCGCCGCGGGCCGGGGCCGCCCTAGGGGGCAGCCGGAGGGAAGCTTAGGAGAGGAGGAAGTATGAAGGCGAATGGGGCAGAGATTATCGTTAAATTGCTGGAACGGGAGGGGATCGATATCGTCGCGGGAATCCCCGGCGGGGCCAATCTTCCCCTCTACGACGCCCTCTATCATAGCGAGGCTTCAGGCGGCATCCGTCATATCCTGGCCCGCCACGAGCAGGGCGGTGGCTTCATAGCCCAGGGTATGGCGCGCTCAAGCGGAAAGACAGCTTGTTGCCTAGCTACCTCCGGCCCTGGGGCGACAAATTTGATTACCGCCTTGGCCGACGCTAAGATGGATTCGGTGCCCCTGGTTGCCATTACCGGCCAGGTCGCTTCAGGCCTCCTGGGCACGGACGCCTTTCAGGAGATCGATACCTACGGCATGACCCAGTCCATCACCAAGCATAATATGCTTATTCGCTCCGCTAAGGAGCTCCTGTCCGCCATACCAGAGGCATTCCGTATTGCCGCCTCGGACCGCCCCGGCCCGGTTTTAATAGACGTGCCCAAGGATGTCCAGCTCGAAAGTCTTGAGTTTGACGCCTGGCCCGAGCCCTCGCGGCTAGACCCGGCACTGGAGCCCGATGCCACGGCCATTGAGAGCCTCTTACGGATGATAGACGCCGCCGAGCGCCCGCTCTTTTACGTGGGGGGAGGCTTAAGCGCCTCCGGGGCCTGCGATTCCTTCCGCCGTTTAGTGGAGGCTACGCAGATACCCGCCGTTCTGACCCTGATGGCCTTAGGTTGCCTTGAGCCGGAGCACAGCCTCAACCTGGGGATGCTGGGCATGCACGGCGGCCTGGGCGTAAACCGCGCCGTGGAAGAGGCGGACTTAGTCATTGCCATAGGCGCCCGCTTTGACGATAGGGTGACCGGCCGCCTGGACGGCTTTGCTCGCAAGGCCGCCGTTGCCCATATAGACCGCGACTACGCGGAGATCAATAAAATACGCCGCGTCAACCTCTCCATTCCCGCCGACGCCGGCCTGGCAATCGAAGCCCTCCTTGCTCTCTTAGGCCCTTCCCCCCGGCGCAGGCCCGCTCAGGCGCCCTGGTTATCCAGGGTTACCGAACTCAAGGCCCGTGAGGGACTTTCTATCCCTGAGGAGGGAAGCCATCCCCTTGCCCTTATACGCAGAATATCCCGGCTTGCCGGCGCCCAGGCAATCGTCACCACGGATGTGGGCCAACACCAGATGTGGGCGGCCCAGGCCTGGCTGGCCCATAGCCCACGTTCATTTTTAACATCAGGCGGCCTAGGCACTATGGGCTTCGGCCTGCCTGCCGCCATCGGCGCCGCCCTGGCAAACCCCGGACGAAAGGTCGTCTGCCTTTCCGGCGACGGCTCCATTCAGATGAACATCCAAGAACTGGCCACCCTCTCCGAGTTGGGCCTGAACCTGAGCCTCTTTATCCTCGACAACGGCCACCTGGGCCTGGTGCGCCAGCAACAGGAGCTGTTTTATGGGAATAGGACAATGGCCTCACGCTTTGCTAGCCGCCCGGACTTTGCCCTCATAGCCCGCGGCTATGGAATAGAATCCAGCAAGGTTTCCCTGGGCCAAGACCCCCAGGATGCCATCACTCGTGCCCTTTCAAACTCAGGTCCCAGCCTGACTGTCTTGGAAGTTGCCCCCGAAGAGCTTGTCCTCCCCATGGTTCCGCCGGGGAAGTCGAATCTCGAGGCCCTTCTTGCCCCGCCCAAGGTGGTTTCAGGCTTGTAGCCGAATTCCCTTCGGCTACCTTTTTAAGCTTTTTCCTTTTACCATAAAGACTAAGCTAAAAAAGGTAGCCGTTGTGCCTTCAGTTAAAAATATGATAAATACATATATTATAATAGTATAAAAAGCCTAGCCATTGATTTCCCCCCTCTTCGGTTCTATACTCTCACTGTGGTTTTTAACGCTAAGAACCTGGAGGCTCTATGAAATTCAAAGTACTGGCTTGCGCCCTCAGCCTTGGCGCCTGCCTCTCTGCCCAGACAATGTCCAACCTGCCCATTATCGTCGTTCAGCCCTTTGAGGATCTGCGCACGAATCCCAATGGAGAGAACTACGCCCCAGCTATAAGCTCGATGATGAAGACGGCTATCGGCTCCAGCCTTATCTTCCAAACCGAGGGGGGGCGGCGGATAAGCGCCTTTGATTACCAAAGCTTGCGCACCCAGTTTTCTTCCGCCAAGGGCTCCCAGCTCTTTCTGATGACAGGGACGGTCTTGGCGGCAAACAACGCCATACAGGTTGATATCCGCGTCTACGACGTGGCCCAGGAAAGCTTGGTTTACTCATCCTTCGTTCCCATTCTCTCCATCAACGCCGCCCGCTCAGCCCTGGAAGCCTATCTGGAGGATTTTCGCCGCATGGTCTTCGGCAACATCCTTGGCAGGGTAGAGCTATCGGTGAGCGTGCCCGGCGCGGACGTCTACCTGGATAAGCGCTTTATCGGAACGGTGCCGAAGTCGGCCAAGCTCGATTTCCCCTATCTCTACCCAGGTGAATATTCCCTGCGCATCCTGGCCACCGGCTACATGGATTACCAAGAAAAGATATCGGTGCGCGAACGCCGCTTGAGCGCTGTCAACGTCCAGCTAGCCCAAGAGCCGGGCAGCTTGACCCTGGATTCGGAGCCCAGCGGGGCTGAGGTATTCATTGACGGAAAGCCGGCCGGCAGCACCCCCTTAAGGCTTGCCCAGATTCAGCCGGGCTCCTACCGGGTTACCATAAAAAAGGAACTCTACTTGAACTACTCCTCCACGGTGGAGCTGCGCTCGCGTGAGGAGAGGAGCCTGAAGGCGCCCCTGACTATCATGCCGGGCGCCCTGCGCCTCGTATCTCTTCCCGCCGGTGCCACCCTCTACGAGGGTGACAAACCTATCGGGGAAACACCCTTGACCTTGGCCGACCTCGCCCCGCGCAAGTACGTCTTCCAGCTCCAGCTTGACGACTACTTAAGCCATCCCCTCGACATCACCATAGAGCCTGCCAAGACCCAGGTGATGGAGATTGCCTTGAGTAAGGCCCAGGCCCCGGTGGACATCTACTCAAACCCGCCCGATGCCGAGCTCTTCCGTGAGGGTCCTGAGGGAAGGCAATCTCTGGGCCGGACCCCTCTTCAAAAATTGCCCTTTGACTTTGGCAGTCATCGCCTGGTGCTGGAAAAAGAGGGCTACTTCCCCAAGAGTTTTTGGCTACGCGTAGATGAAAACCGCAGTTTCAACATAGATCAAAAGCTTGCGCAAAAACCGGCCGCAATCCGCATCAGCACGGATCCCGACAATGCTCGGATCATCGTCGACGGTTCCTATCGCGGCAACTCGCCTCTCCTGCTTAAGGATTACAGCCCAGGCAAGCATCGGGTGGAGGCTCGTACATCCTATGGCTCCGCCTCCGCGGAGCTTGAGCTGGCTCCCGATGAGGAAAAGCCGGTTATGCTTTCTATCCGAAAGCCCGCCCTCAGTTTCATCTCGGCCGCCTTAGTGGCCGGCTTGAGCGCCCTGCTTTTCTTCAGCGTTTCGGGAAACTAGGAGTAGCCATGAAAAAGTTTACCATAGCCCTTTGTATCTTCTTTCTTTCCCTGCTTGCCTTGGCGGCCACCCCGACCTTCTACGGCTTAAGCGGCTTGACCTTCCTTCCCGGCGCCCGCATAGCAGAGCCGGGTTCCTTCTCCCTTGCCATGCGCTCCGTGCCGGCCCAGGCCCAGGACCTGACCATACACCCCCTTTCCTTTGCCATGCAGCTCTCCGTCCTACCCTTTCTAGAACTGGGTTTGACGAACACCTATCAGTATTACCTTCAGCACGACATGGCCATCTTCGGCAACCCTGTAGAGGGCTCTGGTTTTCGGGCGAATAGCTCCAATATTTTCATCCCCGTTATTCCCTCATTGAAGTTCTCCTTCCTTGACGAGTCGGTGCCTAACGGAGCCATCGCTATCGGCTTTCTCTACCCGCTGGGGGCCTTCTTTTGCTTCGATTACTCCATTCCCCTGCCGGCGGACTACGGGCTCTACTTCCTTTTCGGCTTTGGCACCACGGTGGAAACCCTGACCCCCTTCATCGGCGGTCGGGCAGAGCTGCCCTTCGGTTTGGATATCATCCTTGAGGGCTCCTACTCCGGCATGACGGACCAGCTCACCTCGGCCCAGGAAATTTATTTTTCCACTACCATCGCCTATGAACTTGTAAAGAACAGCTCGCTGGACTTCACCTTCCGCATCGACCAAGATCTGGTGCGACGCGCGATGATCAGCTATGAAATCAGCCTTTAGGGGAATGCCATGAAAACTCGGCTTTTTTACAGAATACTCTTTAGCTTTTTAGCCCTCAGCGCCTGGTCGCAAACCGCCTCCGACTACACCATAACCGGCGACGCCCGCCTTGGCCTGCCGGGGCCGGATATCGTGGAGTCTTCCTATACCCGCAACCCGGCTTCCTGCGCCATGAATATCCATTCAAGCCTCATGATGGGCGCCCTTGCCTATCCGGCCCACATAAACGGGGCAAGCTCGCCAGTGGGTCTTTTTACCGCCTTGAGCCTCCCCAACTTCAGCTTGATGAACACTACCGCCAACTTCGGCCTCTGGGAGAATGAGGTCTTGGTGGCGGTTACAAAAAATCTCCTGGGTCTGCAATTTGCCCTCTCTACCCTCGACCTGGGGATACACTCGCCGCTTAAGGTATCTCTTGGTTTGGGCGCCTATGCGGACGGTGAGAAGCGGGGAGAGCAAACAAGCGCGTCTTTCGTGGCCGATCTCGGTTGCATCGCTACCATCGACGACCTGAGCATTGAGATCTTGGCCCAGAATCTCTATCGCTACTCCCTCAGCGGCGAGTCGAGCTTTGCCGGCCCCAGCTCGGAGTTCAAGGCGCGCCTGCGCAGTAAGCTCATCCTGGACATTTTCTTCTCCTTGGGCATTGCAACCGCCAATAATATCCCCACGGCCGACATGGTGATGGAGCTGCAAATGTATAGGCACTTCTTTTCACAGAGCCTGCGTACGGGGATAGACCTCAATGTCCAATGCGATTTCTCCCCAACGGAGTTCCTCATACCCGGCCAGTCCTACGGCTTTACCATTGCCTACTTTTTACCGGAACTTTCCAAGCCCAGCGGCGATAAAAAGGATTTTTTAAGCCGTATCTCCGAAGGGATGAAGGGCTTTGCCCTCTACGGCCGCGGCGCGGTGACTATCATCAATGGGGATGAGAACCCGAGCGCATCGCCGGTCATTTCCCTTGGGCTGTCCCGTTTCTTCTAGGGCCTTGCTATGAAGCTTTTTTGCCAGCCCCGCGCGGCGCTTGCCCTTATCTTTTGTTTTGCTTTGACGGCCCTTGAAGCGCAGGCCATCCTCGTCATGCCGCTGCGCTCAGAAAGTATCAGCCCCGAACTCTCTGGGGAGCTTGCTTCTCATCTGGAATCGGCCCTGGTGGATTCAGGCCTCTATGAAGTGACGAGCCCGGCGGATACCGCCCTCCTCCTAGAAGCCCAGTCTCTTGCCTACTCAGGCGTCTATCGGGAAGAGGATCTTCCAAAGCTTGGGGCCTTTCTTCCTGCAAAGCTTGCTCTGCTGGGGCGTATTGAAGGCCGAGCAAAGGATGCCCGCCTGGTTCTTAAGATTTTAGAGCTTGAGCGCGGCAACATTCTCAAGTCCGGCTCCTATGGCTTGCCGGGGACCCTGCCAAGCCTCCAAGCAGGGGCCAAGGGTCTGGATGCCTGGATTCATCGCTCTGTTTTCAGCCTTCTGGGCCTCGTTGAGGCAGGGGGCCAGGCAGCCGGCTACGAGCTTTTGGTTTCAGCCGATATAGCGGATTGCCTTGTCTACGTTGACCGACGCCTCCGCGGACGCAGCCCCTGCGCGGTAAGCGGCTTGGCTGGGGGCGAACATGTAGTGGAGCTGAAGAAGGGCTCCTACTACGCGTCACGGCTCCTGCGGCTGGAATCGAACCAAAGTATTGATTTCATCATGGGGCAACGCTACGGGAGCATCATCATCCGCTCAGAGCCTGAAAACCCCGACGTGACGGTGGGGCGGGACTTTTACGGGCAAAAAGGCCTTATTGAAAAGGTTCCTGCCGAGAAGCAGCTTCTTACCCTGCGCAAACCAGGGCTTTTTTGGCAGGGCTATGTCCCTTTGAGCCCTAATAGCACCACGACAGTCCAGGTAAGGCTTTTAGCCACGGCCTCTCTTTCTGTCGAGGCTGAGGCCGGCTCAAGCCTAAGGCTTTCTCGCTTAGGGCTTGAAGGCTCCGGGCTTTCAAGCCCCGGGCTTTCAAGCCCCCTGCTCCCTGCCGAGGGCTATCTGCGGGACATCCCCTTGCCGGGTCGGTTAGAAGATCTCCTGCCGGGTAGCTATAAGCTCCATGTGCAAAGAGCCAATCGTGAGAGTCTTGAGATGGAGATTAACTTGGAGGCGGGGGAGAGCCGCGTCATTGAGCTTCGCTTGGATCTGCCTAGGCTTCGTGCTCAGGAAAGGGATGATATCCTCAAGGGCTTGGAATCCATTCGAGCCGCCCAAGCGGCCTTAGCTTTGGATGAAGCCAGCCTTCGTCTTCCCCAAGCGGATTTAGGCTTGCAAGCAAGCGGAGATCTTTTTCTTTCTTTTATTCCCGTAGTGAACAGCCTTCTTCTTCTAAGGCCTTCAGATCAACCCGCTGGCTTGCCGCCGGCTCTTCAGCGGCAGATCCGCTCTCGGCGCCTTGGCCAATTTGCCCTTGGCAACCTCTGCGCCCTGGGTATCCTCGCCGCCGTTCTTGCGCCCTCAAGCCCCCATCCGCGGGAGATAGGCGGGGCGGGCATTGTCGTGGCTGCCGCCGCGGGCGCTGCTGACATAGGCATAAGCATGGAGGCTACTCTGCGCCTGGGGCGTTATAGCCGGCAAGAGAAGCTTAAGCGTGATGGATGGTTAGAATTAGAAACGGAGATACTCAGTTTACGGGCGCGGCTGAAAGAGCTCGAGAATTAGGCGAGGGTTTTGTAGCGGCGAGCTCTAGTAGCCATCGCTCATGGAGCGGTTGATGTCTTTTTGGTAGAGCTCTTGGTAAACGTAGGAGCGGGTTTTAAGCTTGTCCTTGACCTCTTGGGTAAAGGGAAGGTAGCGCCAAAAGATGGAGCGTATCTCCTTGTCCAGTTTCTGCACGCCCTCCGCTTCCTTGGTAATCCAAAGGATGTAGTCGGCAATGAAGTATTCCTTTACGTCTCCCTTGAGTTTTTTAGCCACGAAGCTTTGGTAGTAGTTGCCGGTTAGGCCCTCTTCCATCCAATAATAAGAAGCCTTTTCCTTTGCCGTCTGCCAACGCAGGTCGGCAACGGCGTTTATCACGGCCATAACGAGATTTTTTGGGAAGATGGGTATGGCAATGCGGCCGCGACTAGTGGCGCGGTTGAAACGGTCAAAGGGTTCCCAGCAAATTCCATAGTCTCCGTAGCTGGGCACCAGAATGGTATAGGGAACGATGCGGTTGAGCTGGGTTTTGTAGGAGCGGCAAAAGGCCTCGGAGTCTATGGCTTCTATCTGCGCCATGGCCTGAATCACGTTTTCCCGCGTGCCTATCTCGCGGATGCTGCCGTGGAAATAGTCTTTGAAAAGGATGGGAAAGTGGTTGCCCTGGCGGCCAATGCACATCTTGGCCATCTGTCGTAGGGTTTCGAATTCCTGGGCCACGGCCTGAAGGTCTGCCTTCGTGTTTTCCGCAACGCCGGATGCCTTATCGCTGATGGATTTCATCTCGGCCTCGGCTTCCTCAAAACCGCCGATAGCTTTCTGCAGGTCCCTGTCGGTGTTAGCCATTTGACGGAAGAGCTCGGCCATTTCAGAAAAGGCCTTGCGCTGGCTTTCCGTGTAGGGCATGGGAATATGGAGCATCCCCGGCTGGGAGTCGTGGGCGCAGATGAACTCCAGTTTCTCCATGGCCTTGACTTCCATGGCCTTGCGTTCTTCGGCCTTAAGCCGCAGGGTCCCTTCGCTAGCGTCTTTTTTACCGCGTGATTTTTCCATCAATACTTGGAACTTGGCTTTATCGTCCATGCGAGAAACCCGCACTTCGTCCGTGGTGGAGGCCTTGAGTTGACCGGTGGCGACCATCTTCATCCACTCGTCGATATAGTAGACCGGCTCACCGAGGGTGTTTTTATAGACCACGCGCTCGAGGATTCCCTTCTGCTCGACTGAGAGCAGGTTGGGCAAAAGGGCGCCAAAACGAAGGGCTATCTGTTTCTGAATGGGGAAGTCGCGCGTAGTGCAACCGAGGGCAAGGCGCTTGGCAAAGTTCCAGTAGGCGGGAATGAGCTTCTGCCTGATGATGCTCCGGTCTTTGGGGTCGGTGGTTTGCATGAAGCGGGTAAAGACCTGGTGGAAGGTTGTCGCTTCTTCCGAGCCGCCGGCCATGGCCTTTTTGTAGTATTCCGGGTCATTGAAGTACTGGTTTGGCGGGCTTTCTTCAAAAGAGTTGATGGAGGGGAATCTTTTTTTAGTGAGGTCTACGGAGCCGGGTCCTTCCGATTTGACGTTCCCGGTAAGATCCATGCCGCCGAAGAGGTCGTCGAAGTCGGGCGCCGGCCCAGACGGCTTGGCGGCGCTAGGACGGCCGCGGCTGTCTACTTCTTGGACGTTGCCGCCAAGCAAGGCGGCGATATCGGGATCCATATCTCCGGAAAAAATCGGTCCCTTCGCCATTTCCTTTGATCCTGCTAGTGGAGGTGAGGGGAATTGAACCCCTGACCTTTTGAATGCCATTCAAACGCTCTAGCCAACTGAGCTACACCCCCAGCGATAGGCGAGTCGTATCCTAGCGGTTTGGCCTCTATCTGTCAATAGCGCCGGCCTGGATTGTATGTGCTTTTGGTTAGTGATATTGCTCTCCGGCCGGCTTGCGGCTATCATAGAGGGGATCGGGAGGTCCGGATGAGAGAAAAAACTTTCTATATCGGCGTTGACTTAGGCGCGACAAAAACCCTAGCCGTTCTTTATGACGAGGATATGGGGCTCATTGCCCAAGCCCGGGCTAAGACCCCCTCGGACAAGGGCGGAGACGCCATCTTGGCCAGTATCGTCGAGCTTGCCAGTGAAGCATGCGCCCAAGCCGGGCTTGATGTCTCAAAGGTAAAGGCTGTCGGGGTTGCCGTGCCCGCTCCCATAGACCGCGAGTCGGGAACCATCATCCAGGCCCCGAACATGGGCATCAAAGACTACCCGATGGGTAAAAAGCTGGCCAAGGCTTTGGGCGCCTCTAGCTTCCTTGAAAACGATGTGCGCGCCGGGGTCTGGGGCGAGTTCCGTAAGGGGGCCCTGCGCGGCTATAAAAACGCTGTCGGTATCTTTGTGGGCACCGGAATCGGCGGGGGCATACTCTTGGACGGCAAGCTTTGGGGCGGCTCTCACGGCCATGCCGGGGAGATCGGCCACATGATACTCCAAGAGGGAGGCGCGGTTTGCGGTTGCGGCCAATATGGCTGTCTTGAGGCCCTCGCTTCCCGCTCGGCCATGGCCAAGGACGCGGTGGCCGCCATCGCTTCCGGCAAGTCTCCCCTCCTTATGGAGCGCTATGGCACGGACTTCCGCAAAATGAAGAGCTCGGTATTCGAATACGCCCTCTCCGAGAAGGACGAGGCTATCCAAAAAATAATCGCGCGCTCCGCCTTCTGGGTAGGTATCGGCATGGCCAACCTCGTGAACGTGCTTGACCCGGAGGCCATCGTCTTAGGTGGCGGCGTCATTGCCCGCTTCGGGGATTTTTATAAAAAACGTGCCGAGGAATCCATGAAGGAGCATATGCTCAGCGGTTTTGCCAAGGGGGTTAAGGTGCTGGTTTCCGAGCTTGGAGACCTTGCCGTGCCCACCGGAGCCGCCCTCAGCGCCAAAGAGGCGATGGGGTGAGGGCGTCATGAGTCATTCCCGCGCCGTCAAGCGGCTTGTCGCCGTCGTGGAGCTTGGCTCCACCGGCATTCGCCTCCTGGTCGCCGAATTGGACGGCCATGGGGGCTGGCGTATCTTTGACCGCGCCGGCAAGCCGGTATCCCTAGGCCGCGACGTCTTTACCTCCGGCCAGGTCTCCTTAGACACTGCTTCACAATGCCTAGGCATCTTGCGCGGCTTCCGCGATGTTTTAACCGGCTGGGGCTTGGACGTTTCCGCCGCGGAGTGCATAGCCACCAGCGCCCTGCGCGAGGCGCGCAACCGCGAAACATTCATAGACCGCGTTTTCCTCCAAACCGGTTTTCGCGTTAAGACCGTAGAAGGCATTGAGGAGATCCGCCTCATGCACCTAGCCCTCAACTTCGCGGTGCGCGAGCGGCGCGGGGAGCTGGCGCGCAGCAATTCCATGGTCATTGAGGTAGGCGGCGGCTCCACCGAAATCATGCTCTTACGCCGCAACCGCATAGCAGCGGCGCACTCGCTCGGTGTAGGCACGGTGCGCGTCCAACAACAGGTTGAATCCAACATGGGTTCCGGCCGCTATCTACTGCGCTTTCTTGAGGAAAACATCAATACCACCTGTGAGCGCCTTTCTTCCGAGCTCAAGCTGGATACGGTAAAGTCCTTTATCTGCATCGGTTCGGACGCGCGCATAGCCGCCGACAAGGCGGGTAGCCGCGTGTGCGACACCTATTCGGTAATTACCCGTAAGGCTTTTGTCGATTTTATTGAGCGCATCAGCAGTTATCAAGCCGACGAGTTGGTGCAACGCCTCCACATTGCCTATTCGGACGCCGAAGGCATGATCCCCGGCCTCCTGGTGGCGCGGCTCTTTCTGGAAAAAACTACCGCTGAAGAGATCATCGTTCCGGACGTTTCAATCCGCGAGGGCGTGCTCATAAATCTTGCCTCCGGCGCCGACGAGGTGGAGGAGTTCCATGCCCAGGTCATAGCCAGCGCTCTGGCTCTTGGGCGCCGCTACCTCTTTGATGAGGAACACGGGGCTCACGTGACCCGCTTGGCCCTCAAGCTTTTTGATGAGCTCACCGTTGAGCACGGGCTGGATAAACACGCCCGGCTTCTCTTGGAGGTTGCCGGCATCCTGCATGATATCGGCACCTTCATTAAAACCTCCGGCCACCATAAACATTCTGAATATATCCTAGCCAATTCCGAGATCTTCGGTTTGGCTCAAGACGATAGGGCGGTAGTGGCCAACGTGGTGCGCTATCATCGTAAGCAGTCACCGCAACAGACCCACGTTAGTTATATGGGGCTTGAGCCCGGGTTGAGGATGATAGTAAATAAACTCTCGGCCATTTTACGGGTGGCGGACGCGCTTGACCGTGGCCACACCCAGCATGTAGACATTCATGAGATAGAGAAATCCGAGACCGGCCTCACGCTACGCTCGGGCAATCCTATGGACCTTTCTTTAGAGCGATTCAGCCTGGCCGAGAAGGCCGGGATGTTCGAGGACGTATTCGGCCTCAAGGTGTTACTGATATGATTAACCAAACCCCCAGCCTTTTTTTCAACCGCGAGCTTTCATGGGTAGCCTTCAATGAGCGGGTGTTGCGTGAAGCCCTCAACCCCGCCTTGCCTCTCTTGGAGCGCCTGAAATTCCTTTCCATTGTCTCCTCGAACTTTGACGAATTCTTCATGGTCAGGGTTGCCAGCCTCAAGCGCCAGATTCGGGATGGACGCTTGGACGCAGACCCCTCCGGTATGACGCCCGACCAGGTGCTCGCCTTAGTGGTAAAAAAGGTTCGCGAATTGAATGAACGCCAATACCGCTCCCTGAATGACGAGATATTGCCGGGATTGGCGGCGGCCGGGCTTTCATTGGTCCGCCCGGACGGCTATAGCCAGGGCCAGTCCTATTATCTGGAAGCCTTTTACAAGCGAGAGGTTTTTCCCGTTCTGGTTCCCATCGGCACGGATGACAGGGAGGCTTTTTCATCGGTAGGAAATCTACGCATTCACCTTGCTTTTTTGTTGGAGGGCCCTGAGGGGGAAAAAACCGCCATTATCCAAATACCCCCGAATATTCCTCGCTTCCAATCCATTCCCTCGGAAGGCGATTGCCGCTGTTTTGCCCTTTTGGAAGAGGTGGTGCAATGCTTCGGCGACGGCCTCTTTCCCGGTTACCGCATTTTGGAAAGCGCAGTATTCAAACTTACCAGGGACGCGGACTTCGCGGTAGATGAAGAGCGGGATGATGATTTCGTCAAGGCGATGGAAGAAGTCTTGATCAATCGCCAGTGTTCAATTCCGGTTCGCCTGTCCATGACCACCAGTTCCGGAGCCCGCCTCAAAGCCAGCCTGCAAAAAGCCTTCGAGCTTGACGGAACGGATGTCTATGAGTTTCCAGGCCCGATAGACCTGCGCTCATTCATGGATTTCGCGGCCGTGCCCGGCTTCAACGAGCTGCGCGATCAGAGCTGGAAGCCGGTAGACAGCCCAGAGCTTCCGGCGGAAACGGAAATTTGGTCGGAGCTCAAGCGCCGCGACATCATGCTTTTTACCCCCTATGAATCCTACGACCCGGTTCTGCGTTTCTTGGACGATGCCGCCGACGATCCTGAGGTCCTAGCCATCAAGATGACCCTCTACCGCACCTCGGGCAATTCCCCCATCGTCAAGGCGCTAGAGCGGGCGGCAAGCAACGGAAAGCAGGTAATGGTGCTCGTGGAACTCAAGGCCCGCTTTGACGAGGGGCGCAATATTTCTTGGGCCACGCGCTTGGAAAGGGCGGGGGTTATCGTCGTTTATGGGATAGCTCGCCTCAAGGTCCACGCCAAGGCGGCCTTGGTTGTCAGGCGGGAAAAAGACGGCATCCATCGCTACCTCCACCTCTCCACCGGCAATTACAACGACCGCACCGCCAAGCTCTACGTGGACATTTCCCTGTTTACCTCCAACGACGAGATGTGCCATGACGCCTCCCTCTTCTTTAACGCCATAACCGGCTACTCAGAGGTACAGCCGGGGAGGCGCCTTGTCATGGCCCCCTTCCACCTCAAGGACAAGGTTCTTTCCCTTATCGAGCGCGAGGCGACCCGCAAGACCCAAGAGTACCCGGGATTGATAATGGCCAAGATGAATTCCCTTACCGACCCGGATGTCATCCGCGCCCTCTACGCGGCCTCCCAAGCCGGGGTATCCATCTGGCTCAACGTGCGCGGCATCTGTATGCTCGTTCCCGGCATCAAGGGTCTGTCTGACAATATCCGCGTGGTGAGCGTGGTAGACCGTTATTTGGAACACGCGCGCATCTTTTACTTTGCCAACGGTGGCGCGGCGGATATCTACCTTGCCTCCGCCGACTGGATGGAGCGCAATCTTGAAAAAAGGGTTGAGCTTCTCTTCCCCATCCTTAAGGAAGAATGCCGTACGCGGGTTTCGGAAATATTGCGCGCCTATTTCAAAGACAGCTGCAAGGCCTGCCAGCTTCTGCCGGATGGAAGTTGGGAAGCGGTGAAGCCGCAAGAGGGAGAGCCGGGGTTCCGCGTTCAAGAGTTCTTCTATCAACAAGCTAGGGACAAGGCGGAGGCCTGGGCCCGCGAGCCAAAGCTCCAACTTGAGGTTCGCCGCGGCCAGGGCAAGGACCTCGAATGAGCGTGGCGCGGGTTATCCTTAAGCCCCACGAGGATGAGCGGATACGCTCCGGGCATCCTTGGATTTTCGACAACGAGATCGCCTCGGTTGAAGGGACGGCAGAAGCCGGTTCCATCGTGGACGTGGAAAGCGCAAACAAGCACTATGTAGGTCGCGGTTTCTTCAACCCGCATTCAAAAATACGGGTGCGCGTTATTACCCACTCAAAGGACGGCATCGACGCAGGCTTTTGGAAGCGCCGCATGCGCGAAGCCCTGGAGTACCGCGCGGCATTCCTCGACATAGAGCGAGATTCCTACCGCCTGCTTTTTGCGGAGGCGGATCGCTGTCCCGGCATCATCATCGATGTCTATAACGATTATCAAAGCCCGGAGGCGACATCCGCGCCGCGCCGCATTGCGGTCGTCCAACTCCTCTGCTATGGGGCAGACCAGAGGCGCGATCAGATTTTTCAGGCCCTTCGCGAAAGTATTGCTCCGGACTATATCGTGGAGCGTTCCGACGCCCCGGTGCGCGCCCTGGAAGGGCTTGAGCAGCCGGTTGTCTGGGGGCAGGATGGCAGCCCGGACGCCATCCTCCTTAAGGAAAACGGGCTGTGGATTCAAGCAAAGCTCCTCTCCGGGCAGAAAACGGGTTCCTACCTTGACCAGAGGGAAAACCGGGCGGCGGCCGCGGGCTTTGCCAAGGGCCGCCTTGCCCTCGACGCATTCTGCAACTCAGGAGGCTTTGGCCTAGCGGCCTTGAGAGGGGGCGCGGCCAGGGTTGATTTCGTGGATTCCTCCGCCGAGGCCCTCGCCTCCGCCGCGGAAAACGCCAGGCTCAACGGTTTTGAGGAGCGTTTTTCCTGCCAGCAATCCGATGTCTTTGATTTTTTAAAAAACGCCGAGCGCGAAAAGGCGCGCTATGGCCTGGTCGTAATCGATCCACCCGCCTTCGCCAAAACCCGCGACGCCTTGGAGGGCGCCTATCGCGGCTACAAGGACATCAATTATCGCGCCCTGCGGATACTCGAGCGCGGCGGTTACCTTGTCAGCTGTTCCTGCTCCCACCACTTCGGGCTAGAGCGATTCATGGCCATGCTCAAGGATGCCGCCTCAGACGCGGAGCGGAGCCTGCGCATAGCCGAGATTCGCTTCCAGGCAAAGGATCACCCCATGCTTTCAGGCTACCCCGAATCACAATATCTTAAGTGCGTCATAGCCCAGGTGCTTTGAGGCGGATATGAGCCTTCCTCCCCTGCGTATCCACATTCTCGGCGCCTCCGGCTCGGGCACAACTACCTTGGGCGCCGCCTTGGCGCGGGAGTTTTCGCTCTGCCACTTGGATTCCGATTATTTTTTTTGGGCTCCCGCGGAAACCCCCTTTTCGCGCAAACGCAATCCGGAAGAAAGACTCCGCCTCGTGCGCGCAGAGGCAGATCCCGCCGGGCGCTGGGTCCTTTCCGGGTCTATGCTCGGTTGGGGCGACTTCCTCATGCCCAGCCTTGACCTGGCCATCTATATATGGAAACCGGCTCAGCTCCGGCGAGAGCGGCTTGCCCTGCGTGAAAGCGAGCGTTTTGGGGAGAGGGTAGGGCCGGATGGCCCCCTGCGCCGCCATTATGAGACATTCTTGGATTGGGCTTCTTCCTATGACAGTGGCGGCATGGGCATGCGCAGCCGAATGAGTGAGGAGGAATGGATGGCTAGGCTTTCCTGCCCCATCCTCACTCTAGAGGGTGATATGAGCTTGGCAGAAGAAGTATCCCTCTGCTCTGCCCGCCTAACCGAGCTTGGCCATTCCCCCTGGAAATAAATCCGGCTTTCCTATAGGCTCATCAGCGATGAAGAACGTCAAACTTGCGCTCTTAGGGCCCGAGCGGAAAAGAACCGTCATAGATGTCAAGGGTCTACGCATCGGCGAAGGCTTTACCGTCATGGCCGGGCCCTGCTCCATAGAAAGCGAATCCCAGATGATAAGCACCGCTTTAGCCGTCAAGGCCGCCGGCGCTACCGTCTTGCGCGGAGGGGCTTACAAGCCACGCACATCACCCTACGCCTTTCAAGGCCTGGGGCTTGAGGGGCTCAAGATACTGGAAAAGGCAGGTAGGGAATCCGGCCTGCCCACCGTCACCGAGGTAATCGACCCGCGCGACGTAGTCTGGGTGGCTGAATACGCTGACATTCTCCAGATAGGCGCCCGCAACATGCAAAACTTTTCCCTGCTGCGGGAAGTCGGCAAGGCCGGCAAGCCGGTCTTGCTCAAGCGCGGCATGTACTCAACCTTCGAGGAATGGATCAACTGCGCCGAGTACGTCTTGGCTGAGGGCAACCCCAACGTCATCCTCTGCGAGCGTGGTATCCGCACCTTTGAAACCTATACCCGCAACACCCTCGACCTTTCCATGATACCCGCGGCAAGGGAAACCACCCACCTGCCCATCATCGTAGACCCCTCGCATGGGACGGGTAAACTCTCCCTGGTGGAGGCAATGAGCCTGGCATCGGTAGCCGCCGGGGCCGACGGGCTGGAGATCGAGGTCCACTGCGACCCGGACCAAGCCCTGAGCGACAAGGACCAGCAACTCAAGCCGGAGGCCTTCGCCTCCCTTATGAAGAAAATCAACGCATTGGCCGCCTTCATGGACGGCTTGAATGGGGGGAAGCTTTGAACTTAAAGGACATACGCAACCAGATAGACAGCCTTGATTCAAAGATCATCCAGCTCCTCAACGAGCGGATGGAAAAGGCCATCCTCACAAAGAAGATCAAGAAAGAAGTCCTGGACGAAAGCCGCGAGAAGGAGGTCTTAGATCGAATTTCGCGCCACGTGAGCGGCCTGGCCGATTCAGACTTTTATGTCAGGCTCTACCAAGAGATCATGACAGAGTCGCGGCGCCTGCAGTCTGTGGAGCACCGCACCGTCGGCTTTTTGGGCGAGCACGGCTCCAATTCAGAGCTGGCTGTCCGCGCCTGGGACGGAAGCACCGTCCCCATCCCCTGCGCCGAGTTTGCCGACATCCTGGACAACGTCGAGTCCGGCATCTTCGACTACGGCATCCTCCCGGTGGAAAATACCCTCGGCGGTGTCGTCGGCCCGGCCAACAGCCTGCTTATCTATACCAAGTTGAATATCATCGCCGCGGTGGATATGCCCATACCCTACTGCCTCCTGGCCGCGCCCGGCACGGACTACCGGGAGATCCGCAAGGTTTACTCCCATCCCCAGTCCCTCCTCCAGTGCCGGGAATTCATCTCCCGCGCCAAACTGGAAGCCATTCCCTACGCGGACACCTCCAGCGCCGCCAAGATGATAGCCGAGCAAAAGCCGGTGGACGCCGCCGCCATCGCCAATCCTCTCTGCGCCGAGCTCTACGGCCTCTCCGTCATCCGCGAGGGGGTTCAAGGCGAGCTTTCCAACCGCACCCGCTTTTTCATCCTTTCGCGCGAGCCCAAGGCATCGGGCGGAAGCAAGTGTTCAATCGTTTTCACTACCGAGAACAAGGCCGGCGCCCTCTTTAAAACCCTCGAGCTCTTCGCCAAGGCCGGCATCAACCTCACCCGCATCGAATCCGTGCCCTCAGCCCCCGGAGATTACGCCATCTTTATCGACCTTATCGGCTCGGACCGGGATCCCGGCGTACAGCGCTGCCTTGCCGAGGTTGAAAAGCAAACATCGGGCTTCCGCATGCTCGGTTGCTACGATGAGCGGGTAGTCTAGGCGGCCATCCTTAACCGAAGCTGAATCTGAGAATAGCCTCCCCAAGCCTTGAAATGCGCCCCGTCCTGGCTTAGAATTCACTCTAGCCTAGGAGGGGACGATGACAAGGTACAGGCTTTTTTTCCTCATCCTCGCCGCTACGCTTTCCCTTTCCGCCCAGGAGAGGCGCAGCGCCCTGGTAATCGGTAACGGGGCCTACCGCCAGTCTGCCCTTAAAACCCCCGTCAACGACGCCACGGACATGTCCCAAGCCCTTAAAGCGGCCGGTTTCGATATCGTACTACGCACGGACGCCACTGCAGACGCCATGAAGGGGGCCATCCGCGAATGGGTGGCAAGGCTCAAAGAAACCAAGGGTATAGCCTTCTTTTTCTATTCTGGTTACGCATTTAGCTATAAGGCTAAGAACTATCTCTTACCCATCGGCATGGAAAGTCGCGGGGAAGCCGAAGCCGCGGCTGGGTCCCTCGATCTTGAAGAACTCTGCGCGGAGCTCGAGCGTAGCGGCCTATCCCTGGGCATCCTTGTCTTTGACGCCTCCCGCCCCAGCCCCTTTCCCAGCTCAGGCTATGCGAATATCCGTGGCCTTGTAGGCATAAAACCAAAGCTCCCCGAATACCTAGTTCTCCATTCGGCAGAAGCGGGGCAATTGAGCGCGGAAGGCGTTGGGCGCAATTCTCCCTTCAGTCAGATCCTGCTAAAAAATATGGCCAGCCCCGGCCAAGACATACTTTCTATCATCAAGCGGGTTAAGACAGAGCTCTCCCAAGCCACCGGCGGTATCCAAAGCCCCGGCCTTGAACACAACCTGCGCCGAGACTTTATTCTCTTTCCCGGCTCCATGGCGGAGTACCTGAAGCCGGCTATCCAGGGCTCAAACCCCGGTTTTGGCCCGAGTCAAGCCAGCCTCGGTCATCTCTCCGTGAGCCTGCAAAGCCCCGGCGTCGTGCGCGTCCTTAGCAGACAGCTCTACCTGAGCGCCGGCTCCAGCCTGCCCATCTCCGGACTGAGCGCTGGCATCCTTTCCATAGACGTTGAGTATGAAGACGGGGTTATCGAGACAAAGCAGGCCCTGGTAGAGGCCGGCAAGACGACAAGCGTCGGTTTTTCCTATAAACCCGGCCCGCTTCCCCCTCCTCGGCCCTAGGAAGAGCCCCGTTCCTTCGGTTTTGCTCGTAAAAAACCCTCGGCTGCCCGACCGACATCGCCTTGACCGCGGCGGCCGGGCGTTTTATAGTGGGCGCAACACCGACCTGAATGGGAGAAAACATGGGACAGACCTCGCGGGCCTACCCCGAACTAGCCGATCCGAGGGATTACTATCCCTATATTGGGCACCGCCTTGGCAAAGAGACCGACCCCCTGCGCCTACGGGAGAGCGTGCTTGGCGAATACCGCTACGGAGCAACAGATCCCCTCCAGGCCGAGTTGCGCCATGAGAAGGGCGGTTATTCAAAGATAATCCTCGATATCCCAGACATCCATCGCCAGATAGCCGCGGATCCCCAGGCTGTCAACATCCTCGTGCCCCGGCACCGCAGCCTCTTCGATTTTACCCTCTTTCAGCCCATCCACCACGACCTCATCAACAAGCGCATCATGATCCTCGCCGGAGACAACCTCTTCGTCTCTAAAATGAACCAAGCCCTCCGTTCCTATGGCGGATTCATGTTTTTGCGCGGAGACGCCGTCATTGGCTATAAAGAATTGCCCAAGGTTTTCCTTCCAAAAGAAACCTATTTCCGCGACGTCCTCCCCGGCTACCTTGAAGACCAGGTTTTTTCCCAAGAAAAACCCAACCACGACCTCATGCTCTACCTTGAATATGAAAAGGACGCCCATACCGGCAAGAACAACGGTGGGCGCAGCAAGACAGGGGCCCTGCGACAAATCAACTGGTCCATGATCAAACTCCTCTACGACCTAGCGCGCAAGAGCGGCATCAAAACCTACGTAACCCCGGTGAATATAGGCTTTTCAAAAATCCCGGACGCTCCCTACGTCTGCCATCCCTCCAAGCTCAAGGGCAAGGCAAAGGCCCTGCGCTATCTCATCGAGCAACAGTTCGTCTACAAGGGCTACCCGCGGCTCGCCGAGGCAGACCGCCACAGCGCTATGGAAGCCGTCGTCCGTTACGGCCAACCCGCCCTCCTCAACGACAACGGCGACTTTTCCAGCCTGCGCGGCTTCAAGCGTTTTTCAGAAACCCTGCAAGAAGATATCGGCAAGCTGGAAACCGTCTTTCCCCTCTACCTCATCTACAAAGCCATGGGGCAGGATCAGGAGATCAGCGTCAAAGCCTTGGGCGACCGCATGTTCGCCATCCACGACCACTACAAGAAAAAGGGCGCCCACTTCTACGGCCTGGAGGACGAACACGGCAACCTCCTCCCCACCGAACGCATCCTGGAGCCGGCCATCAGCCACATGAACCGCAACCCCCTCTTCTTCATTCCCGGTGTAGACGGCAGGAAATTCTTGAGCCTGCGCAAGGGCTTCCTGCGTTCGGCAGACTTTAAGCTCCAGCTCTGGTACGCAAATAATATCCAGCACCTGGATTAGGGGGAACGCATCCTCGAGCCTGCGCGCCCGGCGCGGGTGAAACATAAGAGTGCAGGGCCTGTCATGGAAAAATGATTGGCCCGCTAACGCTGCGCTGCGCTTGCTAAGACGCGTGCCAATCATTTTTCCACGACACCCGCGCTCCATACCGCAGAGGCGCCGGGCGTGAGCGCTTGAGGGTGGGGGCCCGGGAACTGGGGGAGGCGCAGGGGAGGCGCTCTGCGTCTCCCCTGCGCTTTGTTGCGGTTCCCCCACGCTCCAGCCTCCTCGGCGCCAAGCTTTTCTTAAGGGGCTGTCCAAAAAGAAACTTTGGACGGCCCTTTTTTCTAAGTTCACAATGAAAATACGGCCTAGATCATGGGATTTCGCTACTCTCACACGTTTTTTAGGAAGATCAGACTTGTAACGACAATAGGAAGGGATATTA
>JBGSOB010000113.1:0-8509 GCA_041739325.1 Treponematales bacterium
TATTACCGTCATGTGCCGCTCGGCTATTTTTGCGAGCGAACCATGAAGGTGTATGACCTGGAGAAGTACCAGTTCTAAAGGATCATGCTTTACACTGGTGTAAGGAAAAAGTGTAAAGTATGATCCTTTTAGGACCCGCCCATCAGATTCAAGCCATCGAAACGCACAAGGGGGCAAAGCGTTGACCAGGGGCTAAAAAGAGCGCTACAATCCGCATCACTATGCTGGATTACCGATTTATCAAGGAAAACCTAGACGCCATGAAGGCGAACATCGCCGCACGCAATATGCGGGCCGATCCTGATGCCGTAGCCGCCCTCTTTGACGCGCGCAACGACCTTATCCAAAAGCTAGATGAAAAGCGTCGACGCCGCAACGAAGTGGCGGAGGCCATGAAGGGCAAGCTCTCCCCAGAACAGCGACAACCCCTCATAGCGGAGGGCAAGACCCTCAAGGACGATATAGCCGCCCTTGAACCCGAGCTTGAAAAAACGGAAAAAGATCTTCATGACGCGGCCATGCGCATACCCAACACCTACCATCCCCAGGCGCCGCTTGGCAAAGAGGATAAGGATAACCTTGAGGTCAAACGCTTTGGCACACCCACAAAATTCGACTTCGAGCCCAAGGATCACGTCCAGCTTGGCGCCGACTTAGACCTTATAGACTTTGACAGCGCCACGAAGGTTTCCGGCACTAAATTCTACTACCTTAAGAACGAGGCCGTCTTCCTTGAGTTCGCCCTCATCCAGTACACCCTGGACATCCTGCGCAAGAAGGGCTTCACGGTACTCATCACCCCCGATATCGCCAAGGAAGAGATACTCGAAGGAATAGGTTTTAACCCACGCGGACCAGAGTCGAACATCTATCCGGTAGAGGGTACCGGTACCTGCCTGGTAGGCACGGCGGAAATAACCCTGGGCGGCTACTATGCGGACCAGATTCTGCCCAAAGAAAAACTACCCATCAGAATGGCAGGGGTTTCCCACTGCTTCCGCAGGGAAGCCGGGGCATCTGGGCAATTCTCAAAGGGCCTCTACCGCGTCCATCAATTCACCAAGGTGGAAATGTTCGCCCTCACCCTACCGGAGGAGTCCGACGCCATCCACGAGGAACTGCGGATAATAGAGGAAGAGATCTTTACCGGCTTAGGCATTCCCTTCCGGGTAGTGGACACCTGCACCGGCGACCTCGGGGCCCCGGCCTACCGCAAGTGGGACCTAGAGGCATGGATGCCGGGCCGCAATGGCGGAGAATGGGGAGAAGTGACGTCGACATCGAATTGCACCGACTACCAATCCCGCAACCTCAACATTCGCTATAAGGACGATGAGGGTAAAAGTCGCTTTGTCCACATGCTCAACGGAACGGCTATCGCCATTTCACGCGGGCTGATTGCCATTTTGGAAAACTTCCAGCGCGCAGACGGCTCCATAGCCGTTCCGGAAGTTTTACAAAAATACACAGGCTTTAGCGAGATTCGCCGCTAAATACCCGCATCGATTTCGATCACTCTCTATTCGGCAAGCTGCTCAGGCTCGGGGATATCCTCGGGCCTGAGCTTATTGGACGGGGCAATGGGATTGACAAGGAAGGACCTAAAGGCCCAGAGGATATCGTTTTCCGTAAAATCCAACTGGGAATTCTCGGCAAAATAGATCGAGCAGAGACAACCTAAAACGATGATGGTTGACTGAACGGTGCGCACCTGGGGGGTAAGGGCCGGGGCTTTGTAGGTTCTCCTAAAAGCGTCCAGGCCGGGACCAACCAGTTTGGCAAAGCCCTCCATTTTCCCTTGGATATCGGGTATCGCTTGCGGATTTTGGACGATAAGGGCCGCCAGATCTCGATCCGCCAAAAGCTCCGGCATATACATGCGGTAAAAATGATGGAGGGGCAGCTTCCAGCCAGACTCATCCTGGGCCCTATCCTTTTCCACCTCGCCATTCATCCAGGCCCAAGCACGCTCGATAATCTCCGTGATAATTTCTTGCTTATCGGAAAAATAGGTATAAATGCCGGAAGCCGTCATTTCAGATTGCCGGGCAAGCTCCTTGAGGGTAGCTTCCTCGCAACCGGGCTTGGCAAAGATATGCTTTGCCGCGGCAAGTATCCTCTGCCTTTTCTCGTCGTCTTTAATCCTGCCCATGGCTGGATTATATCTCAGGAAAAAATCGACTTCAGGGATTTTAAGTCATTCCTGAATCGAATTCATGAATTTTTTTTAGCCGAATTGGGATTCGCGAATACATAGCGTAATCCAGGCTCTAGGCTTAATTCTTTTCCTAAGTAGCAGATACACAGCTAAACCGATAAAGCTAGAGGAAGTTTTTTGGGGATCTATCGATAGAAACATTCCTGAACTCAATTCATTAATTCATTACAAGAAAAGGAATTATTATTACTTTTTAATTGACACTAGCTAGCTGAGGAGATATAGTGGGGGTAGTTAAGAATAATTGAGAATAATTAGTAAAAAAGGTAAAAACATTTGAAAATCAATCCAAAAGTTGGTAAGAAATCTGCGGCAACCCCAGCTGGAAGATGCGGAATCCACTCCGGAGAGACCTCCGGAGTGGTGGCATCCTCGGCACAATCAATCTAACTAGAGCCTTAGTATCTGAAAAGAAGCAAAGATAATCTTATTCCCAGTCGGTATTTGAGGGTGTTTTTGCCGCAGTGGGCCATAAAACGCAAAGATATCTGGAAGTAAAATTAGCGGAGCGCTGAGCTTTCTTTGCGCGCCTTTTCTATCTTTTGCATTTTCCGGTAGTACTCGGTTTGCTTTTGGATTTCACAGACGTCGCTTACGATAAAGTGGTTGTCTACAACCTGTATCTTTTTATTCTCCAAGAGTTGCTTAATGACTACGTTGCCCTCACCAGCTGTCATCCCTACCATGTTGATCAATTCCTTGGGACCGAATTCAAAGCTATGGTTAGCCCCGGACTTGAAGGGGACCCTCGCCTTTTCCAACTGGATCAAGAGGGCGTCATACATCCTCCCGAGAGGATCATGGATGAGGGTATTGGCAAGTTGCTTATAGATGAACCAGATGCGCTCGGCAAGCAACTGGGTTAGGCGCGTGACTATCTGCGGCTGGGTCTGAACCATGCGCTCAAAGTTTGCCTTGTTGACGGCTAAGAGGTAGGCGTCTTCATAGGCGCTGGCGTTGGCGGAGCGGGGCTTGTTTTCCAAGAGGCTCATCTCGCCAAAGATATCTCCCTGCTTGAGAACGGCAAGGAGGACCTCGTTGTTGTCCACGATCTTGGATATTTTGACCGAGCCCTTCTGGATGATGTAGAGTTCCTGTCCGGGTTGGCTCTCAGCAAAGATCATGGTGTCTTTGGGATAGTAGCGGTTGAATTCCTCGTTGGAGCCGTCTAGGTAGACGGCTTTAGCGTAGGCCTTTATCTTTGCCAGGCGTTCCTTGGCCGTCGCTAAGTCCCGGCCCTCGCTGCAATACTTAATATATTGATGGTAGGCGTAGTAGGCCTGGTTATACTGACTTTGGCGGGCGTAGTATTCTGCAACCTTAAACAAGTGGGAATAGTCTTCCAAGGCGGAATTCTTGAGGGTGATGCGGGTAAGGGCTTCGTCCAAATACCGCATCTTCCTGGAGAAGCCAAGAATGATCTTCATGGCTACCGGGGTATTTTTCTCTATGAGTATTCCGTATTGCTCGCGCTGAACGGAGATAAGGGTAACGTCGGTGAGGGCTTGGGCGGTTTCAATGTGGGAATGAGTGGACATGGTGGAGACGACTCCGAAGAAGTCCCCGGGCGCCAGGATATTGCCGCCCTCTTCCTCCACGACCTCGACGTCCTTGGAGATGCGAACCTTTCCCTGCCGGATGATGAAGAAGCGATCCGCGTTCTGCTTCCCCTCAACGATGATGTATGAGTCTTTCTTAAACGATACGAAAGAAAGCTGTAATGGGTTGTCCATTCAGTACCCGGCTACTCCCTATGTTATAACAGTATAAGGGGCCCTCTAGGGGTTGTCAATGCAAGCTGCCGCATAAGCTGAGCTTCTCTGGGCCCCTTATGCGGCAGGGAAAAAACATCTTTGCGCCCTCTGCATCATTCAATACACCCCGGTAATCTCGATATCGCTCCAGAAGGAAGAATAGGAAGTCACGGAGGCGGAGGCTTCCTCGGTTATATCCTGCAAGGAATAGAACCTTCCGGCGGGCTTAATCTTGGAATTGGGGGCCTGGGGATTGAGGCGGGCAAAACCCCGGGAAAAAATGATTCGATCATTATCCAGGTTCCCAAAGTAGTAGGCGCGCCGATCAAGGCCTTCCTTTTCCCTCGGTCGAGCCTTGAGGGAACGGGGGTCATCTGATGCGAATGCCGGGTCAACCGGCACCCAGCCAAGGCCTTCCACAAAGAATTCCGCCCACCAATGCGGATGGGTGGCCTTGGAATCGTCCATCCATACCCCGGCAACCGGGGAACAGGGAATGGTGAGTGAACGGCAGAGAGCAACATAGAGGAGGCTTACGGCATAGGCGTCTCCCGCCTTATCCTCGAGGGCGGATAGGGCGTCGGATTTGCTCAAGTCCGCGCGGATAGTGACTTTAGCGGCTATCCACTCATAGAGGAGTTTTGCTTGCCGCCAGGGATTCCGCTCTCGCCCGACTATCTCAGCAGCGGTCTTCTTGAGATCCGGGTCTTCCGCGGGAATGCCTGCTTCTTCCTTAGTATAAGTGGTCAGAATGGATCCGGATTTAAGTGGTTTGATGGAATCTATCTTCGGCTGGGTTTCAACCTCATAGGATGTGAGGATAAAATCGTGGAGTGCCTTGAGGGATTGGCCGTCTTTGCTGTCCTTAAAATGATAGAGCATGAGGCCACGATAATTTTCCACCGTCGGCCGCTCGCTGGATTGGACTGCCTTTACCGAACGTTGGGCTGAAGACTCCAGGGGCCGCGGCACCCAGACATAGAGGCTATTGCCCCCAGAAGCGCGTATGCCGCTGAGCTCCACGGAATAGCGGATGACGTAGGTTCTCTTGTTTCGATAGTGTTTTACCCCAGGTGAGGGCCCAACCTCAAAATAAATTGAATTAGAGGCGCCGCGGGAGGTTCGAACGAGCATAGTCCCGGAAACGGCCCCGTCGGGAACCATGACGCGGATTTCCTTGTCGGACCAGAGCTCATAGTTGGGATCCCGCTGCGGAACGCCTAGGTATTCGCGGAGCTCTCCCTCCTTGGCGCTCTGGTCGTTCATGTCCCAGGCAGCGGTAAAGAGAACCTGCCCCTCCTCCTGGTTTTGCCCGAAGTTGAGGCCTGAAACGCTGATAACCGCGCCGATGGGAGCTGTCGTTACCGAGAGCCCGGAAATACTCGGAATGGAGCCGGATTGACTGCCGTCAAAGAGAACTGGCACCTGCTCTTTGTTGGTAAAAAGAAGGGAATTCGACCTGCCGGCCGTGCTTCGAAGGTAGACCAGACCCGAGTCCGCCGTTTCCGGAACGCGCAGGCGGATAAGCTCATCGCTCCAGCTGAGATAGGAGGAAGATGTAGGCTTTACCCCCCCGATGGTTACGAGGCTCTCACCTTGGATATCCCCGAAATGCCTGCCGCGGAGGGTGAGGATATCGCCTCTGTCGCCGATAGCGGGTTCTATGGATTCTATCTGGGGCCGATTCAGATACTGGTAAAGGATAAAGCCCCCGACGCACACGATAAGGAGGGCTAGAGCAATAAAAGCAGCTAGAATCAGCTTTTTGTTAGTGCCCTTCCGCGAGCTGTCCGAGTCTATCACTCCGCAATCCCCGGGCTTGCTTCCGGCTTTTGCTCCGCTTCCCTGTCCATGCGAATGCGAATCTCCACCCTATCTAAGTCGCTACGTTCAGAGCCCAGAGGATAGTACACGATCTCCTCTCCATAGCGCGCGTCTATCGTGCTTAAGGAGCTGAGGGAGGAGAGGCTTCCAGCTTTGGAGAGCCAGATATAGCTCACGATACGCAGACGGATAAGACCGTTTTCCAGGGGCAGGGGCAGGAGCTCCGCCATGACGAGAAGGTCCTTCCCGGTTATCTTGAGCTGAACGCGCTCACCCATGGGAACAAGTTGGTTACTCCGGTTTTCCCACTGCTTATTGGGATCGTCCTTTGAAATGACACGGTAAAGGATTTTAAAGGAAAGGGCGGGCGCGCCTTGGGCCGGGCCGGGCTTGGCTGAGGGGCTGGCCTTAGCCGAAGGCCCAGAGCGATCCGGCTTAAGGGACTCTGAAAAGCTGGCGCCCTGCTGGGGAGAGGGGGCTTGGGCGGCGAGGGCTAGAGATAATCCAAGGAGAGAGAAGAGGGTTAAGAAGAAGGCTCTGGGGGCGAATGGGCAGTAGCGCCTCATTTCTTCTCCTTCTCCGCGTTTTCATCAAGAAGCTTGTCGCTCACCTTGATAAGCTCCGGCGGCCCGGAATAGCCAAAACGGCTATCCCCGGGAAGTTCCACTGAAATGGTAACCGGGAGATTTTGGGAATCCAAAAAGCGTATTAAAGACTCGATATCGCGTAGGTCGCTGGGAACGCTCAAGGCCTCTAGGGAAGCCGAGTTTGTCACAGGCATACCCGGCGCAGCGCCTGCCGGAGAAATGAGGATGGACGAGCTAGCGCTCTGTTCGGACCCAGGTTTGCTGGAAGAATCATTGGTAGCCGCCCCAGAGGCGAGGGCCGAGCCGCGGCTATTTCCGAGGCTTAAAACGGTGAGGGTAGGCACAAGGGCTATGGCTAGGAGGGCCGCGGCCGCTAGGGGCAGGGGCACGCGAATGGATTTGGCCCACCAGAGGGTAGGCGGCATGTGCTTTTCACGATGGGCCGCATCCTCCTCCAAACGGGAGAAAACCGAGGCACAAGAAGATTCAAGGGCGATTGCGTTTTTATCGGATTCCATGCTCTGGGATAGAGAAGCATAGGAGGCTAAAAGGGCGGAACAGGACTGACAGCCCTCCACATGAGATTTTATTCGGCTCCGCCAGGGTTCAGGGATCTCCCCGTCTTTGTAGGCGGAGAGGAGTTCGGCGTCAGGACACATGCCCCACCTCCTTGAGAAGAATGGACAGCTTTTCGCGAGCCCTAAAGACCCGCACCTTTACGTTAGCCTCGGATATTCCAAGCACCCGTCCTATCTCCTTATAGTTCAACTCGCCATATTCCTTCAAAACAAGGGTCTCCCGCAGGGGATCGGGTAAACGGCTAAGGGCTTCAACGACCTCGGCCCGGGATTCCTCGCGGATAAGAGCCTTCTCCCCATTTTCGAATTCCGGCCCAATCTCCCGCAAAGCTCGTTCATAGGCCTTGCGCTCACGCCCGGAACGCTTAGCGTGGTTGAGAGCGGCGTTCTTAGCCACCCGGATAAGCCAATACTTGGCTTCCTGGGGATTGGGAAAGGGTATCTTCTTTTCCCAATAGCGGGTAAAGGCCTCATGAACGATATCCTCCGCGGCCTCTTGGCTCCCGGCTATCCGGAATGTCACCCGAAAGAGAATGGGCGCCACCTCGTCATAAAGGGCGCGGAATTCCCTGTCGATGCCGCGGTTGAAGACGCTCGATTTTTTTACCCCTGCTTCTTCAAACAACGCTAGTATCCTTATCGTTACACATTAGCCACGGCGCCAGATAGTGCCGGCCGGACCGTCTTCAAGCACGATGCCTTGGGCCTTGAGTTCGGCTCGGATAGAGTCCGCTCGGGCAAAGTCCTTGCTTTTTTTAGCTTCAAGCCTCTGCTGAATGAGGGCTTCGACCGAAGCGGCGAATTCAAGGTCCTCGGCAGGGGCGGTTTCCTCCGCGGCGGCGCCGGCTAGGTCCATACCGAGTATCCTATCCATCTCAAAGGCGGCGCAGAGGGCCTGGGTGGGGTCTATGGCCGGGTCTTTGAGGATAGCCCAAAGCTCAGCGAGGGCCCGTGGGGTATTGAGGTCGTCTTCCATGGCGGCAGTAAAGGCGCGCAGATAGGCCTGAGCGGCATCGCCGAGCTCTGCGGCGGCAATACCCTCCCCCGCTTTGCGGGAAAGGGCCCGTAAACGGTCGCGCAGACTTTTACGGGAGGCTCGAGCCCCTTCTATGGCTTCAAGGGTGTAGCTTTGCTGTGAGCGATAATGAGCGCCCAAGAGGAACCAGCGATAATCCAGGGCATCGAAGCCGGCGTCGATGAGGGCCTGCAGGGTTGTGAAGCCCCCGGCGGATTTTGACATTTTGCCCGAGGGAATAACGATGAATTCATTATGCATCCAATACTTAACCCAAGGCTTGCCGGTAGCCGCCTCAGACTGGGCTATCTCATTGGTATGGTGTATCTGAACATGGTCGATACCCCCCGTGTGGATATCGATTTGCTCGCCCAAGTATTTCATACTCATTGCCGAGCATTCGATATGCCAGCCGGGATAGCCCCGGCCCCAGGGGCTGTCCCAGACAAGGGCTTGGCCCTCGAACTTGCCCTTGGTAAACCAGAGCACGAAGTCGAGGGGGTTCTTCTTATTGGCGTCTACCTCGATGCGGG
>JBGSOB010000128.1:0-41441 GCA_041739325.1 Treponematales bacterium
GGAGGCAAAGGGTGTGGTAGCCTTCATCAATACCCCCTCCGATACCTCCGCTAAGAAGCTAGCCGACCTCCAGGGCGACGCTCCCGACGTCGTTATGGCCCTGACATCGGACGTGCCCAAGTACGCCGGCGCCATGTCCGCTATAGACTCCAACCTGCAGAAGATCGCCAACGCCAACTGCGACCCGGCCTTCCTTAAGGCTTCCAACGCCCTGTTCAAATCAATGACTGCCATTCCCTTTGCCTACGACGGCATGGCCTTTGCCTGGAACAAGACGATGCTCACCAAGCTTGGCTACGATGTTTCCAAGATTACTAAGGACAACCTTCCCGAGAAGTTCGACACCTGGGAAGAGATCTTCGCCCTGGGTAAGGAATGGGTCGCTAAGCGCCCCTCCTACATGAATAAGCCGGTTAATATCGTCTTCCCGGTTTCCTTAGGCGAGCCCTGGTCTGGGGTTTCCACCGCCACGACTACCGCCGGTTGGAGAATCTTCAAAGAAGGCAACGGACTCAAGCCCGGATTTGAAAAACCTGAGTTTGCCAAGGGGCTTGAGTTTCTCCAAGCCGCCGCCGCCGCCAAGCTCTCGGTAGAAGCCGACGGATCCCTCACCCCCGGCGCTTCCATGGGCTGGCGCTGGGACCCGGTACTCAACGAGCAGTCCGCTCCCTTTGGCCTTATTGGCACCTGGATGGACGTTAAGGGCGCCTTAGCCAAGGGCGGCCACGATATGCAGTTTGCCCCTATGCCGACCTACAAGGGCCAGCGCCCCGCTCCCTATCTCAAGGTTAAGGTCTACGTTCTCAACGCTTATTCCAAGTACCCCTCCGCCGCCGCCGAGCTCCTGCGCATCATCATGAGCAAGGAAGGTATGCAGGCCATGATAGACAATTCAGCCTATGTCCCCGCCCTCAAGCAACCAGCCGCTATCGCGCCGGATTATTCCAAGGACAAGGTTAAACAGCAGATGGCCTACGCCTTCAAGTACTCCTATACCGAGCCTGTTACCCTGAGCCTGCCCGCCAATCCTTCCAAGCAGGCTATGGATGTTTACTACAACATCGGTATCAACCAGTTCTACCAGGACATCTGGGATGGAAAGATGAGCCCCGTCGAGGCGCAGAAAAAGATCGTCGGCGCTTCCGACAAATGGATAGCCGACAATAATAAGGCCCAGTAGATTCAAAAGCGATTATGAATGCCGGCGGCCGTGCCCTGCGCGGAGCCGGCGGCGGGGGCTTTTGGAGGGCGCGCGCCTCCGAGAGCTCCCCTTTTTATGCCGACGAGCCCTGACGGAAACCCTTCACTGCGGAGTGCTTCCGTCCTGCCTTGTCGGAGTAATCTGCAAGACTGTTGCGATGTGAGGATCAGCCAAGTGACGCTCGTAAAAGTGGGAATACTGGCTTAAGCTATAAACAATTCGGCTGCTTCAGCGGCCAGAGAGTCAAAAAGGGGAGAGGGCTAGATGAAGGGAAAGAATACGGTGTCCGAGCTTATTGCCCGGGTTAAGGGCGAGCCTTCGCTCCTCTGGGTGAGTTTGGCGTCTTTTTTTGTTATGGGTTTGGGTCAGCTTATCAACAAACAACGCGCCAAGGCCCTGCTTTTCTTCCTCATTCCCCTTGTCTTTTTCGGTTTTGAGTTTTTTACCAGTCGCTGGACGGGGATGGAAAAAGGTTACCAGGACGACTATATCCAATACTTTGGAGAAACATTAAGCGGGGCTTTGGAGGATCAGTCAAATGCCATGTCTGAGGCTTCACAGCGGACGGTGCTTGTAGACAGCCCCGAGGTTTCCCGGGTAGATGCCTCCCTCCTTCTGGAGGGCATGGAAGACGGCTACGTCTTTGTTAAAATAGGCGTCGGCGAAGACGATGAAATTGGTTACCTTGTGCCTACCTACCTTGCTCAAGGCTTCCTGGTTCCCCAAGACGCGGAGTACTTTGACCCGGAAACGGTGAGCTTGGACGAGAAAAACGTTGAGATATTCTCGCCTATCTTTTCAGCCATGGCCCAGGCTACCGTCCAGGTGCTTTCCGCTAGCCAAGCGCAGGGAGCCTTGGCTCCGGCGCGGGTAGCCTTTGAGTCGCCAGAGTCGCTTGGCCTCCCGGAGGGCAGCCTTATCCGCGTCTCCTATCATCTCTATGTGAACGACAACGATCTAGGCTACTTCCACGCCTATTACTCGGATGACTTCGCCCGCACCGTTGTTGGCCCCCTGCCTAAGTCCGATGAAAAGCTCTACCCCATCCGCGACTATGGTGGCTATATCAGCCGCGGGGTCTGGGGCATGTTGAGCCTGGGAAGCCTGGTTATTGGGGACGTGTACCGCGGGCAGGAGATAGAGGCCTTTAACCCTGACAAGCCTTGGGCATCGGCTGACAACTCATCCCTCCTTTTGGCGCGGGGCATGATAGCGTCTTTGTTCATCCTCATCTTCGTTTTTTTCTGGGCCCTCAATGTCGTGGACGCTTGGCACAGCCGCGACAGTTTTTTGCGTACCGGCACAACCATGGACATAAAAGCCTACGCCAAGGACGTCTGGGATCGGGCCTATGTCTGGTTCCTCATCGCGCCTGCGGCTCTGCTTATTCTCTTTTTTACCCTCGTTCCCTTTATTTTTACCTTTCTCTGCGGTTTTACCAATTGGACATATCGCGTTTACCTCTTGCAACAGCTCATAAAGTGGACGGGATTTAAGGAATACGTAAGCGTCTTTCTGGAACCAGCTTGGCTCCAGGTTTTTATGCGAGTTTTGAGTTGGACTGTCGTCTATGCCCTGCTCTCCTCCATTTCCGTTTATGCCATGGGCTTTGCCCATGCCCTGGTAATTGAGTCCCCACTGATAAAGGCTAAGAAATTTTGGCGTACCATCGTCATCATTCCCTGGGCTATGCCCTCGCTCATTTCCCTCTTGGCCTTCCGCAACATCTTTCATAAGGATGGGTTGGCCAATCAGATATTGCTTGCCACCAATTTGATGCAGCCGGTTTCCAAATTCCTCCACGCCATCGGCTTGGCTGGGCAAGCAGATCCTATCATCTTCTGGTTCGATCCGCCCTATAACGCCAACTTGGCTAAGGCGGTTATCTTGCTCGTAAACCTCTGGCTGGGTGCCCCCTACTTTATGATGCTTATTACCGGCATCCTCTCCACGATATCGCAAGACCGCTTTGAGGCGGCGATGATAGACGGTGCAAACGCCCTTCAGCGCTTCTGGCACATCACTTTGCCATTGGTGCTCACCGCCACCATCCCTGCCATGATTATGACGGTTACCTTTAACTTCAACAACTTTGGGGCTATTTATTTCCTTACCGGCGGCGGGCCCCTGCTTGAGCTTTCCAAGTTGCCGGACGAATTGCGCACCTGGACGAATTCCATGCCGGCGCAAACGGATATCCTCATCAGTTGGATCTATAAGATTTCCTTCAACCAAACATCCCAGCTCTACAACAAGGCCTCGGTATATTCGGTCTT
Organism: Treponematales bacterium; assembly: GCA_041739325.1. Classification (GTDB taxonomy): domain Bacteria; phylum Spirochaetota; class Spirochaetia; order Treponematales; family JBGSOB01; genus JBGSOB01. The sequence goes on from JBGSOB010000128.1 coordinate 3,478, forward strand.
CGTCTTCCTTATCCTCGGCCTCTTCTCTGTTGTCAACATGAAGCTATCCAAGACCTTTGACGAAAAGGCGGGAGAATAAAATGGCTCAACAAGTCAGTTACGTCATCGGTAAGAACCGCGGCATCGCTTGGCTCCTCCTTCATTTCTGGCTTATCGTGACGGCCATCGTCACCCTCCTACCCCTGTTGTGGATGATCTGGGCTTCCTTCTCCAGCGGTAGGCTCTTGGAGGGGGTGTCCCTCATTCCGCGCTGGGAAAAATTCTCACTTGAGCACTACCAGTATTTATTCACCTATTCGAGCACCCAGGAAAAAGGCGCCACGCCGGATTTCGTGGCCGCTTTCCTGCGCACCCTGAGCGTGGCGGCCCTCAACGTAGTCGTTGTCGTTACCTTGAGCACCCTCATCGGCTACGCGGTTTCGCGCTTTAAATTCAAGGGCAAGGGCATCGTCCTCTATACGATGATGATCCTCCAGCTCTTTCCCTCCTTCATGGGCATGGTAGCCTTGATGGTTATCTTCCGCGACTTTGGTTGGTTCGGAAAACCCTGGTACCTAGTCCTTATTTACGCTGCGGGAACCATACCCCTGAATACTTTCATGGTGAAGGGTTTTTTCTCTTCCATTCCCTATTCGCTTGACGAAGCCGCCATGATAGACGGCGCCTCGCGCAGCGCTACCTTCATGAAGATTCTCTTGCCCACTATTTTACCCATCACCGGCTTTATGGCGGTCAACGCCTTTATGTCTCCATGGATGGACTACATCCTGCCTTCCATCCTGCTTAACAAAAATAGCGAGACGGTAGCCGTTCTCCTTTATCGATGGACGGACCCGCTGACTACCCTGACTTATAACCCGCTTAACTTTATGGCCGGCGGCTTGATACTGGGCCTTCCGATCATGATTGTGCAGTTTTACATGCAGCGCTTTGTCGTCTACGGCCTGACAGCCGGCGCGGAGAAGGGTTGATGCCGGTGGAGGGGGAAGGAAAAGAAAAAGACACTGGAGAAGGGGAGTGCGAAGGACATGGTACAAGGCAAGCCTCTCGGCTTGAGCCGGGGATTGTCGTGCTCGCAAAGGCCCAATTCCTTAACCAAGCGGCAGAGGATGCAGGCCGCCTCCCTTTCTGGCTTTGCGCGCTCGCCCTTGCCCTGAGCATTCTTGTCGCTTGCTTTCCCCTTGTGCGGGAACGTTATCGTAGCGCCATGCTTTCTTCCAACCCCGCCCGTTATCCGGAGATAGGGCTTGCCCTGCGATCGGCCGCACTTAAGGGCTGGGATTTACGAGTAGAAGGCGGCATGTTGAGGGCGGGAGCCTCCGCCCCAGCTCACGCCCGCATCGGTTCCTGGGATGTGCTCATAGAGCCGGCAACGGCTTCTTCCGGCGCGGAAATGTCCGCAGAGCCCAACAAGATGGGCCTTGCGCCGGAGGAAGAGGGTTCTGATAGGCGCCTGATACTTTTTGGAAGCAACCGCTTCGCAGTTTCCGACGCAAGGAGCGGCAACAGCCTTTCTGGGTCCTGGGAAGAGCTGGAGGGCTTTGAGCTTAAAAACCTTTCTGGGCCTGATGTTGAAAAAAAAATAAACATGTTTCTTTTTTCAAGCGCTACCTCAGGCTTGAGGCGCGAGAGCATTCTGATAAGCCTTATCACCGCGGTGCAAGTGCTTTTGCTTTGCCTGATGTTGGGCTTTCTCCTCTCCCTTTCCAAGGTTAAGGCTCAAGGGAGCACGCTGAGCACAAAGCGAGCTGCGGGCTTTATGTGCTCACTAAAGACGACAATGGTAGTGGGCCTAGGGCCATCCCTCGCCGTTGCGCTTATCGTCTTCTTCTTTCCCCTCGCCGCTGGGATGTCTTGGATGCTCTTCACCCTCTTTTTTGGTGGCAGGATAGTGCTTATTTATATGGGGCGCTTTAAGAATAAAAAAAGCCGTTGATGAAACTAATTATAGTCTTAGTCTAGAAAGATGCTTTTGTGGCATAACTGCCTATACTCATACCGCCCTCATGGATCGAATGCTTAGCTCAAGACTTTCGGTTGATTCGAGTGAATCATACATAAGGCGTAGGGCTTCCCCCTTTTTTTCTTTTAGAATAGTCCTATCATAGGCGGGTATGGAGGACTATATGAAAAGTTTGCAAATGATTTTTACCCTCATTTTATGTTTGTTCGTTTTGCCATTTCAATATCTTTCTTGCGCAAGCACTCCCTCAGGTGTCGCTATGACGGGAAAGAAAAAAGCAGTCCCTACGGCAAACAGATCGACGCGCCGCTCTGAATTTGGTATTGAGATATTCATCCCACAGGGCAAGGGCCCCTTCCCCGTACTGGTAAGCCTAGTGTATCCGGAGAGTTATCTTGAGATCATGGATAACATTAGCTCCAGTCATGGGCTTATCGGCGTTGTGATGGAGCGTTGGAACCAGGAAGCGTGGGAAACGCTGGCTCGAGATCTTCCCTATGATCCGGACCGCGTTTATGTTTGCGGTTGGTCGGCTGGTGGCGCGGCAACGATCCGCGCCATTTCTAGCTATCCTCAGGTTTTCGCGGGGGCTGCAAGTTTCTTTACCGGGCTGGGCAACGATGTCTACGGCAAGGAGATGGCTTGGGTCAATGCCCGGCATTTTCAGTTTCTGGGAAATTCGCGAGGGGTACCCTTCATCGCCGTGCCGGATTCCAATATCGGCAACGTCGACGGATATTACTCCTATATAGAACGACTTATTGAGCTTTATGATCTAAAAGGTTCACGCGTTTTTGAAAAGGCTTATCTCCATGACAAGCAGGGTATGGCAGAAGCCTTGGAAGAGATTCTTCCCGATCTCTTGAAAATGCGCCGTGAGTCCCTGCCCCTGCCTGCTTCATGGATTCAGGTGCCGGAAAGGGGGCAGTCCCCCATTGTGCGTAATCCCCGCCTTGAAGACCCGCATTTCCCATGGGGCTATAGCGCGCGGGAAAACGACGGTAGGCTTGAACTGGCAACGAAGAACCTTAGCTCTGCCCTCATCAGCTCGGATTTTTTAGAAAGTCATGGGCTCTCGAACAACGAGATTATCGTCAATGGAAAGCTCATGCCGCTAATACGCGCCGATCAAGGGGAGGATGGAAAGAAGCATTACTCCATAGATAGCGCATGGCCAGCTGCCCTTGTTCCCAAGGAAGAAAGGTCCCTTCTTTGGAAGGGCGGGGCTCTCATGGAACTGCGGGTCAATTCACGGGGACGTATTGCTATGAAGCTTGAGTTAAGGCTGCCGCAAACCGGGGTTGATAACCTCCGTTTAAGCCTGCCGAATTTTTTGACACTTCGCTCCGCCCGGCGCTCTGAGGCTGAGCTCAGCATTGCTCGGGTCTTTCACGCGCCGGCGGATCGCCAGCTTTGGGATATCAGAGGCGCGTCTGGCTCCAAAGCCCCCATCGTCCTCGAAGTGGATGGCCTCATCGCCGATACAACGCCAGACCGTCCGCTCTGGAAGGCTTTCGACTGTGGCGGAGGCTACGAGTATTTTTCCTATGACGAGGCCTTTCTTTGGCCCTGGCTCGATGGGGTAGGGCCTCCAGAATCCAGGAAGCTGATAATTTCAACTGAACAAAAGGATGACGGCGACCAGGCTGATTTTGCGCGCTGGGCGCCCAGCCTTGTCCTCCTGCGCCAAGGGCAGGATCCCATCCTCATTGGGCAAGAAACGGAGGGATGTAAAAGCTCGACGGAAGAAGCGCTCATCGTATCCGATTCGCCGGCCTTTCTTTATTTTTGTCAGGGCTTCTCCACGCTAAGTCTTGAGAGCGGATCAAAGCTGGCAAGGCTTCTCTATCTGCCTCCTGCAGCAGACAGAAAGAGTCAGATCAAGGCGCTCTGGTTCAAGGATGCCTTTAGCCGTCTTGCACCCCATCTGCCAGATGGTTTCAATCTCCTCTGTTTAGACGCTCCGGCGATGCTTTCTTTGCCCGCGCATGTCATTCGCGGCGACAGGCTTTTGGAGCAAGAGCTTGCTGAAAAACGCGCCCAAGGCGTCTCATCTGCCTCCCTCTTCTGGGATGCCTATGGTTGGCCACCCGCCGGCTATGGATTTCTCCCCATCTGGAACCTCCACGAACTCACCGAGCGTTCTCGGAAACTAGCCCTTGCCACTTTGGGCGGTGATCTGGGTTCTTCCGTCATTGTTTTGCGTTTTGCCTGGAGCCTGTCTGAAGCGGGCGATGGGCTCACTGATTGGTCAGGTCCGAGCAGGGCGGCCGAGGATAGGCTGGCTGAGCTTATAAAAAAAGGTCGTGCTCATGGTTCCTGGTAGGAGAATGCCCGTTGGAATTTTACTCGGATCGCGATAGTCTGAGAGTCATACAACCTTGAGCCTGGGAGTGAAGAATGAAAATAAAGCTAGCTAGACTTTCCCTCGGAGCGACCCTCATTGTGGTTTTGATAATCTCCTCCTGCTCGCCACCCTGGACGCTGAGCGCCCAAGACAGGTCTTTCCGCATGGGCTTTACAACCTGGCCCTACGCCGCCACTACTGAGGCCGTGGCGGATATCCAGCGGCGGGTTAAGGACCCAGCCTATGGCGATATCGTTGCCCTCCATTTCATGGACGGCGTGCCCTGGTCTATTGCCGACAGCGAACTCTACCGGCCTGAAGATCTTGAGAGCGTTTACCCTGCCGAGCTCACCGCTTCTGTCCGGGAGAGAATAGAGGCTACTGCTCCTGTAAAGGCCATTTATTTAGCCATCGATCCCATCAACGCGGATCGTAGTGGGATCATCCAGAACTTTGGGGGAGATTTTCCTTCTTTTAGTTTTGACAGCGATTCGGCTCAAAGGGCCTATGTCAACTTTGCGAGCTACGCTCTCTATGAGATTTATTCCCACTATATGAGTGAAGGATATGAGCTACCCCTCGTTTATTTTAATTATGGATCAGAGGCCTCAGACCTCATCCTGCGCAATTTCGTATCTTCTTCAGGCGTCTTTAATCCCCAGCCTTGGGATGCCTTTCTTGATTTTTCCGCCTTCGTCTACCCTAGTCTCCATGAATATCAGAGTCCCTACCCTGGTAGTCCTGCCTACGACGATGCCGATTTTGCGGCCTTTGTCAGGTCTGCAGTCCTCATGCTGTCGGTAGCCCTCAAGTCGCCAGAAGACGATATTCCTGGCAACACCGTTGAAGACTTTAAGCTCAATGATCCTTCGGAAAAACTCCGTGAAGCCTTTGCGCCCATCTTGCCCTTCATGGACATGGTGGGAGTGAGCGCCTACCCATATATTTTTTATGACGGTCAATACGGCGGCATTTGGATAGACGGCTTGCGCGCAGACCCCGGCCGCCTGCCGGAAAATTGGCTTTCACAGATTTCTGCCATCGCGCCTGGCAAAAGGGCGGCTATTACAGAAACCGGATGGATTTCACAAGACTATGACGTGATGATGAACTATTCCTATGTGATATCGTCTAACGCTGATAGGCAAGCCGCGTATCTGGCTATGGCCTTGGAAGAGGCTGATCGCCTTCAGATGGAATTCGTGATAATATTCAGCTTGGCCGACTACTATCCCTTGTGGAACGGTTTCGATGCCCAGGCTAAGCTGGCTAGCTTGACATGGCTGAGCACGGGGCTTTATTCGGTGTCACCCCAAAAAGGGGAGGGCCCCTTTGGCCTCAAACCTAAAAAAGCCTGGGAGCGTTGGGCGGCCTGGCTTGCCCTTCCGCTACGTTGATTGAAGTGGCCCTTTTTATGTATTGCCGGTTTTATAAAAAGACCAGAGCCATGGAAAGGTTTGACAGACGTGGTATTTTTAAGATTGGCTATGAAGATTTGTATGAGGCCATGCTACTCTTTTCCGAACCTATATTGAACAGCCAAGGAAGGGATTAATGAAACGCAACCTAGCCCATGCCCTTTTGATATCCGCAAAACGGAGGCTCATCACCCTGGCGGCCCTCCCCTGTGCCATAGTTTTTTTATGCGTCACTTCCTGCTCGAAGGCTCAGCCTCCGGTAGCTGGTACCATGATAAAAGCCGAGGTCCTGAAAAGCTACGGCGTGGAAGAGCTCAGGGCTGCCTTAGATCATAACCGCATGCTACAGGGGATACAGGTCGGCAATGGCATCAAGACGATCAGGCTGCTCTATTGGACTACAAACTACGATGGACGGATCGTGATGGCGTCCGGACTCCTTGCCCTCCCGGACAGCCCCGCGCTCCGTGGCGTGGTAAGCTTCCAGCATGGCACCATCGTGAACCGGCAGGACGCTCCCTCGGTTCCGAAGGCATCCGGAAATTACCTGGAGATTCTGGCTGGTTTTGCGGGGGGCGGATACCTGACCCTCGCTCCGGACTATATAGGGATGGGAAGCGGAAAGGGTATGCACCCCTACCTGCACGCGGACACCGAGGCGAACGCGGTGATCGACCTCCTGAAAGCAGCGAAATCATATGCGGAAAAAGAAAACATAGGGAGCTGGCCCACGGGGCTGTTCCTTTTCGGCATTTCCCAGGGAGGACACGCGAGCATGGCCGCGCATCGCGCACTTGAACGGATTGCCGATCCAGCCTTCCGCGTCACGGCATCAGCGCCGGTGGTCGGGGCATACGAACTTGCCACCATCACCCTGCCCTATAGCATGAGGGGCAAGAATACCCTCAACACCCTCCTTGTCGCGGATGCTATCAACTCCTATGCGAAGATATACAAGCAGCCGCTCTCATCGCTGCTCGAGCCCACATACGCGGCCAGCCTCCCCCGACTCTTCGACGGCAGGCATTCGATGGAGCAGATTGTCAATGTACTGCCCCGCTGGCCCCGGCAAATCTTCCTCCCCGATGTTTATCGCAGCCTCCTGACCGGAGGGCAGGAATGGCTGGTGAAGGCGATTGCCGAAAACGACCTTTGGGACTGGAGGCCGCTGGCCCCGGTTCGGCTCTATTACTGCGCTATGGACGGCATGGTAGCTCCGGAAAACTCAACCTTCACAGCCGGCAGGATGTCGGAGGCCGGGGCCGATGTAGAGGCAATCTCCTTGGGGGGATACGACCATAATGGCGCCATACTGGCCCTCCCCCTGGCACGGGAATGGTTCGACTCCCTATCAGGGGAATAAATGACCGGCCCTTTTTTGGTGGTAAACCCTTAGGCAAAGCCTAGCATGAAGGAATTCCTGGACTGTCTAGCTATTAGCATCTTATTGCTTTCGGTAGATCTTGGCGCGTAGAGAAAGCAGAAGCTGCGTGCTCTGGTCCCTTCCAAGTTTGAATGATGGATACGGTACGCATAGACGATCCCTTTGAAATACGGGACCCGGATGTCTATTTTAATCAAGGGTAATCGCTTGGCGAATGTAGTTGATTATTGATTTTCCCGAAATTGTATTGATCGTTGCCGGTACCAATAGATGAAGTAGGCAATCGAAAGCGATGAGGTGAGGGCGATGGGGATAAAGAGTACCCGGTTGTGTAGGATGGGGTAGAGAAGGCCGCTGAGCAATCCGCCGAGGACAAAACCGCATAGAATGCTAAAGGTCAGGTAAACCTTGCGTCTTTCCGGTTTAAGCCCCGCTAAGCGGTTCCCAAAATAGATGCCTAGATCGGTAATGATTCCCGTCATGTGGGTGGTGCGTAGGATAGCTCCAGAGTAAGTGGATGCCATGGCGTTTTGCAGCCCGCAGGCAAAGGTCACTAGGAGCTGAGACATGAAGGGACGTTGCTTGTATCCGAGGAGGGCAACGCCGAGGATGAGGGATTCAATGATGAGGCTGACGCCGTAGCGGCGGCCGAGTTTGAGATGTGACTCCCTTATGATGAGCCCGCTCAGTGTGGCTCCGGCAAAGAATGCAAGCAGCACTTCGAGAAAGCGCAGACCGTTTGCCCATTCGCTAGTACTGAAGGCGAGCGCCATACCGCTTACCGCTCCGGTTACGTGGGAGCTGGGCAGATGGTAAAAGCCAAGCACCATGAGGGCGTTCATGGCGCCGGCGGCAAGGGCGAGAAGAAATGCGCCGCTCCCGACCCAGGCCGGCAATTTGGATATCATGGAAAATCCTCCGATCAATACAGGGACGTACTCTGGGACTTATGAAGCTAAGCGGGCCTGTAGCTCCTCAAAGGAAGAACGTAGATCCTTAAAGAGCCCCGACGCCCTGCTGTCCAAAGGGGTTTGCATATCGTTGATGATGACAATGCTGCCGCCGGCTTCCAAGCATTCAATGGGAAGTTCTGCGGCGGGGTAAACGGAAAGGCTGGTGCCTAGAATAAGCATGAGATCCGCGGCCTGGGCTTCCTTGCGAGCTTCCTTCAAGGCCGCGCGCGGCAGGGCTTCCCCAAAGAAGGTAATGCCAGGCTTAAGTGCCTGGCCGCAGGCCGGGCAGCTGGGTATTCCGCCCGACTTGATGACGGAGATTACTTCCTCAAGGCCTTTTTCCATTCCGCAGGCGAGGCAGACATGGCGCTTTGGTGAACCGTGGATCTCTAAAACCCTGCGGCTTCCGGCTTTTTGGTGGAGGAGGTCGACATTCTGGGTGATGATTGCTTTCAGCATACCCCGTTCTTCCAGATTAGCCAGGCAGCTATGCACGACAGAGGGCTGTTTATCGTCGAGCGAATAGATGAGGTCCCTGGATAGGGAGTAGTAAAGACTGGGGTCGCGGCGGAATCGTTCGATATCAAACATAGACTCCATCCCTGGTTTGCGATACAGCCCTTGCGGACCGCGGAAGTCTGGGATGCCGGAAAGGGTTGAAACACCGGCGCCGGTAAAGGCGACGCAATGCTCGGCTTTAGTGATGCGGGAAGCAAGCTCCCCAAGGCTTTGTATTATTTCCATAATCGTTCTCTTACCCCCTATCCTATCGCGCGCGCGCTCCCTTGCCAAGCAATCTGGAGAGGGAAAATATTCTTTTGCGCGAATTGACCTCTCTGTTCTCCCTGCTTATTTTCCTGTTTTTAAGGAGTCTTAAATTCGGCAGACAAGAATTCGGCTGATATTTTTCGGTGGCGCCGCTGAAGCATTCCAGGATATGATCTGCCCATGAAGGATATTCCAGACAGGGACAGAGCCTCTATGCTCGCCGCTTTTTTTGCCAAGGATGCCTCTGCGGATGGTGAGTTTTTCGCGGCAATAACGACTACGGGTATCTTTTGCAAAGCCTCCTGCCCGGCTAAGGCCGCTAAGCCAGAGAATATTGAGTTTTTTGCCACGGCAAAGGAGGCCCTCCTTGCAGGATTTAGGCCTTGCCTGCGCTGCAAGCCCCTAGAGGACAGGGCGCATGATCCACCTTGGCTGGCCGGTATCCTAGCCCTGGTGGAGGAGGATCCTTCGCGAAAATTCTCAGACGCTCAGATTAAGGCGCGCGGTTTCGACCCCCTCCTGGCTCGGCGGCACTTTCAGCGCGCTTTAGGTATGAGCTTCCAGGCCTACTGCAGATCGCGCCGTTTGGCGCTTGCCTTTTCCGCTCTGCGCTCGGGGATGAGTCTGGATGAGGCAATCACCACCTCGGCTTGGGATTCCCACTCCGGCTTCCGCGACGCCTTTTTTAAGCGTTACGGCCTGGCTCCCGGAGAGGCAAGAAGCGCCGCAGAGCTCAGCCTTGCCCGGCCGGAGATTATCAGCTTGGGCTGGATAGAAACGCCGCTGGGGCCCATGGTTGCCGGGGCGGCTCCGGAAGGTCTTTGCCTGCTTGAGTTTTGCGATAGGCGGATGATCGAGGCTCAACTTGAAACCATACGCCGCCGTTTCAAACTACCCCTCATGCCGGGGGAAAGCCCTCATATTGAGACTGCTCGGAAAGAGTTAGCTGAATATTTTTCCGGCAAACGGCGGGAATTCTCCGTAGACCTCCTGGCTCCGGGCTCTCCCTTCCAAGAGAGGGTATGGGCCGCTTTGAAGACTATCCCCTTTGGCCAGACTCGAAGCTATGCCGAGCTTGCCCGGATGATAGATTCCCCACAGGCCGTGCGCGCCGTGGGCCATGCCAACGGCTTAAACCGCATCGCCATCCTCATCCCCTGCCATAGGGTGGTGGAAGCCTCGGGTGGTTTGGGAGGCTATGGGGGCGGATTATGGAAAAAATTGCGGCTTCTTGAACTTGAGGGCTGCCGTTAGGCTCTGGCTCTGCTATACTGGCAATATGGACGCTCAACGCGTTTTCGGATCACGGATGGGGAAGTGGTTCTTCATCCTTAGAGTTGTCATGGTAGCGGTCTTAATGGCCGCCTTCTTCATAGCGCCGGTGCTGGCCCGTCGCCGCGTCCGCATGGAGTCTGGCCAGCGGACCCTGCGCTTCAGTTTGCCCCTGCCGGCGGATTTTGCCCGACGCAACAACCTAACGCCCCTGCCGGATATTGAGAGCGTCTACGTTTCCGGTCTTTTTGCCCGCTGGCGCTCGGATAACCCCGTGTTTAAGATGGAACCAGACGCTTACCGCCGCACTTGGTCAATCAATATACCCTTCCCTAGGGGCAAGACCCAGTATAAGTTTGTGCTACGCATTAAGGGACGGCCCAACCCGGTATGGGTCCAGGATATCAGCAATCCCCGGACGGTCGATGACGGCTTTGGCGGCCTTAACTCGGAGATGCTGGTGGGAAGTTGGCCCGCCCCCGATTCCTTAGCCTTCTTTTTTGGCTCGGCGGCGGCGGCAATCGCCTTCTATACCCTCCTATCGCTTGCCCTACGCGCCCTCGGTCGCTTTCGCTTTTCCTCAACCCAACGAGCCCTCCTCATTTTTTGCCTTATCATGATTATAGCCGGTTTGACGGCCGGGGCCTTCAGCGTTGACGCCCAGAGACGCTTAGCCCGCCAGGCCTACCTAGAGCTTTCCGACATGATCTGCCTCTCTTTGGAGGGCCAGGGCTACGATTTTTCTCCCATTAGCGATTCAGAGGGCCGCGAGAAGGCCCACCGCGCCTTCGATGCTTTCTTCCGCCAGGCTCGTCTGCGCTCCAATCCCGGCGGCCCCACCGGCATCTTCAGTTCCGTCTCACATGTCTTGATATTCTCCCCCCAGGGGCGGGTGTCCGCCATTGGCGACCGTAGTGAGATGCCTCTTTCAATATCCAACCGCAGTGACCCCTTCGTTCTCAACTCAAGCTACGCTGATTCGATGTTCAAGGATGCCTTGCGTGAAATGGCTGAAGAGGGGCCCCTGCCGATGGAGGGGCGCTACGGAATCTCCCCGGCTGAGCACTGGCCGGAATCGGCCGTCTATGCCGCCTCGGCGCGTTTGCTGGGCTTCAATATCGCCCTCCTGCCGGTAGTCAAAGACTTGAAGACCGTCTGCTATATCGGGCTCGTCATAAACCCCCAGGTGTATGGCTCCCAGATCGGCGCTAGCATCCTTGTCTACTCCCTCATTTTCTCCTTCCTTATCCTCTGTTGCCTCTTCCTCTTTCTCTACAAGCCTACGGTGGCTGAGGTGAATCCCTCTCTTCTCTTTGAATTCTGCTCACGCCATGGTCTGACCCCGCGGGAAAAAGAGATTATCGAGGAGCTGGTGGCAGGGCGGGATTACCAAAGCATTGCCGATAAAAACTTCATTTCGCTCAAAACGGTAAAGACCCACATTCACAACATTTACCGCAAGGCGGAGGTGGGCAACCGCCTTGAGCTGACTGAGGCCATCCGCCAACGCAAATAGGAGTGACTCCTTGCCCGGCGCGCCCTGCTTCCTCCGCTACTCCTTTTGTATGAGACGGCTATCGTCTCCTAAACCATACCAAGCGCGTATTGTGGCTTTAATAAAGGGCTGCTAAACCTAGGCTAAGACTTACATGGCCACCCAGGCCCTGTTTGAGAAATTCCTGGAGGAAAAATGAACAAGAGTAGAACGGCAAGGCTAGCCTTGACCCTCTGTGCAATCACGGCTTGTGTAGGGGCCTTTGCCTCCCTGTCCTGCCTCAGCGGCGGGAAGGCCGGAAAGTTTATAACGGCGGAGGCTCCCGCTTTGGCTGAGGGTTCGTTACGGGTTCACTATCAGCGCGATGATGGCAAATATTCAGGCTATGGGCTGTGGATTTGGCAGGATGTGGCCCAGCCATCCTCGGATAGGCCCGGCGGTTGGCCTACGGCGGCCAGCCCCTTTAGCGGCGTCGACTCTTTCGGCGCCTGGGTCGACTTGCCCCTCAAGCCCGATGCCAAGGTCGTGGGCTTTGTCGTATTAAAGATTGCCGAGGGCGACGCGGGTAAGGATGGGGCGGACAAGAATCACGCCCTTGCCGACAAGTACCGCGAGATATTCATCAAGCAGGGAGACGACGCTGTCTATGTAAGCGCGGACTTCCAATTGCCGGCGGCCCTTCTCAAGGCGGAGATGGTATCCGCCGAGCGCATCAGTCTAGGCTTTACGAGCGATGTCGAAGTGAAGGCCCTTGAGATAAGCGTTAAGGACAAGGATGGCAAGAGCGTCGCCGTTGTGGGGATTGAGCAAGAGGGTTCCGACGCGGAAATATCTGGCGCTTTTGACCTAGCTAAGGGACCCTACGAGGTGAGCTGGCAAGGACGGAGCGTCGTGGCCAAAGAGGGGCTTAAGCTCTTTGACGCCAAATATTCCTATGAAGGCGGAGACTTGGGCTGCCTCTTCTCAAAGGGAAGGGCAAGCTTCAAGCTCTGGGCTCCCTCGGCTAGCGTCGTGACGGCGGTCTTCTATGACAAGGCGGATCAAGATAAGGAGATTGGGCGCAAGAGCCTTTCCCGCGCCGACAAGGGCGTGTGGAGCCTTGCAATCGGGCCGGCCGATATCGGCATTTCAGACCTGCGTGGAATTTATTACCAATACGAAGTGACTACGGGGGCTAAGACGAATACCGTTCTAGATCCCTACGCCAAGTCCATGGCCGCCTTCAGCGAAAGCGGAAAGGACAAGGTGGGTAAGGCCGCTATTCTAGATCCCGCCGCCATCGGCCCGGCCTTAAGCTTTGCCAAGATTCCCGGTTACGGCAAGCGCGAAGACGCCATCATTTGGGAAGCCCACGTGCGCGACCTCACATCAGACCCGAGTATTGAAGCTGAGCTCAAGGGAGCGCGTTGGGGAAGCTATAAGGCGGTTATCGCCGTCCTACCCTACGTCAAGAGCCTAGGCGTTACCCACATCCAGCTCTTGCCGATTATGGCCTATTACTATGGTGATGAGCTCAAGGCCGGCACGCGCGAGCTGAATTGGTCGGCCGGAGGCAATATCTATAACTGGGGTTTCGACCCGCACAATTATTTCAGCCTAGACGGCGCCTACTCGGAGAACGCGGCGGATCCGGAACTGCGCGTGAAGGAATTCAAGGAGCTCGTAAAGGCTATCCACGACGCCGGCATGGGAGTCGTTCTGGACGTTGTGTATACCCACATGGCCCAGGCTAAGTTCCTAAACGATATCGAGCCCAACTATTATTTCTTCCGAGACGCAAGCGGTAAGTTCGTAGGCGGCTTCGGCAACAACCTGGCCACCAACCATTTCATGGCGCGCAAGCTCATGGTAGACTCGGTTCGCTACTGGTTTAGCGAATATAAAATTGACGGTATGCGCTTTGACATGATGGGCGACGCCACCGACGACTCGGTTCAAGAGGCATACGACGCGGCCGCGGCTATCAACCCCAATGCCCTTTTTATCGGCGAGGGCTGGCGCACCTTTGCCGGCAAGGTGGAAGATTCGAGCCTGCGCGGAGCCACCCAGGACTGGATGACGCGCACCGACTCCGTAGCGGTTTTTGCCGACGCCATGCGCAACGAGCTTAAGTCCGGTTTTGGCAGCGAGGGGCAGAAAAGATTCCTCACCGGCGGCGCGCGCTCGGTGGGCAACCTCTTTAAGGAGCTCAAGGGCCAGCCGACGAACTTCGTGGCAGACGACCCGGGAGACGCCGTCCAGTACATCGAGGCCCACGATAACATGACCCTGCACGACGTTATCGCCTATTGCATCCGCAAGAAGGCCGCCGACGCCCAGGATGAGATATTCCGCCGCATGAAGATCGGTAACGCACTGGTGCTTAGCTCTCAGGGAATCGCCTTCCTTCATGCCGGTCAAGAGTACGGGCGGAGCAAGCAGTGGTTCGGCACGGCCCTGCCCAGCCAGAAATTCACTAAGGTTGCCGAGACCGGGGACATCTTCATCCACGACTCCTACGATTCCTCGGACGCGGTGAATATGATCTCTTGGGAAAAAATAAGAACTGAGGGGCGGCATAAGGCTAACGTGGAATATACCAAGGGTCTGATAGCCCTGCGCAAATCATCCGATGCCTTCCGCTTGGGGAGCAAGGATTTGGTAAACAAGAACATGAAGCAACTCGCCGTGCCTGAGATAAGCGGCAGCGACCTGTGCATCGCCTATAGCCTTGAGGCGACAGACGGCCAGATTTTCTACGTCCTTGCCAATGTTGATGAGAAGGGCCGCGACTTCAGCCTGGAGCAGGATATCTCCGGCGCGCAGGTGTTGGTGGATGATGACGAGGCGGGGATCCTTCCCGTTAAGAAGCTTAGCGGCATTAAGATGGAAGGGAAGAAGATCAGTCTTGATCCCTTGACGGTTGTCATCCTCAAGAAGGAAGCCGGCAAGTAAGCGTTGCGCGCTTTTATTTGAAAGCGGAGCCTTTGCGATAAAAACGCGCGCTGAAGCGCAGAAAGAAAAAGCCCGGAACCTGAGGCCAATGCCTCCGGTCCGGGCTTTTTTTAGGATCGATTCTCTTAGCGAGGTGGGAAAAGGAAGGTCAGTATCTGGGGAAGGCGCTTTGCCCAGGCCTGCTCATTGTGGATTGCCCGCTCAAAGAGCTCAAAGTGATATTCGCTTCCTTGGGTAAAACCGGCGGCGCGCAAGACATCGTCAAGGGCGCGGTTGACATCTACCAAGGGGCCTTCGCCGAGGCCGCAGTCGAGCCAGAGCCGGGGCGGCTTGATCTTGGCGCGGCTTAAGGCCGGCAGGTAGGTTTCCCTGGCAAGGGCGGTCATGCCTCCGTCCACAACGGAGTTTGAGCCGTGTGCATAGGAGAGAGCAGCTGCTTTGCCATAGACATCGGGGCGGCCTAAGGACCAGTAGATGGCGATGCAGCCGCCATAACTGGATCCGATAACTGCGGTTTCCTCCCGAGCCGGTTTGGTTCGGTAGCGGGCGTCTATGGCCGGTTTGAGAATGTCTGCGCACCAGTCGCGATAGTACTCGGCTATAGCTTGGGAACGCTGGTCTGCGCCCGCTTTGTCCTTGTTCACCCCGGCGCCGGCGTATTCCTCGGTGCGGTAGCCATTATTGAAGATGGCAACGACTATCACCTTTTCCATCTGGCCTGAGTCGATGAGGGCGTCTAGGGCGCGGTCTGCCTTCCAGCCGCCCCAGTTGGCTTTTTTGGCGTCCCAAGCGTTAAGGCCGTCTTGCATGTAGATGACTGGGTAGCGTTGGCCGACCTGTGCATCGTAACCCGCGGGCAGGTATACGAGGGCTTGGCGATTGGAAATGCTATAGCGATCTGGGCGAGCCCGACCGGGGATTTCATAGGGCAGGCTGAAGAGCTCGAAGCGGCTAGAACGGCTTGGGTCGTGGAGGTTTTCGAAATTCGGGTCTGGGTTGACGCCGGGATTCAAGGGGTCACGGGTAAAGTTCTGTTCCCCATCCGCTCCCATAACCTCGTAGGCGTACGAAACCTTTGTATCCGAGGCCATGGAGTAGGCGGCCCAGAACCAACCTGTATCTCCCATGGCTTTGAGCTCGTCGCGCTCATAGTCGAGGATGAAGTCGGCGGAGAGGAAAACCTTTTTTGCCCCGCTTGCCTTGAGGGCAAAGAGAAGGAGACCCTCCGAGTAGAGGGGGAGGGCCTTCGGCGCCAGCGTGTCGGCGCTTGCGGCCATGAGCTGGATGAGTTCTTGCGGAGGTTCCGCCGCTTGGCTGAGGCCTATCCCTTCAGCGTAGCGTGGAAGAGCGGGGGCGCTTGCTTCCGGGCTCTTTCCTTCTGGCTGGGAGAGACAGGAGCCGAGGAAGAGGGCAAGCGCCATCATGGTTCCGGCCGCGGACAGGGTTAGGGCCGGCAGTGACAATTTCTTCTGTGCTTTCATGGAATAAGTATAGCATGAAGACGATTATTCGGATCAGGCTTTTTGCTTGCTTTAGGATCTTAGCTGCTTTATCTTAAAGAAAGGCAATTGACAATAGGGAGGTATCTATGGACGATAAAAAGCGAGCGCTGGTAGCGGACGATATGGCGGAAAAACGTTCTGCCATAAAGACTTTTTTGTTTTTTTGCCACTTTGATTGCGTGGAAGCTGAAGACGGCCTTAAGGCAAAGGCTGCCTTGGAAACGGGGGGCTTCGACCTTGTGGTATCGGATATCGAAATGCCGAACATGAATGGCTTTGAGCTTCTGACCTGGATTCGAAAGAATCCGAAATTGGATAAGACACCGGTTATCATGCTCAGTAGCCTTGAGTCCCCGGAAACCATTGAGCGCTGTAAGCGCTTAGGCGCCAATGCCTATATCGTGAAGCCATTCACGAAGGAAAAAATGGACCAAGCCCTTGGGCTCTGCGGCCTGGGGGCCTGATGCCGCGAGATGTGGGAGAGGCCGAGCAACAACTTCTCGAACGCCTAGACGTCCTTGAAACGGGGCTAGTCGCCCTTGACCGTGGTGCTGATTCCGGCGATGTTGAGCGCGGTTCGGTTCATAGCTTGTTTAGGGAGGCGCATAATCTAAAAAGCGCACTCTCTCTGGCCGGCTATGAATCTCTGTCTTCACTAACTCATGCCCTTGAGTCTTGCTTGGATATGCTCCGCGCCGGAGCTAGGGCGCGGCCTGAATGGACGGATCTTTTTCTTGATACCGTGGACCTCTTAAGGCTAGCCATACTTGATGGTGAGGAAGCCGTGGCGGAGCGCGCTCTCGGTTTGAGAGAGGGGCTCGAAGCGCTTGCCGGCATACTCCGGGCTGAGGATCATGGCCGCCAGCCTGAGATAGGCTTCCCCCTAGATTTTTTGGAGGCTGAGGATCTAAGTCGCGCCCTCCATGAGGGGCTTTCCCTCTACATGCTTGAAAAATTAGTGAGCGCCGGTATGAGTAAGGAAGCAGTCGCTGGGCTACCGGTACAGGAAACCTTGGCCGGCATCGGCCGCATCATTGCCATGCGCATCCTTGAGGCGGACTCTTCACAATCACTGCTACGCGTTCTTTTTACCACGTCTTTTCCCGCAGCGGAAATCGGCTTTTCAATCTTCGACCCCTTCTACCCCATTCAAACAAAAATATCTAGCGCGCCGAATGACGCGGTCCATGATAAAAAAGAGGGAACTGAGGCGCGGAAACGGAAGCAACCGAAGGCAGTGCCACGGCCGCCCCGCATTCTTATAGTTGATGACGATCCCACCGCGCTACTTCTCTTACAGCTTATCCTTTCACCCTACGGCCGCGTTGATACCGCCATGGACGGCCAGGAAGCCCTGGATAAATTCAGCGACGCTTTCAAGTCCGAGCGCTATGGCTACGTATTCATGGATATTCGCATGCCGCGCCTAAGCGGTGACCTTGCTCTCAAGGCTATCCGCAACCTTGAAAAAGAGGGTGGCGTCTTAATCGGCGAGGGCGCGCGGGTTGTTATGTCTACGGCCCTCTCCGACTTTTCCACAATTTCCGCTTCCTTCCGCGATCAATGCGATTCCTACCTTGTCAAACCCTATGAACGCAAAGCGGTGGAGACCCTCATGCTCCAGTTTGGGGTAGAGCCAATGGACCTCGGTGGGGAAAAGATTCTCGCCAGGGATTGAATAAGTAGACTAAGAAAACCCATCCCTCCTAATTCCCCTCATGGAATTGAAACCTAAGCCACATGCTAAGCTCGTCAAATAGAAATATTCTATGCTTATGGAGCAACATGTCCTTGAAAAATTGCTTGACGGCATCCTGTCCGGCGCCTATGACCTCGATGAACGCTTCCTGTCTGAAAACGAGATAGCCCATAGGCTCAATGTACCACGGCTTACAGCCCGTAGGGCTTTGACCCTCCTTGAGGAGATGGGTTACCTGCGCACTCAAGCGGGGAAGGGTCGCTTTATCAATAAAAGGGCAGAAAGCATAGACTTGAGCCTCAGCGGAGCTGAGAGTTTTACGGAAAAACTCCGGGACTCCGGCCACAGCCTGCGTACCATAAGCAGCTTGAAAGAAGATACCGCCATGCATCGGCATGCTCGGCAGGTGTTGGGACTGGGTCCTGAAGATTGCGTTCTAGGAATTTCCCGTTTGAGGATAATCGACGGAAGCCCGGCGGCCGTTCACGAATCCTACCTAAGCGAAAAGCTCTTTCCCGGCGCCGCTGAGGATTGCCCGCGCTTTGAATCTATGTTCGCTTTTTTTAGGTCGCGCGGCTATGAGAGTTTTTCTTCCGGCCCCAGTTTCCTCTCGGTGAGCTTGCCGCGCATAGGGGAGCAGGAAGTGCTTCTCTGCCCTTCCTTAGTACCCCTCCTCGTCGTTGAGAGTAGCACCCTCAGCGGAGATGAAGGCCCTACCCTCCAATATTCCCGCATCCTCTATCGCAGCGATCTTTTTATCTATCGCGCCGAATTGTAGACTTTTCTCATCGAATTCTCATAAAGCTAAAGGTTCTCAAACATGGCGCCAAGCTAGGATGGGGCAACAAGAGGAGCACGATGGAAAGGCGAATGCGGACGGAAATACTCATACGGGGAGAGAGGGGCTTGGCCGCAAGGCTTGCCGCTCAAGCTCGCGAGACCGAGCTGGTTGAGGAAGTCGAAGCCCCCAACGAAGGCTTAGTCATGCTTAAACTGAGAGAAACGGCGCGTAATGGCTTGTTTTACCTTGGTGAGGTCTTGGTCACCGAGGCAAAGGCAATGATCCGAGGACGGATAGGCCTTGGCATGGTACGGGGCTCCGAGCCTCAGCTGGCCCGGGATCTCGCCGTTATCGATGCCGCCTATATGGCCGCGATTCCCCAAACCGTCGCCTGGGAAGCCCTCCTCGTGGAAGAAGCCACGCGCGTGGAAAAAGCTCGCGCCGCGGCAGACGCGATAAGCCTGAGCACTAAGGTAGATTTTCATTCCATGGATAGGACGGTACAACAATGAAGTTCGACCCTGTTCACGATTCCCAGGCCGCCTTCCGAAAAATGTTGCGCGCCCTGTCACGCCCCGGGCTTGTTGAGAATATTTCCACGCAAGCGGCTTGCGTGGATGTACAGCTAGGTATAGAGCCTGCGCTCCTAGTGCTTGCGCTGGTTCTGCTCGATGCTGAGACAAGCTTTCACTGGGATGGGCCGGGGGCCGAGAGCGCCACTGAGACATTATCAAGGCTCTGCTACGCGACCGCTAAACCCGCAGAAGACGCAGATTTCATCTTTGCCGTTGGAGGAGAACAAGCGCTAGCGCGTGCCTTTTCCTTGGCTCGTCTTGGAAGCTTGATAGACCCGCATCAGGGGGCAACCCTTATCGGATTGGTAGATTCAATTAAAGGCCAGGGGACGCTGGCGCTCAGCGGTCCGGGCATAGAGGGTGAAAGCCGGGTGTCGCTCGAATTGTCCGGCGGCTCTGATTCCTGGCTGGAACGTAGGGCAGAACGCAATATGGAATTTCCCTTGGGAATAGACGCTTTTCTGGTAGGACGCGATGGAAGCTTGCTCGGTATTCCGCGAACTACTAAGATCGGGAGGGTTTCCTAAATGGCCTATGTCGCGGTAAGCGGTGGTAGGGAGGCAATCGAGGCTTCGATGTGTCTCATGGAACTGATGCGGCTGGAAAAGGGCAAGGCGCCCCGCGTTGAGCAGTTGGAGGCCGGACTTTCGGTCTTGATCGACCAAGTTATGTCCGAGGGGAGCGTATACGCGGAAACCGTGGCGGCCCTGGCTATAAAGCAATCCATGGGTAGCCCCGAGGAAGCGGTTTTTCTCCTACGCGCTTTCCGTTCCACCATGCCGCGTAAGCATTACTCGCGGACGATAGACACGGGGACGATGGAGGTGGAGCGTCGCATTTCCGCCTGTTTCAAGGACGTTCCCGGCGGCCAGATTCTAGGCGCATCACCGGACTATTCCCATCGTCTTTTAGACTTTTCCCTCTTGGAAGAAGGCGATGCAGAGCTAAGGGTGAAGCTAGCTGATATTAGGAAAAAACTGGCTGTGGAACCAGGTCTTGCGATGGGTAAATTGCGGAAGGTCGCTGATTATTTGCGGCAAGAAGGGCTGCTTGAGCCCCTTCCGCCCAACGATGCGGAGCCCGGCGACGTGACGAAAAAGGCCCTCGAATTCCCCGCCTCCCGCTCTGAGCGTTTGCAGGTGCTCACGCGGGGTCAAACCGGGGCGGTGAGCGCCTTAGGCTACGCCTCTTTGCGCGGTTACGGCCAGCTTCACCCGACTGTCGGTGAATTGCGGGTGGGCCGCCTTGCCGTCTGCGTACCGGACCGCTTTGGGCCAGAAAGGCCGGAGGACGATTATTATATCGGGGAAATAAGAGTGACTGAGGTTGAGACCTTGGTGCCGGTTGAGAAGACCCTTCCCGGCGGTAAGGCAGAGTTGCGATTCGACATCGGCTACGGGCTCTGCTTCGGAAGAAACGAGACAAAGGCGATAGCGATGAGCCTGCTGGATCAATGCCTTGAGTCCGGCACGGGGGGCTTCCCCACCCATGACCAAGAGTTCGTGCTCTACCATGTAGACTCAGTTGAGGCTACTGGTTTCATTTCGCACTTAAAGCTCCCGCACTACGTAACATTCCAAGCAAAACTAGACTCGGTGCGTCGCACGCGCAAAGGAGAACAAGCATGATGGCCGGAGGTCATTTTGCCTTTTTCGACGAAGGCTCCAAGCGTGAGATACGCCGGGCTATCCTCAAGGCCGTGGCCGTGCCCGGTTATCAAGTGCCCTTTGCCTCTCGGGAAATGCCTATAGCCCGCGGTTGGGGTACCGGCGGCCTTCAGTTGACCCTCTCTCTTATCGGTAGGGAAGACAGACTCAAGGTTATCGATCAGGGTTCGGACGATTCCGTTAACGCGGTGAATATAAGGAAATTCGTTGCCTCGGTTACCGACGTGGAAACGACAACCGATACGGCAAGCGCCAGCCTCATCCAATCCCGGCACCGTGTTCCGGAGCTGCCGCTTACGGAAGAACAGATACTCGTTCTCCAAGTGCCTATGCCCGAACCCTTACGGGCCTATGAGCCAAGCGAATTCGCCACAAAACGCCTACACGCGGAAAAGGAATATTCGGGGGCCTATCTCATGTTGTTCGAGGAAATCATGCGTTTTGGCCGAATGACGACCGGTGCCGACCATCCGGTCATGGTTGGTGGGCGGTACGTGATGGCGCCTAGTCCCATACCCAAATGGGACAACCCAAAACTGGCAATGAACAAGGCCCTCATCCTCTTAGGAGCTGGGCGCGAAAAAAAGATTTACGCCATACCCCCCTATAGCCGGGTTGAGTCGCTTGATTTCGAGGATCGTCCCTTTGAGGTGGAGGATATGTCCGGCAGGGTTTGCCGCGTCTGTGGCGCGGAGGGTTTTTTTATGGATGAGATAGAAGACGCAATCAATGGCGGCAGTTATTTCCAGTGTAATGATTCTGATTCCTGCGCCTCGCGCGCCGCTAAAGGGGGTTATCGTGAGCAGCGCTGAAAGCCCGGTCCTTTCCGTTCGCGGTCTTACGCGGCGCTTTGGAAACGGTTGCCCCTCTTGCCTTGGCGAAGGGCCGGGGCGCGAGACAACGACTAATAATTATTGCCCAAACTGCGGCACGGTACACGCGTTGCGCGACGTGAATCTGGATGTTTTTCCCGGCGAGACCCTCGGTATTGTTGGGGAAAGCGGAAGCGGCAAAACGACTCTCATGAATTGCCTGCACTTTGATGACCTGCCTACCCTTGGCCAGGCCTTTCTTTCCTCTTGGAAGGAGGGCAAAGAAAACGTGTTCTCAGCTTCTTCCCAAGCGCGGCGCGCGATACGCAATGAGCTCTTGGGCAAGGTTTACCAAAACCCGGCGCAAGGACTTCGCATGGGGTTTTCCGCCCTGGCTAACGTAGCGGAAAAGATGATATGCGCCGGCAATAGAAGCGTGGACTCGATGGAGAAAAAGGCCCGGGGCCTCTTGGACCACGTCAACATACCCAATTACCGGGTGCGTGAGGCTCCCTCGGCTTTTTCAGGCGGTATGCAGCAACGGGTTCAGATAGCCAAAGCCCTATCAAACGATCCGCCCATCCTTTTTTTGGACGAAGTGACGACGGGTCTTGACCTTTCCGTGCAAGCCAGGGTGCTGGATTTGATTCGCGGAATACGCAGCGAATTGGGGATTTCCATCCTATTGGTTTCCCATGACCTAGGCGTGATACGGCTCCTGGCGGATAGGACCATGGTCATGCTAGATGGAAAAATAGTCGAATCGGGGCTTACCGATCAGATCCTTGAGGATCCTCAGCATCCCTACACCCAAGAGCTTGTGCATTCGCTGCTATAGCGAATCGGAGGAATATAACATGACCCTGATTAAAAACGGAAAACTTGTCCTGCCTCAGAGCGTTGAAGCTGGTTGGGACATCCTCATTGAAGGGGATAGCATTCGCGCGCTTGGACCTTCGGGTAGCCTTTCAACTGCCGGTGTTGAGGAAGTAGTTGACGCGGTGGAGCGTTACGTCGCGCCGGGTATAATCGATATCCACTCGGATTATATTGAACATATGGCCGCCCCGCGCCCTGTCAGTTTGATGGATTTTGAACTGAGCCTACGCTTGGCGGAAAGGGAAATGGCTACGCATGGAATCAGCACCATGTTCCACTCTTTATCCATTTATCGCTCTACCGAGTTCCCGGACAAACCCATTCGTAAACCTGAAAACGTGGCTAAGTTCGTTGACCTGATAGCGCGTTCCCATAGCTCAAGTCATATGATACGGCATCGCTTTCACGCGCGCTTCGAGGTGGATAATATCGACCGGGTTGAAGAGCTTGAGCATTACCTGCGCGAAGGCAAGGTGCACTTGATTTCCTTTATGGATCACACGCCCGGCCAGGGGCAGTATCGAGACTTGGAGATGTTCCGCAAAACGATCAAGGGCTATGTCAACGCATCAGACGAACATATTGATTCAATGATTAAAAAGTCACAGGGGAAGGAAAAACTAACGCTTGAGAGGATAGCAGAGGTTGCGGCTCTTGCCAAATCAAAGGGTATAGCCATCGCTTCCCATGACGACGATAGCGCGGAAAAGGTTGCGTTGGTGCGTAGTTTTGGGACGGCTATCTCGGAATTCCCCATTACGATGGACGTGGCTCGCGCGGCGCGCAACGCGGGTATGTACGTGCTCGCCGGGGCGCCGAATATCCTCCTTGGTGGGTCGCATTCGGGAAACCTTTCTGCGGCGGATGCCATCATAGATGGTTGCGTAGACACTTTGTGCTCAGACTACTATCCGGGCGCATTGCTTCATGCCGTCTTTTTGATGCATGAAAAACACGGAATGAACCTAGCGAGCATGTTCCGGCTGGTTAGTTTGAACCCAGCCATGGCGGTGGGTATGGGTGAAACGCTCGGCTCCTTGGAAGTAGGCAAGAAAGCCGACATACAAATCATTGGAATGGTAGAGGATGCGGGGCGGGCTGCCGTGACGGGGAGCCTGGCTCAGGGATTTCCCGTGACTGAGGATATGTTCGTCGACGGTAAGCGGGTTCTCTCAACCCGCTATCGATAGGGGGAAGGGTGGAAGGCAAAAGATTGAAGAAGCAACCCACGGTGCATAAGACTTCGCGCCTGCGCGGTTGCGTCCTGGGATCCTGGACGGAGATCGGTCCTCGTTGCAGCTTGGAAAACACGCGGGTCGGCGACTTTTCCTACCTCGGGGAGAATTGCATAGTGCAAAACGCCGAGATAGGGAAATTCTCGAATATCGCGGCGGCAGTGCGCATCGGCCCAACTGATCACCCGATGGAGCGTCCCAGCTTGCACCATTTTACCTATCGCAAGGAAATCTATGGATTCGGTGAGGACGACTTTGAGTTTTTTGCGCAAAGGCAATCAAAAACAACCCGAATCGGCCACGATACCTGGCTTGGGCATGGGGCAATCATCATGCCTGGGGTAAGGATTGGCCATGGGGCAGTCGTTGGCGCCGGAGCTGTCGTGACAAAGGACGTGCCGGATTATTGTATTGCCGTAGGCGTTCCCGCTCGGGTACTGCGCCGGCGTTTTAGCGAACAAGAAGCGACAGACCTCTTAGGCATTGCTTGGTGGGATTGGGGGCGCAAACTGATCAAGGAACGCGAGCGGGATTTCCATCTCCCAATCTCTGACTTCATTTGCAAATATCAAGCGGATGGGGGGCAGAAATGAAGCGGGTGCTCTGGACTGAAGGTTTGGGCAAGACCTTTCTTATCCATGATTCCGGTACGCAGATAGAAGCCTGCTCCGGCATAGATCTATCCGTGTCCCAGGGTGAATTCGTGGGAATAACCGGGCGCTCCGGCTCGGGAAAGTCGACCGTCCTTAAAATGATATTTAGAAGTTACCTGCCGGGAAGCGGCTCGATCTGGTATAGGGCGGAAAATGGCGAGGCCCTTCTTCTTTCCAGCGCCGATGAGCGTTCAGTCATTCGCTTGCGTAGGAGGGAGATCGGCTACGTAAGCCAGTTCTTGGCAACCGTGCCGCGCACCAGCGCGCGCGCCATTGTGCAATTGTCCGCGCGCGAATCCGGCCAAGGGGAAGCAGAGGCAGCTGAAAACGCCGAACGGATACTGGATTATTTTGAGATTGACCGCAAACTCTGGGACGGTTACGCGAACACCTTTTCAGGCGGGGAGAAGCTCCGGCTGAATATTGCCCGCGCAATGGTGAAAAAGCCGCGACTGCTTTTGTTGGACGAGCCGACGGCGAGTTTGGACGTCCATTCTAAGGAAAGGGTGCGGGATCTCTTGGCGCGGCTTAAGCAAGACGGAACGACGATGCTTGGCATTTTTCACGACCTGGATTTCATGCGCGGGCTTTGCGATAGGGAATACCTGATGGAAGGCGGCCGCTTAAAGGAGAGCGCATGATGAAGGCGGATCTCCATGTCCATTCTACCTTCTCAGACGGCTCTCAAAGCCCGGGAGAATGCGTTTTGGCCGCGGCACGCGCCGGGCTGGATATCATATCAATCACGGATCATGACACTAGCGCTCATGTGGCCACGGCGATTGAAGCCGGCCAACGCTATGGCGTAAAGGTGTTAGCGGGGGTGGAGATATCCGCCGTTGACCCACAGAGCGCTTGCAAAGTACATATCTTAGGCTACGGCTTTAAGAAGGACGCCGCTGCCATAGAAGGCCTGTGCGCGCCTCTGCGAGAGGCCCGTCATAAAAAATCCCTACGCTGTGTGGAGATCCTATCTTCTCTTAATTATCCCATTAGCGTAGATGCTGTGTTAAAACGCGCGCGCGCTCCGGCCGTGGTCTACAAACAACATATCATGGATTATCTTACATCTGTCGGTTCCGCTGACGGGGTTACCGGCTTAACCTATCGGCAGCTCTTTAAAAACGGTGGTCCCTGCGCGGCGGATATCTTTTACCCCGATTGCCGCGACGCCGTGGCCGCCATAAAAATGGACGGCGGGCTTGCCTTCTTAGCTCATCCGGGGCAGATAGGCAGTCTTGAACAGGCCCTAGCTATAACGAAAGAGCTACTGGATTACGGCCTAGACGGGGTAGAGTTGAACCATCAGGACAATGACGCGCAGATGCGCGCTGCCCTTATGGCTCTTTCTTCGGAAAAAGGGATTCTCTTTTCTGGAGGGAGCGATGCCCATGGAGACTTCGGCAATGAGGGTGAGATTGGGGCCTTACTCTGCCCGGATGGCGCGGTTGAGACTTTGCTGGCCCGACTTAACGGAAACGTAATCTAATCGTAATGCAAGAGAAATCCATTCTGCATCGAAGCATAACATAATTATCGTCTACTACGCTGCGCCGGAGGCGAATATCTTATTAGGGGTTGATCGCACGGTTGAGCATTTAAGGAGGCTAGTATGAGCATGAAGAGGATTTTGGTTGTTTTGGCAATTTTTGCATCTGTAGTGGGAGGCCTGGCCGCCCAGGCGAGCAAAAAGCCCATCGTCTTTGTCTGGTATCCTAACGAGTCCGGGGAAGATATGCGAGGCGCCCGCGAGGAAATCGGGAACCTTATCACCAAGGCTACCGGCCGCAAGGTTGAGCATAAGATTACCACCGATTACGCAATTGCCATCGAGACTATCGCCAATGGTAACGCTCAATTGGCGTGGATGGGCGCGCAGGGCTACATAGAGGCTAATAACAAAAGCAAGAACGTTCAGCCCATGCTTATCAACTCCGGCGTTTCCGGCACTATTTCAGATGCTGTTTATTATTCATGGTTGGCCGTACGTAAGGGAGAGGAGACTGAGTACAAGGATGGGAGCGGCTACGCCATCGATAAGATTCAAGGCAAGCGCTTTTCCTTCGTTTCCAATTCCTCGACCTCCGGTTTTAAGGTTCCCTCTTCCGGAATTATTTCCTACTTTAGCAAGAAGCCCGAGTGGGCCAAGCTTAAGGCTGAAGAGTTGCTTGAGGGCGGAGATAAAAATTTCTTCAAAGAAGTTCTCTTTGGCGGCTCACACCAGGGTGCTGCTGTCAACCTTATCACCGGCAAGGCCGACATTGCCGCATTCTGCGACACCTGCGTGCAGAACTACTTTGACCTAGCCTCCGGTACAGCAAATAGGCCAGGGGCCGTTTACAAGGTAAAGGCTGATGCCGCCGAACCCTTTAACACCTTGGGCGGGAAGGAAGTCTTCATCATCAAGTCCGTTCCCGTTCTCAATGGTCCCTTTGCCTATAACACCAAAACCCTGACTAAAAAAGAAATTGAGGATTTGCAAAAGGCCTTCACGGCCCCCGAGGTCAAGGACAACCCCAAGATTTTCGTTCCTAAGGGATCGGACTTCAAGGGCTTGTTTAAGAAGGAAAGCGACAAGATGCAGTTCGTGGTGGTTAATGACGCTTTCTACAATCCTATCCGCGAACTTTCAAAGTAGCTAAAAAAAGGAGAACGGTAGTCATGGCGATACTCAAGGTACGGGACCTGTGTAAGAGCTACGGAAAAGAAGTCCAAGCCTTGAAGGGGGTATCGTTCTCCGTAAAAGAGGGCGACTTCCTGAGCATCATCGGGCCTTCGGGCTCGGGGAAGTCGACCCTCCTGCGCTGCATTAACCGCATGATCGAGCCAAGCTCAGGTCACATAGAGTTTGACGGAAAGGATGTAACCGCATTAGGCCGGCGCGAGTTGCGGGATACTCGCACGAGGATTGGCATGATCTTTCAGCATTACAATCTGGTGAACAGGCTTACGGTTATGGAAAACGTTCTTCATGGAAGATTGGGTCATAAGAGCACGGTCTATGGGATGTTGGGTATCTATTCCGAGAAGGAAAAGGTTATGGCCCACAAAATCCTTAAAAAACTGGGCTTGGAAGACCAGGCGCTTAAGCGTTGCGACGCCCTTTCCGGCGGGCAAAAACAGCGGGTAGGCATCGCGCGCGCCCTCGTGCAAGAACCGCGCATCATCCTTTGCGACGAACCGATAGCATCCCTCGACCCGTCATCCTCCAAGATCATCATGGACCATCTCAAACGCATATCGAAGGATATGGGAATCACCGTCATAATGAATCTTCACCAAGTGGACGTCGCGGTCAAGTACGCCGATAAGATAATCGGCATCAACTCCGGCAATTTGGTTTTTGAGGATAAGCCGGAGGAGCTTAAAAAGAAAGACATCTACCGCATTTACGGCTCAGAAGCCGGGGAGCTTATCCTTGACTAAGGCAGCGGGCTTGGAAGGAGATATTTTTAAGAAACGCCGCGCCGAGGCTATCGCCTTCTTCGGCATCCTCGCGGTACTAGGGCTGGTGAGCACGTTTTACGCGCGGTTCAACCCGGCCTTGGCCATCAGCTCCATTCCCAAATCTTTGATGTGGCTCTTTGCCAACTTTGCCCCAGACTCCGGGGCCTTGGAAAAATTACCGCGCATCTGGGACCGGCTACTCCAAACCATTAGCATATCCATTATCGCCACCATGGTTGCCATGCCCGGCGCATTTCTCTTTGCCTTGGCTGGATCTCGGGTAACCGGCCAGTCCAAGCCCTTGGCCCTTATAAGCCGCTTTATAGCAAGCCTTTTCAGAAATATCCCCGTAGCGGCCTGGGCTATGGTGTTTCTCTTCAGCTTTGGGCAAACTCTTTTTTCCGGATTCCTAGCCCTAGCCCTCTCCTCCTTTGGCTTCCTTGTCCGCGTTTTCACGGAATGTATCGATGAGACATCCGGGGAGGCGGTAGAGGCCCTGCGGGCATCCGGGGCTAGCTACTTTCAAACCATCTTCCAGGCAGTGGTGCCGGATTCTCTACCGCAGATACTCTCTTGGATACTCTTTACTATTGAAACCAATATCCGAAGCGCAACCTTGGTGGGAATTTTAACGAGCACGGGAATTGGCTTTAGCTTTATGCTATATTACCGTAGCCTCAACTACAAGGCGGCCGGCCTGGTGGTCATGGCAATCGTGGCCGCAGTGCTTTTGATTGAGCTTATATCGAACGCGATCCGCAAGGTGATTCTATGAAAAGGGAAAAATCAATCCGCATCCGCAGGCTCGACCCCCAGGGGCTCTTAGCCAGCCTTGTTTTCATAGGTCTTTGCCTTTACGCCTTCATTGGGTTTTTCTTTATTGATAACAAGGGCCAGAACATTGCCGCTTGCGCCTGGAAGGCCCTCGGTGACTTTGGAAAAATGTTTTTCCAGCCAAGGGTGGAGCTTGAAAGCTTGCCGGACCTTTTAAAGGAGATGGGTTTTACCTTGGCCCTTTCCGTTCTTACCACAATGGTCGGCGCGGTAATTGCCTTGGTGCTGGGCCTGCTTGGGGCGCGCAACCTTACCAGCCCAAGCGCCAACCGGGCAATCAAGGGCTTTGTCGCCTTTATCCGCGCCGTGCCCACCGAGTTATGGGTCCTCATTTTTGCCATCGGCGCGGGGCTCGGATCTACCGCCGCCGTAGTGGGTATGGTCTTCCATACCGTGGGCTACCTTATCAAGTCCTATTCAGAGTCCTTCGAGGAGATAGACGCCGGGGTTATTGAGTCCCTTAAGGCATCCGGCGCCAACTGGTTGCAGATTGTCTTCCAAGCCGTTCTGCCCTCCTCAATGTCCTACATTATTTCCTGGACCTTTGTACGCCTGGAGATCAACTATACGGTTGCCGTCACCATGGGGGCGGCGGCGGGAGCGGGCGGTATCGGCTTTGACCTCTTTATGGCTTCCAGTTTTTATTTTAACATTCGCCGCGTAGGCGCCATAACCTACCTCATCCTTATCGTTGCCATACTCCTGGAAGTCATAGCCAATTATTTAAAGCGCCGGGAAAAGGGCGTTTAGCGGGTAGAACGGCTTTTTGATTATCTAACCAAAAACTAACTGAATATAAACGAAATATAAACAATACTTAGTTTGAAACCTTGGCTCGAGGCCCAGCTTCAGCTAAAATATCTGGTTTCACGCCGCCAACGGGGCCTTATGACTATACGAAAGAAATTGCCACTCTTCTTTTTAGCCCTTTCTGCCCTTTCTTTTATTTCTGCCTTGATAGGCGTCTATGGGATGCAGCGATTCAATCAGAGCCTTTCTTTTTTGACCCGCAGCGTATACGTGATGCAGGACTACGCGAAGAGAATTCGCATAACGCAACTTATGATTTTAGGGGTAGAAAAGGATTACTATTGCGCACAGCCTGATTCCACGGAGCGGGAGGAGGGGATTGAGGAATATAAGGCCTTAGCCAAGGCGATGCGTGAAAATCTGGCTAGCCTTTCCATTATGGTAGACAGCGACCAATCCCTTTCAAGAGACTATACGGCCTTGATGACGGCCTTGGTAGAGGCTTTTTCCGAGTACTCAACGCGTTTCTTAAGCTATGCGGAATCCGAGGATCCCCAAAATAGCCGAAGCGACGCTATAGCCTTTGAGGCCTTTGGGGCGGCGCGCAAGGCCGTAGTCGATAACGTGGGTTTCATTTCCGTGGGGCTTGAGCGTTTAGTAAAGCAGGAAACGCGCAGGGCTCAGAGCCAGTCCGAGGCCTATCGTCTTTTCATCATACTTTGCCTTGTGGTTTCTTTTATTTTGGTGGCCCTCCTCTCTGTTATTTTTTCCATTAACCTAACCAAGCCCCTTAAGGCAATAAACGCGGCGATGGCGGAGATTTCCGGTGGAGAGGGAGATTTAAGCCAGAGGCTTAAGACAGGCGGGCGAGACGAGCTTGCCGTATTAGGCGGTCATTTTAACAAGACGATGGAAACCCTGGAGTCAATGATTAAAATCCTCAAGGGGGAGTCATCCACCCTATCTGGGGCGTGGACGGAACTGAACGCCACAATCCTAGAGACCGGAGGGGAGATTTCTCGCATTAACGAAAGCGTTAATTCTGTTGGGCTAAAATTTAAGGGCCAGGCGACGGATACGGAAGAAGCTGATACCGC
Source organism: Treponematales bacterium (assembly GCA_041739325.1). Taxonomy (GTDB): domain Bacteria; phylum Spirochaetota; class Spirochaetia; order Treponematales; family JBGSOB01; genus JBGSOB01. The sequence continues at coordinate 33,943 of JBGSOB010000128.1, forward strand.
AGTAGAGGCTATTAAGGCTACCATAGCCGAGTTTAACCTTTATGTGGAAAACCAGGTTACCAGCATGACTGAGTTGAGCGCGGCAATTACCACCATGACGGACAATATCGCGTCTGTTGATCGCGCCTTGACGGAAAACAAGGACAGGATCGGCGCACTCTTACAGGCCACGGAAGCCGGCAAGGATAATATGGACGGCCTTTCCATCGACATCAAGGAGATTGTGGACGAATCCGCCAGCCTGCTTGACGCAAGCCTTATCATCCAAGCCCTTGCCAGCCAAACCAACCTTTTGGCTATGAATGCGGCCATAGAAGCCGCCCATGCCGGGGAGGCCGGGCGTGGCTTCTCCGTAGTGGCGGACGAGATCCGGCGCTTAGCCGAGAATTCATCCGCTCAGGCTCAGGGTATTTCCAAGAGTTTTGAGCGCATCAACGAGTTGATCACGGACGTGGACCATTCCGCCAAAGAGGCCTTGGGGCACTTTAGCCAGATTCTAGACTTCTCCAAGGAGCTTGCCCTTAAGGAACGCTATGTCAAGGAAGCCATGGATGAGCAGAACGCGGCCAGCGTTCAACTATTGGCGGAGGTTGAAGGCATCAACCAGGTGAGCGGGATCGTTAGGGCCGGATCCCAGCGCATAGAAACGGGCAGCGCGACGATAAAGTCTATGGTGGGCGGTCTCAACGCCATGACCCAGGAGTTGGGGCAGCTTATGGAGGGCGTAGTTGCCAGCACCCGGGAAATAAGCGCCAGCCTGGAATCCATAAACCGAACCAGCGCCAAAACCCGCGAATGCGTGCTGTCCATGGAAGGCGAGATTAATAGATTCAAGGTTGGCGACTAGCCCCTTCAATTTATTTTTCCTGACCTTAACCTCACTCGTCGATAAAGGCGCGGCTTGAGCCGTTAAAGTTATTGGAAAAATCAAACCAGGTGAGGTTTTCTTGGCTGGAAGGAAAACCCGGGTGGGCAATAAAGTCCGGCTCCCACCAGAAGACCCCGACGCCCTTGCCGTTTGGTACGTTTTTAACGATATCGATAATCTTAGCCAGGTAGGCCTTTTGACCTTCAGGGCTAGCGGGGTAGCCGCTGATGAGTTGATCGTCTTCTCCAACCGTGTTGTTGGTTGAGTCATTCCACCCTAAGGTCCAAGGATAGGATGTCTCTACGACGCAAACGTCTTTGCCGTAGCGTTGCGCGAGATCACGCAGATTGTTCTCAAGTGGAGCAAGGTCGGTTCCATGCCAGACCGGATAATAGGAGAGGCCGATGATATCCCAGTCTAGCGCGGAGGCCGCCGCCTGATCGAACCATGTGCGGCAGGCGCTGTTGTTGCTTCCCGCGTCGAGGTGGATCATGAGCTTTGCGGCGGGGACTTCTGCGCGGGCGGCGTCCAATCCGGCCTCCATGAGGGCCATGAGTGTTCGCCAGGGGTCGGGGAGGGCTTCATTCTCCCAGGAATAGGCCATGCTGTTTTGGCTTACCCTGAAGACGCGGTTTGCGCTCGCGGCAGCTAGGACAATGTTTGAAGCATCACCCGGCTCTTGGTCAAGGACGCCGTCGGCTATGCCTCCCGTGCCGTCGCCCCACCAATTATTGCCCACCACAAGCTTAAGCTTTATATCCGCGCTCGAGGCAGGAATAATGGCTTGCCAGGTTTTTTCTCCCACGAGCACCATGTTTATTCCCTGCTCCCATAAGGCGTCCCAGTCTCCAAAGAGAACAGGCGCCTGGGAAAAACCATAGGAATAATTGACCCTTCCCAAGGGCCAGAGCATGCCGCCGGTTATTTCATTCCCTATCTGTATCATGTCCGGAGCGGCTCCGGCCGTTTTGAAGGCCCGGAGGCTCTCATGGGTGTAGCTTGCGACCCTTGCAATGAGGGCTTCCCTATCCAGTGCCTGCCAGGCCGCGGGGATTGTTTGATTGGCTGGGTCTGCCCACCAGTCCGAGTAGTGGAAATCCAGCAGAAACTGAAACCCGGCCGCTTTTACCCGCGTGGCGAGGGCTATGGTTTGTTCAAGATTGCACCAGCCGCCGTGGGCGCTTGGGTCTACCCAGAGGCGGAGGCGAATGTAATTTACCCCGTTGTCTTTCAGAATATTCAACAAGGGTTTTTCAACCCCGTTTTCTTTAAAGCTGGCGCCTAGGGACTCAAGCTCGGGGAGAAATGATATATCTGCCCCGCTTTGAGGTAAAATAGTTGGTGGCAAGGGGCTTGCTGTTGGAGAAGGGCTTGCTGTTGGGGAGGGCGAGACTTCCGGCTGACCTGCGCAGGATGCCAGGATAACGGTTAGGATATAAAAAATAAAGAAACGATAGCGCATACTTCGTACCCCCACCCTAAGTGTAATCTACGGGTGGGTAAGCGCAAGGGTAAAACTGGGCTAGCTTCTCTTGTAATCGTCTTGGATTCGGATGATGTCATCTTCCCCAAAGTAGTCGCCAATCTGGGTTTCTATCACTATCAGGGGCTGAGACCCATGGTTTTGCAAGCGATGCAGGGAGCCGCGCGGGATGATGATCTCTTTGCCGCGGGAGAGTTCGACATTTTTTTTACCCAAGGTGGCTTGGCCGCGGCCGTCTACGCAGACCCAGTGCTCTTGCCGAAAGCGGTGCTTTTGCAGGGAAAGCCGCTGGCCGGGTTGGACGATAAGGCGCTTTACCTTTACTCGCGAATTGTCCAGGAGGATCTCGAAGCTCCCCCAGGGGCGTTGACCTTCGTCAACCAATGTGTTTTCAAGTTCTTGAATGGCCAGGGTCTGTGCTTCCATCATGAGGCTAACTTAGACGCATGCCGCTAGATAAAGGTTACGCCTAAGTCAGAAAATGATGAGGCTCCAAAGCCTTAGGCAAACCAAGATGGGAGGCGAGGAGGGAAGGGCGGGAGCCCTTTCCTTCTCTTCTATTATTCATTCAGAAAGAATCTGCTCAAGGATGTAGGCTAGGTCGCAGAGGCTTAAGAGATATTTCTGCCGATTGCTTATGAGGTTATTCTCCGCGCTAAAGAGTGCTTCTTCCGCGTCTTCCAATTCCTTTATGCCGGCGCGCCCCTGCTCCCATGCTTGACGGCTCCAATCGAGGGCGCGGCGCGAAAGGTCTATCGCGCGCTGATTGCTTTCCATCGTGGCTTTGTGGAGTTCGATGTCTGAGACAAGTTGGTCCAGGGAGTCGTTGAGGCCTTGCAAGCTTGTCTTCCGTTTAATTTCCGCTGAGCGTATGCCGTCCTCGATCTTGGCGCGCGCAAGCTCAGCCTTGGAGCGTGGTAGCCAGGAATCTATAGGGAGGCTCAGCCCGAGGCTGAGGGAGGCGGAGTCGCTTATCTTTTGCCAAGACTCGGCTTCGAAAACTCCCTTGACGCTTGTTGACCAGGAAAGGCCGGCGGAGAAGGCGGGTAGGAGGCTGCGGCGGGCCTTTTCCAGATTGTTCTTGAGCCCGGCCATGTCGATGTCGGCTTTGCGGAGCTGGGCGTGGGAATCTAGGCGGGCTTGGGCCTGGCTTGCCTGCTCTGGTTCCGCCGGCCCGCTTATGTCTTTCAGGCTGGCGGAGACGATGAGTTCCACGTCTCCTTGGTAGCCGAGGATGCGCGCTAAGGCGAGCATAAGCTTGCGTTTGTCCGACTGGGCTTGGAGGAGAGCGGGGCTGAGGGTTTGGACGTTGAGTTCGGCGCGAAGGAATTCCTGCTCTGAGCTGAAGCCTGCCTCGTACCTTGCCTTCGTGCGGGTAAAGCGATCTTGGGCAAGGCGGATGGCGCGGCGGCGTAGCTCTATGTCTTCTTCCGCTTTTACGAGGGCAAGGTAGGCCTTGCGCGTGTCGCGCCGTAGCTGGGCCTTGAGCATGGCAAGGCTTAAGCCTTGGGCCTCAAGGTCATAGGTCTTTTGTTTGATATCAAAACCGATGTCGGAGCCGAGGGGCAGGCTCATATCAATTTTTAAGCCAAGGGATGTGGGGGCGGTGGATGAAGAGCCCTCTGCGCTTCCTTCCGCCTTAGATATGAAGTTCCCTTTTATGTCGCCCGACATTCGCGCGCTTAAAGAAGGCAGGTAGGCATTAAAGCGGGCTTGGTGCTCCCGCAAGGCGGCGTTTAGGGCTATGAGGGCCGCGCGCATATCCGGGTTTTCCCGCTCAACCAGTTCGAGGGCCTTATCGAGACTGAGTTCGATTCTGTTTGCAGCGTTGAGCGACACTGTATCCGCAGTTTGAGCGCCAAGGCTGGAGGGCCTAAGGCTTACGATGCTGAGGGCAAAGCCTAAACTTAAAGAAATAAATCGTAACGGTGCTAATAGGCGGATTCGCATTGATTTTTCCATCACTGCGCCGCCTTTGTTTTGCGCGGGCCGCTCATGCCTAGGCGGATAAGGGCCGGAACGGCGAAGAGGGTTAGGAGGGTGGAGACGGTTAAGCCGCCTGAGACGGCAATGCCCAGGGGGCGCAGGATATTGGAGCCGGAGCCCAAGCCGATTGCCAGGGGCAACATTCCAATGATGGTAGTGAGGGTGGTGATAAGTATGGGCTGGAAGCGCAGCCCTGCTGTGTGGATGAGGGCCTCGATGGGGCTTTCGTGCATATCCCGGGCGTTGATGTAAAAATCGATCATGATGATGGCGTTGTTGACCACGATTCCGCCAAGGAGGATGGTTCCCAAGAGTGAATTGAGGTTGAGGACGGAGCCGAAAATTTTGAGGGAAAGGAGAACTCCTATCAAACCCAGGGGAATGGTAACCAGGATGATAAGGGGAACCGTGAGGGAATTGAATTGCCAGGCGAGGAGAACGTACATAAGGGCCACCGAGATTGCCAGAGCGATGAAGAGTGAGGAGAGGGCGGCTTCCATGTCCTTGCGCGGGTTGTCGAAGCCCCAGGAGTAGCCCTCCGGCATGGGAACCTCCTTGTCCAGCACTTCCTTTGCTTGGTTACGCGCTTTGGCAATCTGCGCGTCGCTGCTGCCCGGGCCAAGGCTCCCATAGAGGCGGTAGACTAAGTCGCCGTCTTCTGCGTAGATCTGCGAGATGCCTGATTGGGTTTTAAAGTTGAAGAAGTGCTTGAGGGGCACGAAGGAAGACTTCCAGGGGATGAGGAAATTTTCAAGCTTTTCCCGGGAGTCCACCAGGGTTTCCGGGTAGGCGGCGCTGACGCTTATTTCCGTGGAACCTTCCGTCAATGTGGTGGCTGATGTCCCATTGAGGACGCGTCGCGTCAAGGAGAGAAGATTCGACTCGCTCCAGGCGGCTAGGCTGCCCATGGTATCGGCCCTGCTTTCCAGGATGAACTCGTTGGTGACGGCCGCCGAGGGGCGGGTAAAACTGCGGCGATAGATCTGCGCCTGGTTGAGGGCGCGTTGCATGCTGTCCAAGAGCTCAACCTTTTTGGCGGCGTCCGGGCCGTAAACGCTCAGTTGCATGGAATTGCTCATGGGGAGGGGGAGGGCCGCCGGATCCCAGGAGAGGATGTTGAAGTACCAGCTTCCACCGGTCACGAATTCCTTTTCCAAGAGCTTGAGGGCTTCATCGTTTTTTGAGGCGGAGCTTAAATCTATAAAGACTTGGTTGAACTGCCCACGCAGGCTCACATAGGACTGCCTTTTGAGTTTGCCAAGGCTTGAGTCCACCCGGGCTAAGATGTCCGGAAGGAGTTTTTCCATCACGTCCACAGAGCTCGTGATTTCCTCGTTGCGGAAAAAGAGGACTACTCTGTTCGACTGCGGTGTGGAGAGGAGCTCCTTGGGCAGGCTGGGCAGGATGAATATCGCGCAGAGGGCAAGGACGGCGAACGACGCGCCGAGGAAGGCGAGGGCGGTCAAGCGCCGGCTGATGACGGGTTTGAGTAAGCGGCAGTAGAAGGCGGTTATCGAGTTCATCACCTTGATGGACACCCAGCCCAGGCCGCGCGGGCTCTCGTGGGCCCGTTCCAACTGCCGCGGGGAGCGGTAGATGAGGTAGGCGATGAGGGGGACGACGCTCAAAGACACAAGGAGTGAGGCAAGGAGGGAAAAAACGACGGTACGCGCTTGGTCACCCAAGATGGCGTTTGCCAGGGGAGCCGTGAAGGATATTGGCAGAAAGACCAAGACCGAGGTGAGGGTGGAGGCGATAACGGGGCCTTGAACCTGGGCCGTCGCCTTGATGACGATCTGCCTCCAGCTTGCGGGAAGCAAGGGGCCGGGTGCCTCAAAGCGCCAACGGTGTATGTTTTCCGTAACCACGATCGTCGCGTCTACGATCATGCCCACCGCCAGGGCTAGGCCGCCCAAGGAGATGAGGTTGAGGCTCATCCCAAAGAAGTACATGGGGATGAAGGTGAGGAGGATGGAAAGGGGCAGGGAGATGGCGATGATGAGGGTGTTGCGCAACTCGCCCAAGATCATAAAAACGATGAGGATTGCCAAGAAGCCGCCCAGGAGGGCCGATTGGGCGACGTTGTTTATTGAGCGCTCGATGTACTTTGCCGGGTCAAGATAGAAGACGAATTCCGCGTCTGCAGGAAGACGGCCGTCACGCTTGGCTTCTTCCATGACGGCGGTGAGCTGGGCGCTCAAGCGGGTGAGGTTGCCGCCCTCCACCGGGGTGGCGGTAAGCTGTACCGCCGGTCTATTTCCCACCAAGAACACTTGCCGCGGCACGGTGTAGCGGATATCTATGTTGGCGATATCATCCAAGGAGATGGAGGCGGATCCAGTGTGCTTTACCTCAAGCCGGTAGAGCCCCTCCAGCTCCCCGCTTTTTTTAACGTGGCGCACCGTGTAGCGTTGGTCGCCCTCGCGCAGTCTGCCCAGGGGCTGGAGGGCAAAGCCGCCCTGCAGGGCTTGATTGACGTCGTTGATGGTGATGCCGTAGGCGAGCATCGCCTCTTGATTCAGGCTGATGTCGGCGCGGAGTTCTTCCACGTTGAAGATGCTCAGGTCCTCGCTATCTTGGAGCTTGGCCAGGTCTTGCTCCACCCCGGATTTGAGAAGCTGGTAGAGTTTTTCCGGATGGGTGGAGTTTGAGAGAACCCCCATGATGAGAAAGCCCGCGTTCTCGCTCTCCCTGTAGCGGACTTGCCAGGAATCCTTAAGGTCCTCCGGCAAGCTTGCGTTGGCCGTTTGCATGGCAGATTCCACCGCTGCTTTGGCGTCTTTGCTCTTGACGGACCAATCGAAGAGGAGGTCATAGGAGCTTGAGTCCGATGAATAGGTGGAAGAAAGGAGCTCAAGACCCTCCACAGCCAAGAGCCGGGTCTCGATACGGTCTGCATAGGACTTTTGAAAATCCAGGGCGGAGAGCCCCGAGTGGCTAACGCGCACGGAAACCTGGGAACGCTGGGTTTGGGGATACATGAGGACGGGAAGCCTGAAGGCTAGGAAGATCCCGGCTGCGGCCAGAATGAGGGTGACAAGGATGACCCCGGTGCCGCGCTTAAAAATAGCCTCCGTCATCGTGGGCCCCCGCCTGGAGCTCCGCCGGGCCCGCCGCCGAAGCCCCCGCCGGGCATTCCCCCTGGCCCGCCTTGTCCGGCGC
>JBGSOB010000161.1:0-23650 GCA_041739325.1 Treponematales bacterium
GGAAATTAAATACTTCGGTAAGCGAACGGCCATTTACAGAAACGGCCTAGCCTTCGTTTTCTCGATTGCCGTAGCTTTCTTTGTCGGATGGGTGGTGGGCTTATGAAAAAGATCCTTAAGCGCTACGGCATCTTCCTCCTGGTTGCCCTTGCTTTTATTGCTTTTATCGTCTTTTTTCCCCTCTATAGGGATAAGGCTATGGCCTCTATCCTCTACCAGACTAAAACCATGCTCCTTGTGATTCCGCCTATCTTCATTCTCCTTGGGTTGTTGGACGTTTGGGTCCCGCGGGAGAAAATGATCCGTTTCATGGGCCCGCGCTCCGGCTGGAAGGGCGGCTTACTGGCTTTTCTCCTAGGTTCCTTCGCGGCCGGGCCCCTCTATGGAGCCTTTCCAGTTTCAGCCGTGCTCATGAAGAAAGGCGCCAGCTTCATGAATATCCTTATCTTTATCGGGGCCTGGTCTACCACCAAAATCCCCATGCTGCTTTTTGAGATTTCAGCCTTAGGCTTGCGCTTTGCCCTAGCGCGTTTGGCTATAGACATCCTTGGTATCGCGCTTATCGCCTTTGCCATAAAAAATCTCCTTCCAAAGGGCGAGATTGAAAAAATATACGTGCGAGCGGAAAATGATCTTTGATGAGCATAGACAGGAGGACCGCATGAAGATTCAGATTCTCGGATCAGGTTGCGCCAAGTGTAAAACATTGGAGCAAAACGCAAAGGACGCGGTAGCCCAGCTGGGGGCTTCAGTAGAGGTGGAGAAGATCACCGACATAGACGCAATCATGGAGATGGGCGTGATGATGACGCCGGCTCTGGCCATAGACGGCCAGGTAAAAAGCGTCGGAAAACTACTGAGTAAGGATCAAGTAATAGCTTATATTAAGGAAGGTTTATAATATGGGTTGCGCATGTTCGGCTGGAAAAATGACATTGATCTACGCCTGTTTTGGGGCCTAAAATGGCGGGAAAAGAACTATCGCCGAACAAATCCTTGCTTATCGTAGCGGGGGTTTTTCTCGCCGCTTACTTCATTCCCTTTGGCAGTCCGCAGGTGACAGGGGCTATTGGAGAAGCATTCCTCATGCTCTCCGAATACGCACGCCAGCACGTCATCTTATGCCTGATACCGGCAATGTTTATCGCCGGGGCTATTACCGTTTTTCTCAACCAGCAGGCGGTTATGCGCTACCTGGGGCCGGACGCCAAGAAGCCGCTTGCCTATGGGGTGGCCGCCGTTTCCGGGGCCATTTTAGCTGTCTGTTCCTGCACGGTACTGCCCATCTTTAAGGGCATCTACAAGAAGGGGGCCGGGCTAGGACCGGCCGTAGCCTTTTTGTACTCCGGCCCCGCCATCAACATATTGGCTATCGTGCTCTCCGCCAAGGTCTTTGGCTGGAAGCTCGGTTTGGCGCGCGCTGTGGGCGCCGTACTCTTTTCAATAGTAATCGGGCTTATCATGGCGCTTATCTTCCGCAAGGACGACGCCAAGCGCGCCGCGGACGCGAGGCTCTTTGCTCCGCCGATTGAAAAACCTCCGCGGAGCCTGGCCCAAACCTTGGTCTACATGGGCGCGATGATCGGTATCCTCGTCTTTGCCAATTGGGCAAACTCAAAGGGTGGCAGCCCTCTCTGGGATCTCATCTTTTCCCTTAAATGGTGGATCAGCCTTGGCTTTGCGGCAATTTTGACATTCACGATCATTGCCTGGTTTAAGAAAGAAGAACGGCTGGAATGGGTGCTTGCCACGAGGGATTTTTCCCTGCAGATACTCCCCTTGCTTTTTGGCGGGGTATTGGTGGCGGGTTTTCTGTTGGGCCGGCCCGGCCATGACGCCCTCATCCCCAGCGCCTGGATAGCCAAACTCTTAGGCGGCAATTCCCTCTTTGCCAATTTTTTTGCGGCCTTTTCCGGGGCCCTCATGTACTTTGCCACCCTCACTGAAATACCCATTATCCAGGGCCTCCTTGGCGCCGGTATGGGAGAAGGCCCCGCCTTGGCCTTATTGCTTGCCGGGCCTTCCCTCTCGCTTCCATCCATCCTTGTCATAGCTGGCGAATTGGGCTGGAAGAAAACCAGCGTGTACGTTGGCCTCGTCGTTTTCTTGTCTACGGCGGCTGGGCTTGTGTTTGGGATGCTTTCGTAAGGGGCTTTTATTTGGCATGCTTTATTGGGCACGTGGGAACTCAATATGAAGAGGTAGGGAATGAAGCTTGATAAAAAGGCGCTACGGACGATTATCACCCTTAGCGCCCTCGTCGCCGTGATTGGGCTCTTGTGGGCGGTGAAAAATTATAAACCGGCCAGGCGTTCAAAAAATGAGAGCCTGGCGAGTGGTCAACAATCCGCGCTCAATGGCCCTCAAGCCAAGGAAGCCTCAAGTCTTGTTGCCGGGCCCTTGGGCCTCAGCTCCGCCTTTGACCTTGAAGCCCTACGCTCCACGGGCCTTCCCCTTATGATAGACTTTGGAGCGGACTCATGCATCCCCTGCAAACAGATGGCGCCGGTCATGGAAGAACTTCATGCATCCCTCCAGGGGAGGGTGATCATCCGCTTTATTGACGTATGGAAATATCGTGATCTGGCGAATGGATACCCTATTCAAGTTATACCCACCCAGCTCTTTTTCGACGCCCAGGGAAGGCCCTTCAGTCCGCCGCAATCCCTTGGTATTCCTTTCAATCAATATAGCCTGCGCGATACCAATGAGCATGTCTTCACTACCCATGAAGGCGGTTTGGATAAGGCGCAAATGCTTTCCATCTTTTCTGCCATGGGCATGAAGTGATGAACTCCCTGATCAATACCTGGCTTGAGGGCCTTTCCAGCCTCATAAGCGCCAATCTTTGGCTCGCCCCGCTCTTGGCAAGCGCAGCCGGCGTCCTGACAAGCTTCAGCCCTTGTTCTTTATCCTCCATACCCTTGGTTATTGCCTATGTGGGCGGGACGGGGAGGAAAGACAGCAAGACGGCCTTCAAGCTTTCCTTGGTTTTTTCACTTGGAATGGCCATAACCTTTACCGCTTTGGGCGCGGCCGCCGCCCTCTTAGGCAGGCTCATGTCTTTTGGGACTTCAAGCTTGTGGTACCTCATATTAGGCGCTCTTATGCTCCTCATGGCCTTGCAAACTTGGGGTATCATCAACCTCATCCCTTCTAGTTACGCGCAACGCTTCAATAGCAAGCGCGGCTATATAGGGGCCCTGCTCATGGGTGTTCTTGGGGGGCTTTTTTCCTCACCCTGCGCCACTCCCGTCCTCGTGGCCCTCTTGGCAATCGTCGCCAGAAGCGGCAAAACCCTCTGGGGCATTATCCTCCTCCTCTTGTATTCCCTCGGGCACAGCGCCCTTGTATTAGCCTCTGGAAGCATTATGGGGCTCAGCTCAAAGCTGACATCCAACTCAAGATTCGGGCAGCTTTCCAAGTTGCTCAACGCTATCCTTGGAGCCGTTATCCTCTTAATGGGGCTCTATCTTATCTACCAGGGGCTTTAAGCATGGTGGCGATAGTCCTTGACCCAGGGCGGGGCAAAGCGGTATTTTTTGCTGGCCCGGCAGAATAACGCTGTCGGCAAGGAGTTGTCATGTTGAAAGAACAGGTTGCCCTGGCAATCGATGAAATACGGCCCCGGCTGCAAGCCGACGGCGGAGATATAGAACTGGTTGACGTTGAGGAAGGCGGAATCGTCAAGGTCAGGCTCACGGGGGCCTGCAACGGTTGCCCCATGGCGGCTATGACCCTCAAGCACGGCGTGGAGGTTTTCCTTCAGGAAAAACTGCCGCAAGTGAAGGAAGTTGTCGGGGTTTAGGTCTTTCTAGCCGCTTTCTTTTGCTAAGCGGCAGATGGTTTTTGCCATATCCCCCAGCCCCACCTGTTGTTGCACGTGGCCGAGCTCCCAAGCTACCTTTGGCATGCCGTAAACGACACAGCTTGCCTCATCTTGGCCAAGGGTGATACCGCCTTCCTTAAGGATCGAACCCAATTCCCGGGCGCCGTCACTCCCCATGCCAGTAATGATTACCCCCATGGCGTGGTTTCCGTAGTGCTTGGCAACAGAGGCAAAGAGGACATCCGCGCTCGGGCGGTGTGAATTCACGTGGGGGGCGTCGCTTATGTGGACGATGCCGGCGAGGCTGCGTTTTTCCGCCTCTATGTGGAAGTTGCCCGGGGCTATCAGGATGCGTCCTGGCTTAATCAGGTCTCCCTCCGCGGCTTCCTTTACTTCCAGCGGGCAAATCCTGTCCAAGCTTTTGGCGAACTCGGCGGTAAAGCCGGCGGGCATATGCTGCACGACAAGGATGCTCTGGCGCAGGTCTGGGTCCAGGGCGGCAAAAACCTCGCGCAGGGCGTTCGGTCCCCCGGTTGATATGCCGATGGCTATCAATTCGATGCTGCCCGTCTTGCGCAGAGGAACGATCTTCTCCGCTTTGAGGGGTTTGCTCAGGCTTGTTGCCACCGTGCGTTCCGGCAGGCGGCTGATCGCTGACTCTCGCGAATGAAATATCCGATTGATCTCTTCTTCAGGAAATACGGGGGTTTCCCCTCCCTTGCGGCGGCGGTATTCGCCCCCATAGGCAAGGAGGGTGGATGCTAGGTGCTGGCCGATAGAGGCGATGTCTTCCGATATCGAGCCTGAGGGCTTGGTGATGAAGTCTGATGCGCCAAGGGCGAGGGCTTCCATGGTGATCTCCGCGCCCTTGCGCGCGAGGGAAGAAAGAATGACTACGGGGATATCTATGCCCAGGCGTTTTCTTTCCTTGAGAAATTCGATGCCGTTCATTTCAGGCATCTCTAGGTCCAAAACCATGATGTCCGGTTTGACCCGGGGGATCTTTTCCAGAGCGAAGCTGCCGTTCATGGCTTTTTCCGCCACGCGCAATCCGGGAACCGACTCCACGATCTTGGAGATGAGGTTGCGCATCAGGGCTGAGTCGTCGACTATTAAGACCGATATCGGTTCAGCCACCTTTCCTTCCTTTCTAGGAAATCTGTTTACGATACAGGCAGGCCCACTCGGTTTTAACGAACTCAAAGCGGGTATTCATGCCAAAGAGGGATTCCGAGTGCCCGATGAAGAGATAGGAATGTGGGGCCATGGAATCCCAGAAACGCTCGACGCTGGCTTTTTGCGCCGCCTCATCAAAATAGATGAGGACGTTGCGGCAAAAAACTACATCCAAGTTCCGCGAGCCGGAATCGAAACGCAGATTATGGTAGTCAAAGCGTATGAGGGAGCGGATCTCGTCCTTGACTTGGTAGCCGGTTTCCTTCTTGTCGAAGTATTTTTTGAGGTAGGCCTCAGGTATGCCCTGGATACGCGTTTCTGGATAGAAGCCTTCTTTGCCGACCATGAGGCTCTTCAGGGAGATGTCGGATGCTATGATCTCCACCGTCCAGGACGGTGGCAGAATATCCTTGGCTATCATGGCGATGGTGTAGGGTTCCTCGCCGGTAGAACACCCTGCGCTCCAAATTCTGAGTTTGCGGTCTCCCGAAGCTTGTTTGCTCTTGATGATGTCCGGGACCACGAATTTTTCCAGGGCATCAAAGTGGGCCGTGTTGCGGAAGAAGCGGGTGAGGTTCGTGGTTATAGAATCCAGGAAATTCTTGAGCTCTTCCTTATCCTTGGTAATAAGATCGTAGTAAACCCGGTACTGCTCCAGTTTTTTATCGCGGAGCCTTTCTTTGAGGCGGCTTTCGAGGATGGAGCGGTTCGTGGCTGAAAAATGTATACCGCTTTGCTCATAAATAAGGGTGCGGAAGAGCTCGAAATCGGTCTCTGCCAGGGCTTCCATCATATATTTTGAGTGTAGGCTGGCAGATTGCCACTGTCAAGCGAAGACTTCCGCCAAAAAGGGGGTGACTTAGGCATCTTAGGCTCAAAAAACGATAAAAAACATGCCACAAGGCGGCTTGCCCTGTTTTTGGCCACGATTCGGGTTATATTGTTGCCATGAAGGTCGAACGCGTGAAAATGGGGGTCCGGGGAGTAGCCATGGACGCCAATGATTCAACCCCCGTGGTCATCCTACGCGAGCTTGGCGAAGGTGATTCTTCTCTCCCGGTCATGGTCGGACCGGCCGAGGCCAGCTCCATCATCATGGAACTCGACGGCCTTAAGCCGCCTCGTCCCCTCACCCATGACTTGATCGTAAAACTTCTTCTTACCCACGGGTTTGTTTTTCTTGAGACCTATATCTACGGCGCGTCCGGTGACACCTACCTCGGCAAGATACGTTACAGCCGAGGTTCCTACCGCTATTCCATGGAAGTCCGGCCCTCTGACGGTATAGCCCTGGCGGTACGTTTTAAGGCTCCTATTTACGTGGAAGAGAGCCTCATCCGTAGCGCTCCCGCCATCAATTACCTTGGCCTCAAGGAAGCGGACTCAAGCCGCGAAATCTACTACTTGGAACCGGAGTGGCGGCCATCCCAGACCCTCTAGCGCGGCTAGGGGTGACTTGCGGACGCGGCCCCAATTTCGTACAATAGCGGATATGTCTTTCTTCAGGGCTCTCAGGGATTTTTTCTATGGAATTTTCTCGCGCAACCCGCAGGAAGCACATCGCCGTAGGGAACTTCGCAAGATCTATTCCTTCCTGGCCTCGGTTAAGCCCAGCTATTTCCGCCCCGGCCAACGGATGGTCCAAGCCGGCTTTGCATCCGTAGTCCACACCTATTGTCAGATACTCCGCCCGGTGGCGGACTTAGTGCGTAAGACGATCGCCTCTTCAGACCTTCGCCTGAGCCGCAAATACTTCGACCTCTTGATCGACTCCCACCTTCCGCAAGAGGAGCGTGAACGCAAAGTCTATTTCAGCTACGAGGGAATGTTGGACCGGGTGCGCTCGGCGATGAACCCGGACGAAGAAACCGAGGTGATAGCCCGCGAGTTCCAGTCCTTTATGAAGATCCTGGAGTCTGCCGAGATACGCCTGCTTGACGGCGAGCTTATGGATATGGAGCGCTTGGTTGACCTCTGCCGCCACGACTATGAGCGTCTGCTGGGGCTCTTTGACCCGGGCGTGAATATGGACAACCCAAAATACAAGCCGGAATTCCAAGCCGCCGCCGGAGAGGGTGTGGCGCCTGAGCTTATAGATTTTTACTATATCGTCACAGGTTTTGCCTTCACTCCCCGTATGGAAGACAACCTCTCCATTCTGCTTGAGCGCATAGCGCCGCGGGAAAGCGATTCCGGTGAACAACGCTCAAAACTCAAGAAATACCTATCCGCCCTCAATAAAATGTTTTCTTACCAGCTTAGCTCGGACGTTCTCTTGGCCTTGTTGCGCGCTATCAAGGGAGACCCAGTCTACGTGCCGGACACGGCGCGTGGCAAGACGAGTTTTCTTGAGGCTTATAAAAACCGGGTCTTTACCCAATTTCAGCGCGACAAAGAACGCATCCTGCGCGAACGCCATGAGGACGCCATCAGCCAAGACATCAAGGCCCTCTTTGGCGACCAGGAGATTCTGGAAGTGGACGGCTATAACGACTACAACTCGGCAATCCTGGCGAAGGAGAGCCCGGATTCCTTCATTTACGTCAAACCGATGCGCATTCTCAAAACCTTCATTTCGTCAATCTTTGAGCCGAAGATGCGGGATTACATCAAGCGCGTGTTGGTGGAGGGCTATTACGACAACAAGACCTTCCAGAACAATATGGCAAACGTTTTCTTCCAATGCGAACACTCCAATGAGCGCTTTACCCAGTTCGAGGAACAGCTTACGTCCAACCAGCGCGTATCGATCATAGCCATGAAGCGCTATATCGAAGAGGCGCGCCGCGGAAAGGATGTCCAGGTGTTTTTGACCAAGTTCGCGGACACCGTCAACGCCCGCGCCCGCGAGATTCTCGAGAATGAAACCAACCTTTTCAATATGATGGCGGACGCCCTCTTCGACGTCTTGAGCGACTTCAAGCGTTCCTCGCCGGAATTGATCACCAATATCCGCACCTTAGGCGCGGGCAAGAACCGAGACTTGATGCACGCCGTCAACGCCGGCTACAACGATATCCAACGCCTGGTTAAGATCATGCGCAACTTCACTATCGTTCGCCAGAGCCAGAGCCAGAATGGGGAACCCGAGACGGAAATGATCTCCGACCTTGAGGAGGTCTAGACTATGAAAATATCCGACATTCTTTTAACAAAGCGTAGCCTCTCATTTGAAGTCTTTCCTCCCAAGCCGGATGACGACGCCGATCTTTCCGGTATCTTTTCCACCATAGCCCACCTGGCCTCAGCAAGGCCGGATTTCATATCCGTTACCTATTCTCCCGCCGGCCGCAACCGCGAGCGCGCCCTGGGCATTGCGGATTTCATCCAGCGCGCGGGCATGGTGCCCATGTCCCACTTTACCTCCGTCGGTTACGCGCGCTCCGACGTGGACGCTATGCTGGCCGACCTCGCCAAGCGCGGGGTTGAAAATGTTATGGCCTTGCGCGGCGATATCCCCCCCGGTTTGGAGTTCTCAGAGTCTCCCTGGAAGGACTTCCGCCATGCTTGCGACCTCATGAGCTACATTGCCTCCGTCTCCGGCATCTGTATGGGCGGAGCGGCCTATCCCCACGGCCACCAGGACGATCTTGACGTGGACAAGGGCGTGGAGGTTATGAAGGCTAAGGAGGGCGCTGGAGTAAGCTTCTTTATCACCCAACTCTTTTTTGATAACCGCGCCTTTTTTTCCTTCATAGACAAGGCCGCAGGAGCCGGCTGCTCCAAACCCATACTGCCGGGAATCATGCCGGTACTGCGCTCAAAACAGATGAAGCGGATAAAGGATATATCCGGCTGTACCGTGCCGCCTGAGCTCCAGCGTATCTTGGAGCGCTACGCCGATGACGACGACTCCATGGAGAAGGCTGGTATAGATTATGCCGCCGCTCAGATCCGCGAGCTTTGGGATTCCGGTATTCCGGGGCTTCATCTTTATACCATGAACCGGCCGGCCGTATCGGAGTCCATCCTCCGTCTTGTCGGATTGCTCTAGAATACTAACAAAGGCGGCCTGAATGGAACGAGGGCAATTTGCCGAGCTTTTACGCAAGCGCATCCTCATCCTGGATGGGGCCTACGGCACCCTCTTCCAAAAAATGGGTTCGGGCGGTATGCCCGGCGAGCTTTTAAACCTTGAGCGGCCGGATATCGTTCGTCAGGCCTATAAGCTTTATGTCGAAGCCGGCGCCGACATCCTCCTTGCCAACACCTTTCAAGCCAACAGCCTAAAGCTTCGAGAATTCGGGGTTGTGGAAAGGCTTGAGGAGATCAATCGCCTAGGGGTGGAGCTTGCCCTGGAAGCGGCGAAAACCCGTAGTGACGGGCCGGGCCCCCAAGGGCGCGCCTTGGTATTCGGCGATATGACATCCACAACCCACTTTCCCGCACCCTTCGGCCACGCTTCCATGCAAGAGTTGGAAGCTGTTTACGCCCAGCAGGCAAGCGCCTTGGTGAGGGCCGGGGTAGATGCCCTCATCTTAGAGACGATGACCGACATCAAGGAACTCAAGGCCGCGGTCTACGGTATCCGCCGGGTAGACGGCGCCATACCCATCGTAGCCCACATGACCTTTGACGAGTCCGGCCTCTCCCTTACCGGCACCACGGTTGAGATATTCGCCGCGGTTATGCAGGACCTGGACGTTGACGTCATCGGCTTGAATTGCTCCCTGGGGCCGGACGCACTCTTGCCGATCTTTAAGCGCTTGGCGGAATCTTGCTCCAAGCCCCTTTGCGTGGAACCCAACGCCGGCGCCCCTGAGTTTGACGGTGAAAAGACGAGCTACCGCATGGGCCCGGAGGATTTTGGGCGCTACGTTGAAGACTACGCGGATTGCGGGGCTTCCATCATCGGCGCTTGCTGCGGGTCGGGGCCGGAGCACGTAGCCGCTCTCTGCCGCATGCTTGGCTCGCGCGTGGCCCGGCGCAAGAACGGCGAACAAAAAACGATTTTAGCGTCGCGCAACGCGGCGCATGACTTGCGCGAATTTTGCGTAATTGGGGAAAGAGTCAATCCCGCCTCTCGCCCCGCCTTCCAGGCTGAATTGGAAGCCGGCTCGCTCGACACCCTGCTCAAGGACGCCCAGGAACAGGCCGAGGAGGGCGCTAGTGTATTGGATATCAACTTTGGCGTGGAAAAAACCTTAAGGCCGGAATTGATCCGCGCCGCCGTGCAGGCCTTGGATAAACGTTCTTCCCTGCCGCTTTCCTTGGATATTCAAACGCCCGAGCTCCTTGAGGAGGCCCTGCGCGAATATCCGGGGCGCGCCTTAGTCAATTCATCCTCCTGCGAGGCAGATGACCTCGCGCGCAAGCTAGCCCTGATAAAGCGTTATGGCGGTTGCTTAGTCCTCTTGGCCATGGCAAGGAAGATACCGGATAGCGCCGCCGAGCGGATTCAGGTTGTGCAAAAGGCCATGGAAACTATTAAGGCCGCGGGCATTTGCAGGTCGCGCATTTTAGTTGATCCCCTTGTGCTATCCATCGGCGCCGGCAAGGACCCCCAGGTTACCCTAGAAACTATTAGCGAGCTTTCCTGCGCCGGCGTGCTTAGCACCCTCGGCCTTTCCAATCTTTCCTTCGGCATGCCGGACAGATCTTCCATCAATTCCGCTTTCTTAGCCCAGGCGATAGCCCGCGGCCTCTCAAGCGCCATCATGAATCCCGGCGATCCGGTGCTGATGTCTGTGCTCAAGGGAGCCCTCCTTATTAAAAACGGCAGATCGACCCTCAAGGCGGCATCCGACATCCAAGACCCCCTAGTGCGCGCACTTCTGTCCGGCAAGGGTAAGGATGTGGGCCGTATCGTGGATGAGGCCCTTCTTGCGCGCTCTGCCCTTGAGGTGAGCCAGGATATTTTGGGCCGGGCCATGGAGGAGATAGGCCTCCTCTACGAAAAAAAGCGCATCTTCTTGCCGCATCTTCTTTTTGCGGCAGAGACGGCCTTTCCGATATTCGAAAGGCTTAACGCCAAGGTTGAAGGCGGTCAGAGCTCTCGCGCTCGGGTTTTACTGGCTACCGTTGAGGGCGACGTTCACGATATCGGCAAAAACATTATAGGAACCGTGCTGCGCTCCGGCGGCTTTGAGGTTATCGATATTGGGAAGGACGTGAGCCCTGAGGCAGTAGTGAAGGTCGCCCTTGAACTCAAGCCGGATATTATCGGTCTTTCCGCTATGATGACAACTACTGTGGGCAAGGTTGGAGAGACGAAGGCCCTCTTGTCTGAGCGTGGTATAGCCTGTCACGTCATTGCCGGCGGGGCCTCTATGAACCCTTCTTTGGCTACCCGCTTTGACGTGGGATATTCATCCAATGGTTCCGAAGCCCTTGCTCTCTGCAAGTCCCTCTGTGGAAATCTGCCTAAAAGCTAAGCAAAGCTGATAAAATATCGCATCTGTTGACATTCAGTACGGTTAGTGATTGAATAACCGTCTATGTCGAAGCGAACCCATCTCATCCTCTTTTTGTTGATGGTTCCTGTCGCCTTCGCCTTCTCTCAAGAAGCGGAGACCTCATCAATCACCGTATCGATGGCAAACCTAGTGATTCAACTAGGCTTGATACTCTTTGCCGCAAAAATGGGCGGAATTCTTGCCGTAAAGCTGAGGCTTCCCTCGGTTTTGGGGGAGCTTTTGGCGGGTGTCCTTATCGGTCCCTTTGCCCTCGGTTCGATTCCCCTCTTCGGATTTCCCGGCGGGATCTTTCCCTTAGGGATGGGGGAGCTGGCCGTCAGTCCTGAGCTCTATGGCTTTGCCACAGTTGCCTCTATCCTCCTTCTCTTTGTAGCCGGCTTGGAAACGGACCTAAGCCTCTTTTTACGCTACTCGGTGGCCGGCCTTATTGTCGGATTGGGCGGGGTTATCGCCTCCTTTGGCCTGGGGGTTCTGAGCGCAGTCTGGCTCATGGGCGTGAGCCCTGCCGATCCCATGGCCCTCTTTATGGGCATTCTCTCTACCGCCACATCAGTGGGCATCACGGCCCGCATCCTCTCTGACCAAAAAAAGATGGACTCTCCTGAGGGCGTTACCATTCTTGCCGCCGCCGTCATAGACGATGTCTTGGGCATCATCTGCCTTGCCGTGGTAATGGGCGTAGTCACCGTTTTGCGCGGTTCCGGCGGCTCCCTCGGCTGGGAGAGGATTCTGGGCATAGCCATCAAGGCCCTGGGCATCTGGTTGGGCTTTACCCTCCTGGGCCTTTTGCTCTCCAAGCAACTGGCGCGCTTTCTCAAGATCTTTAAGCAACCCTCGGCCTTCGCAATTCTTTCGCTTGGCTTGGCCCTCCTTTTGGCGGGATTCTTTGAAACCGAGGGCCTGGCTATGATCATAGGCGCCTATGTCATCGGGCTTTCCCTTTCAAAGACGGATATCGCCATCATCATTCAGGAAAAGATACACGTCCTCTATGATTTTTTCGTGCCGATATTTTTTGCCGTAATGGGAATGTTGGTGAATATCCGCCTCTTGGCGGATCCCACTGTGCTTGCCTTCGGCGCTGTGTATACCATCTTGGCGGTACTAGCCAAGGTTGTCGGTTGTGGCCTGCCTTCCTTGGCCCTGGGCTTTAACCCGCGCGGCGCTCTGCGCATCGGTTTGGGCATGGTGCCTCGCGGTGAGGTAGCCCTGATTATAGCCGGGATCGGTCTATCTTCCGGCATACTCGATGAGCGCGTGTTTGGTGTTACTATCTTGATGACCTTGGTCACTACCGTGGTTACCCCTCCTGTGCTCAATCTGGCCCTGAATATGAAAGGTAGGGGAACGCGCAAAGAGGTTCGGGCGGCAGAGACGGTGAGTAGCGTCGTTGCCTTGCCCAATCATGAGATAGCGGACGTTGTCATGGACAGCCTGCTACGCAATTTTGAGTCTGAGGGCTTTTGGGTCCAATTGATGAACGTATCCGAGGGGCTTTCCCAGGTGCGCAAGGGCGATATATCCATTTCGATAATCGAGGGAGAGCAGGATATCACCATCACCTCCGCGCCCGAGGACCTGCTCTTTGTGAAGACGACCGTCTATGAGACCCTGATGAAGTTGGACGACAGCATTGAGAAACTCAAAAAGCAGTTCGATCCAAAAATAATGCAGAAAGAGATATCCAACGGAGAGGGCCGAGCCGGAAAGGAAATCCTCAAGCATCTGCGGACAGCCTGCATCCTACCCCAGATCAAGGCAGAGACAAAAGAAGAGCTCATTACGGAGATGGTCAGCTGTCTCAAGAAGGCGAAGCTTCTGTCTGACCCCGACCAAGCTCTTAAAGACATATTAGAGCGCGAACACAGTATAAGTACCGGTATGCAGCATGGGGTGGCCCTACCTCATGGCAAAACCGAGGGTACGAACAGTTTGCACGTGGTTGTGGGTATTTCCCGCAAGGGGATCGATTTTGAGTCTTTGGACGGGGAGCTCAGCCGTATCTTCATTCTCGTGGTGTCGCCTAAAAAAACGAGCGGTCCCCATATCCAGCTTCTCTCCGCCGTCGGCGCCCTCCTTTCGGACGCGGCTAAGCGTGAGCGCCTCTTGGCCTGTAAGGGTGAGTCTGAGATTCGTAAGTTCCTTTGGGAAAAAGCCTAGAAAAGACCCGAAAAAACCTTAAAAAAACAGCGGCTCCCCTTTTGGGTGAGCCGCTGTTTTTTTGTATCTACCGTATCTCCACGCAGATGGTGCTGCTGGGAACTGAAACGCCGGCCCGCGTGAGCACGGCGCAGATCAAGACCCACTTGCCCGCATCAGCCCCGCTTACCGATCGCAGATCCATCAATATTCCGTAATCCCCATTGCCATCGGCTTGTCCGGACACATGGCCGCCGGAAAAGCGTGCCATTACGTAGTTAATGTCCGCAATGCGTTTGCCGCCACCGCCGACAACCTCCTCATGGCTCCACCACTCATCCCAGGGATAGGCAAGGTAGGTGTTGGGGAAGGATGCCGTTGTATAGAGACTTGGATTTTCGCTTGCGAGGGCGTAATACAGCTCATAACTTATGGAGCCGCCTACGTCGTTTTCCGCCGCCGTAAGCTGAACGGCTACTTGCCTGCTTAAGAGACTGGTGGCGATATCGGTGTTGCCGCCCACGGTGACGCCTGAGTCGTAGACTAAGCTGGCGCTTGAGCGCGGGCAGGGGAGGATGCGCAGATTGCCGGCGGCCTGGTCTCCGGCAAGCCAGTCCAACTTGAAGGCAAGGAGGTTGGCAAAACCCGTAAAATTCCCAAAGCGCTGGGTGTCTAGATCTTCAATGTCCACGATCTCGCCGGCGCATACCT
Source organism: Treponematales bacterium (assembly GCA_041739325.1). Taxonomy (GTDB): domain Bacteria; phylum Spirochaetota; class Spirochaetia; order Treponematales; family JBGSOB01; genus JBGSOB01. The sequence continues at coordinate 14,272 of JBGSOB010000161.1, forward strand.
GGCTGCCGCCTAGGCTGGCCGATGCGGATATTGAAACCAAGCGGCCGCTCACGGTGACCGGCAGGGAGACATAGGCCTGCCCTGGCGGTAGCTCGGCCAGAGCCACACTAGCGCTATAGGGTACGGAGCTGTTGCCGGACTTGCAGGTTAGGCTCACGCTTACCAGATCTATGCCTGGGCCGCGCTGACCGGGATCGGCGTGGTTTGCGGGATTGAAGAGGGCGGCGGGGACGTCGATGTTGATTATCCTCTCTGCGGTGTTAAAGTCCCCGCCGCAGGAGAAAAAAAGAAGGAGCGTGAGCGCCGCAATGAGGCCGAAGACCGCAAGCGAATAAGCGTTGCGCGATACCATGTTCGAATTTCCCATTTTCCAAGCTCTCCTTATCATGGCGCCACGCTCGTGTTCTCGGTATAGCCATAGCTCTCCGGCCAGCCCTGAACCCACTGCTCGTTTACCGAGTCGATATCCTCGTAGGTGGTGTCGTTGTAGGAAAAGTAGGCCAAGCCTGTGTTGCAGTTGTAGATATTGTTGCCGGAAAGCACGTAGATGCGGCCATTAGAGCCAAGGTAGATGCCGTAGTTTTCCGCCGCCGCGTTTTGGGTGAATACCTGATTATTCCAGAACTTGGGCTGGCCGCCGTAGGAGGACCAGAGGCCGTAGGAAGCGGAGCTGGCGCTCCCTGCGTCGATTACTGAATTCCTAACCGTCGGGGAGGCGTCAAAGTTGACGTTGAGGATGCCGTAGGACTTGCCGTAGGTGACGTTTGCCGTGCCGCCGCGGATGAGGCAGGCCTCAAAACTGGGCCGGCTTTCCGTATTGCACCAGAGGCCTACCGAGCGCCCGCCCTGCTCGCTTACCGTTTTACCCGTGATTACGCAGTTGGTAAAACTGGGGGACGCCTTATAGATGTAGGCCCCCACTGAATTTCTGCTGTCCGCCCCGCCGGAGAAGTAGCAGTTGCGGATAGTGGGGCTGGCGCCGTTGATGACGGCAATGCCCACCGAGAGCCTGTCTTCCGTGAGGCCGGCTATGGCCGTGTTCGGCCCGGCGGAGATGGAGAAACCCTCAAGGAGGGTTGCCGGGTTGAGGCTGGAGCCGTCCATGATAAGGTGCCAGCTTGAGCTGTCAATGACGGAAGCTGTCGTGCCAGCCGTTCCGGCGGCTACGTTAGGGGCATAGGTACTAGGGCGAGTGTTAAAGTCGGTAGCGTATCCGCCTCGGATAAGGCCACGGGGAAGGTTGTCGTTTTCTCCCATAGTAAAGCTTCCCTGGGAAAAGGCCATGCCCTTTCTTGAGGGTAATGCATAGAATTGGGTGATGCCTCGTGCAATAGTAGCTACAGGCCCAGTGCCAGCTACCGCATTTGTTGGATTTTCACCTGTCCAAGTATCGTTACCGTTTGAACTGACGAATACATATGGCCTCCAAAAAGTAGCACGCACGGTTGCCGCGCCTGTGAGGCTTACCGTGGCTATCAAGTTAGGGTTTGTCGAAAAGCCGCCGAATGTTGCCGCCCCTGAGATAACCGACCAATTTTGAAGCTCTGACAAGCCTTCAGGATGGGTTGTTTCGCATTCAAGCTCGATATCGGCCTCTACCCCCAGATAGGTCTTTGTCTCATCACTCTCAACCACTATTGGCCTTATGATGCGGCCATCATTGTCGAACGGCACCTCAAGGGTAAGGAGCCATGCCCCGCGACCCACAAGGCGGACAAGCCTATCACCGGCCGATGTTTTAAAGAGAATGCTTGCCTTTTGCTCCCCGGCCGTGATGGGGCTAAAGCTTAAGGGGAAGGAATAGACGGAACCGGCGTCCATGCTTAAGGGAAAGTCGGGTATGCCGCCTGCAAAGCCGAAGACGGCTTGGGGGCTTAGCACAAGCTCTCCGGCTGAGTTGAGGGCGTAAATTTCCACTCCGTCGATGGAGAGTTTTCCCTGCCCGCTATTGCTCAAGACAAGGTCGGCGTAGCTCGTTGTTCCCACCTGGGTAGCCCGCTCACCGTTTTGGGCTGGAATTTCCGGTGAGAGCTGGATGGTGGCCAAGAGGCTTTCCGCGGTTTCCGAGGAGTCCCTTGAATACCCAGGCACGGCGAGGCTTCCGGCGCCCGCGTTTGGTAGCGCGCATCCGGCTGCTAGAAAAAGCAAGGCGAGGCTTGCCATACTCGCAACTGCCGCGAATGTGGCTTTGCGATTCCAATCTTGCTGACTTCGTTTCTGTGTTCTCATGCTTCTGTCCTTTCGGCTATGGCCGCGGGGAGGGCTGAGGGTTTCTTGCCGAAGAAATTCCAGGCGAGGATCTCGATAGAAAAGAGAAGGGCGGGAATGAGCACGCACAGTGGCCAGGCCGAGGCGATACCCGCTAGATAATTGAAGAGGCCGTGGCTCAAGACTGCGCAGAAGAGGGCGCCGAGGATGAGTTCAGGGCTGTGAATACGGTAGAGCCGCGCTTGCCGGATGGTGTAGCCGACTAAGGCGACGGCAGAGCCATGGAGAAGGCAGGCGCTGGCGCTTCGCAAGACGGCAAAGCCCATGGCCGAACGCAGGCCTTCCGGGGCGAGGACCGTCAGGTAGGCTATGTTTTCCAAGATGGAAAAGCCGATGCCGATAGCCAGGGCGTTTCGCACAACCTCGTAACTGCGTTCTCTCTTTTTAGAAAAGAGATAGTAGAGGAGGGGCAGGGCCTTGAGGCTTTCCTCGGTGAAGGGCGCCAGCTGGATGGATGTTTCCCTAAGGCCGAGCCCGAGGGCCCCTTGCAAAAAGCCGTTGAGGTAGTAGGCGGCTAAGGCCGCTGCCAATCCCCAAAGGAAGAAGAGGATGAGCCTTCTGTTGTCTTCCTTAAGGATGATAAGGAGGAAGCAGAGGGGGGCGAGGGTGCCTACGAAGACTGCTTCTATCATGCCTGCCTCCTTTTTGGAAAAAGGAAGACAAGGCTAAAGATGATGATGCCCAGCGCCCCCAGCCCGGAAAGCCCAAGCTTAAGCCAGGGTGCGTCTATGATCGTTTGATAGGCAGCGATAAAACCCTTGCCGGAGATATAGGCGAGGCCGATGCGAAGCGTGTCGAAGATGAGAATGGGGATAGCCGCCGGGATTAAGCCCTTCCTCTGGTAAGCCGCCGTGCTAAAGCGCAGGAGGCTTATCATGAGGGGATAAAAGGCAAGGGCCGGCAGGCATTGGTTTTCCAGGAAGGGAATGAGGCGAAGGCCCTCGCGCCCGTAGGCGAAGAGCGCCAGCTCTCCCAGAATGCGCGCGAAGATGAGTATGGAAAAGAAAACCTGGGGCGCCTCAAAGCGGGTCTTGAGCGAGCGCCGCAAGGAGAGAGCAAAGGCCGTTAGGCTGGGAATGCCCAGCGCGAACAGGTCCCGGAATTCCATCATCGACAATCCCCTAATAAGCCACGTTCAAGCCGGCGCGGATGCGCAAACTGAAGGGTTGCGAGCTCGTAAGGTCATAGGCTCCGTTGGAGCTATCCGTATTGGCGTCGTCGTCATGGGGTAGGCTTTCCGATTCCTGTGCGGATGATCCGCCCAAGGGCGCTAGCCTGCAATCGAAGACGAGGCGCTTGCCATTGCCGATATCCATGGAAAGACCGGCCGTGGTCTCAAGCTCCCACTCAATGCCTAGTGATGAAGAGGTTTCAGACCAGACGCTGCGCGTGTCCAGGTTATAAGCGTAGTAGCGGTCTAGGCGATGCGAGCCGCCTAAGGCGCAATCCGCGAAGAGGCTCATAGCTTGGCTCGGCCTGTATTCCCAGGCGCCGAGGAGGCGAACCGCGTTGCTCACGCTGCTCCAGGGTAGGCCTACGGCGTTTACCAGGGCTCCGTTGGCCGGGGCGGTTCCCAGAGCAACTTCCGTGTAGTTCCAAGGGTTGTAGGCGGAATACACCGAATTGCCGACAGCGTCGCGGCCGTCTTGTGAAAGGCGGGTGTCGCTGCGTTCGTAGGCGAGTGCCATGCGTAACAGCGATGCGCGCGACTTGCCGATTATCATGCCCACGAGGGCTGAGCCGCTCGCAAGCCCTCCATTCGCCGAGAGATGAGCAACGCTTGCGTCTACGTAGTCGGCAGGCGAACCGAGATAGGAGAAATGCTCGTAGCTTGTGCCGAAGTCTAGGTCAATAGCGGCCCATTCGAGAGCGGCAAAGATTTCCATGGAATCCGAGAGAGCTATGCGTAGACCGGGCGCTAAAACGGCCGCGATCTTTAGGTTTTGCTTCTTGGCCGAATAGGCGGTAACTTCCTCGGCCGGATCCGCTGGAACGTAGGCCAGCCAGAAGTCCTTGGCGCTGAGCAGAGACTCGGCGATGCCGTCGGAATCAGCGTCTGCCACCCGATAGGCTTTGGAGCGATCCTGGATAGCGCCTGAGAATTTTAATCCTATGCCTAGGTTCGCCGAGCGCGAAAGGGGGATGCCGAAACCGGTGTTGAGCTTAAGCTTGGTTTCTACCGAATCCTCCATGTTGATGGCCACCCCATAGCTTGTCAGGGCTGTGCCGGTGCTGGAATCCACGGTTTTGCGGAAGGAATGCGGTTGAATCTCCATTCCCAGTCCGCCGTCAAAGCCCCAGCTCAGTCCCTTGCCCCGGGTAGCGTAGATGCCGCCCAGATAGAGGCTTCCGGAACCGTCGGGGTCGGTGGTCACTGAGTCCTCGCTAAGAGCGGCGTAGTTGGCGCTCTGCACCTCTACCGACTGAAGATCGAGATTACTGTCAAGGTGGAAACCAGAAGCGGAGCTTCTCATTCTACTGAGGCTGAAGAGCTCAACCGCAGGAAGGAATGAGGAGTCTGTGGTGGCTTGGCTGCCGCCCTTCTGCCCGATTGATGCATCACCTCGGATGAGGGTGTTTTTGCTCACGCTCAGGGGCAGGTCCGCGTCGATGATGAAGAAGGATGAGGGCAGGGAAAGGAGGAGGGCCGGGTTGCCGACAAAATCCGTTTCAGGATAGAGGCGGGCGTCCCTTATGCCAAGGAAATCGAAGTCGCGGATGCCCGGGGCGCGCAGGCTCGCGATACTTCGCTCGGTCTGTGCCGCTAGCAGGCTGGGGAGGAGGGCCAGGCAGGCAAGGATAAGGGAGGCGATTACGGCGCGGGCCTTATTGGTGTTCATGTCTATTCCTCATGGATTGGAAGATGCTGTCGCCGTATGCGGACAGGAGGGAGTCGCCGGAAAAACCCGCCGGTTTGAGCCGCGCCCTTTCGGAGTTGGGGCGCTGTATCAGGGAAGCATTGCGGGCGGAGGCTGATGTTTCGCTGTTAGGATCCGTGCCAAGATAGTAGGTGGTCGTTTCCACGGCGGCGTAGAGTTTTCCGTCCACGAGGATATCGAAGTAGCGCACCGCGTCGCGTTGGTTGAGGGCCTTACCGCCGTTGACGTAGCGCGATGTTTCGGTGATGCGGCTGGAGTCCAGCCAGCGGTAGGTTATGATCTCCTGAAGCGAGCCTTGCATAAAGTGCGAATCCTTGACCCAATTCCCGTCTAGGTTGTAGTCGGTGAGCAAGAGGTTCATGTTGTTGCCAATAAAGGAGGGGTTTATGGGGTAGGGCGTGACAATGTTGAAGGCTGGTCTGTTACTTGCCCCTAGGTCTGTAGGGATGAAGGGAGATACCGTGGGATTTCCATACCAGCTGTCCGTCTGAAGGTAGGTAAGTCCCTCGGCATTATCAGAGTACTGCACGTAGAAATAGCCTTCATTAGAGCCTGAGGGCAGGATGGTGGAGTTGGGGTCGCCGTCGCTTTCACGGATCACGTGGTAGATCTCGTTTATGAGGCGGTTGCCGGAATCGTAGTAGGCCTGGTATTCGCGTAGCAGGCTGGCCACGGCGCCGGCGGCGTCATATTTATAGAACTGTTCCAGCCAGTAGCGGTTGGCGTCTAACCAAAAAACATAATGAGCGTTGGTGCGAAGGAAGCCAGATTCGCTATTGACCCAATCGATGATACTCACGTAGTTGCCGTCGCCATTGTAAGCTATCTCATAGTATTCGCCGCGCTCATTCGCGGCGGAGAAGGCTTCTCCAAGGGTGATGTTGCCGTTGCCGTCATAGGTATAGAGGTAATAGCCTAGGAGGGTTCTGATAGAGGGGTCGGTTTCATCGTATTGGTAGACGTCCGTTCTTACCAGGAGGCCATCAGCGTCGTAACTCATCTCAAAGCGCCCCTTGGCTACTCCGGTGGAATCGTAAACGACGTTGAAATCTGAATTGGACGCGGCCAAGTCAGGCTCGATATAGGGATAAAACTCGGTTACCCGAGAAGAATAGGGCACCAATGAGAGGGGGGCGCCTGTGTCGCAGGATATGCCGAGCGCCGCCATGAAGATGGCCAGCGCCGCCAGGCCGGCAAGGGCGGCCCTTGGCTTGAAAGATGCGTTGCGCGATTTCATCAGATGTCCCCCTGCCTGTCCAGAGTGAGGAAGGGCCAGCGTTTTTCAAAGAGATTGATGTCCCAGGCGATGATGGTCATGTTTGCCTCTACGTAGCCGCCGAGTTCCGCTTTGACCCGGTAGTACCAGTCTGACCAGGAGCCGTAGGTTCCGTAGTCCTTTGCCAGGCCGACTACGTCCTTTGCCTCTATAAAGCCGTTGACATTGGCGTAGATCCCTCCGCCGGCCTCTACCGAGAAGACGTCCATGCCTAAAATGTTGCCTTCCAAACCAAGGTAGGGTCCGACCTTGGCCTCAACCTCGGCGCTGATGGAGGGGCGTACCGCAAAGCCGTAATAGAAGTCGCTGCCCGCGTTGACGTCTACTGGAATGAAGGGCCAGACTAAATCGACCGAGCCCCAGACGCCGAAGCGGCTGTACTCATTGACCTCAAAAATGATTTCCAGCTTGCCCTCTACCGTTATTTTCAAGTAGACGCCGATCAAGACAGACACCGTGGAGGATGGGTCTATGGCTTCAATGGCGTAGAGGGGTATTTTTATTTCCAGGGCCGCTTCTGCCGCGCCGATAAGTTTTGCGTCTATCTGCTCCGCCGCCTTGAAGTAGGCTTGGACATAGCCGCGGGTAAAGCTTATTTCCGGGTAGCCGATGCACCACCATACCTTAACCCAGCGAATCTTCATGGATGGCATTTTTATGCTGCCTCGCAAAACCGGGTCGGCTATGCGCATGGTGCCTTCAATCCGTAATTCCGCGCTGCCTTCTACGGATATATTGACGTTGCCGCCGCTTCCCCCACCTCCGCCGCCGGAGTCGCCACCGCTGCCGCCGGAGTCGCCACCTGAGTCCCCTCCGCCGTCCGCTCCGTCGCCCCCGCCAAACTCGTGCTCAAAGGAGCCGGATGTGCTTAAGAGGGTTTTATTGAGGGAGATATTGAAGACCCGGGCGTTTTGGATGTCAACGTCGGTATCGGTATCTATCCAGACCGGCCCCAGGGGAAGGTTTGCCGCCGGGGCGCGGGCTTGAATCAGGCTTACGCCCTCTGTCATGGAGCCGGGAACGATATTTGCCGTGTTAAAGGCGATCTCCTGCTCGGGCATCTCGAATTCAGCTATCACTTCCTGGAGTTGGGGGATGACGGTTTCAATGATCGTTTCTCCCCTTTGTTCGCGGAAACCGACAACCTTGCGGGCTACGTTATCCGCCCCTATGAAGATGGAGCCGATTTTAAGGTCGTCCATGTTGGCGTAACCGCCGACTGCCTTCCCCAGGCTCTTGCGCATCTGGGGGTTGGCGCGCAGGTCCAAGACTCCGTCTTCAAGCACCAGATAGCTGTCCTTAATGACGGCTGGATCCGCGGCGTGAAGAGATAGGGGGACTAAGGCGCTGAGGATGAGGGCAAGCATGCCCCTAGAAAGTAAGCTGCGCCTCATTGGGTGTAGTCCTTCATAACCAATCCCGAGCCCGACTTTTGCACAACGCCGCGGAGCTTACCCACCTCGTCATAGCCGTAGAAGGTTGAGGTTTCTTCCCCGTTGCTTGCCTTTTGGACGGACTGCAAGAGGACGCCGCCGGCCTCATAGGTGTCGGTATAGGTATAACTGAGGATGGATGAAGAGGGGACGCCGCGCGCGGAGGTCTTGACGATGGTGTTTTCCGCTAGCCTTCCCTCTTCGTCATAGTAGAGGCGGTAGCTTGCCTTGAGGTTCCGATCCCGCCCGTAGGCATGGATCTGCATCGGCCTGGATTCTCCCTCGCGGTATTCATAGGTGGACACGGTGTTTCCCGTACCCCTATCCACGATCACGTATTTCTTGGTTTTCGACCCAGCGTCTAGCGAGCAGCCGATGAGCGCGAACGAAAGCGCAAGAGCCGCCGCGATGAGCGTGAAGGCTGGATATTTCATGCCTTTTCCCCCTTTCTGGATATTCTTGAAGCGCTAAAAATTTCGTAGTTGAGCCCGTCAATTTTTAGGACCTCTGCTTTAAAGCTATAAAAAAGGCTGGGCGATGGGCGACTTCGCCCTCACCCAGCCCTTACGCCGCTATCTGCGCTTGTGCGTGTCGCCTGGCCGGGTCATCGTTCCCAGCAGGTTAGCGTTTTGGAAGAATGGGATGGGCAGAAGTTGTCCTAGCAAAAATCCAAGGATGAGGCTGAGGGCCCCAACGATTATGACATTTTTCACCTTAGTGTTCTTTCCGGCCATGATATTCCTCCTGAGTCGATTCTCTATCTACACTAGGTCAGGAGTATTGGCTTTGTCAATAAAAAAACCGTAAAACAATTGCCTGTTATGTGCCCAAAAACTTAGCCTGTCAAGGAAATATGCGTTGGGCGATATTGAATGCCAAGCCTCTGGGGCCGTTGAAGAATGCAGGAAGATAGGCGCTGGAGGAAGGGCGCCGGGAGAATTGGCGCCTAGGCCTTGCCGGTCTGGCGCTCCAGACGGCGGTTTTTGAAAAACTCAACCGTCTTTTCCTCCGAGTAAAAAATACTGACGTATTCCTTGAGGTTTACGAGCTCAAAGGCTTCATTGATCTTCGGTGGAACGTTGAGCAGGGCGAAGTCTCCGCTGACAGCCCTAAGGAGCTTGCGGATCTGGATGACAAGGCCGATGCCGGAAGAATCGATGTATGAAAGGTGCTCAAGATTGATCATGATACGGCGGATGCCCCCCTTGATGAGGGTTTTTGCCAGAAGGGAAAGCTCCGCTGAGTTTTCAAGGCCCAGGTTGCCGCGGATGGTCAGTTTGACGATATAGCTTTCCGGGTCTTCCAGGTCATAGGAACCTGAGTATGAAAGCGGAACGAATTCGGTGTAAAAGACCATCATCAGCCTCCTATTGAGTCGCTTGAGCCCTGAGTCTATCCCGCGCCTGAAGGGCGTCGGGATATCCCGGGCTCAATTCCAAGGCCTTTTCGTAGGCTGCCAAGGCCAATTCCTTTTCCCCCCGCCTCTCGCGCAAGTTCCCATAGCGGGTCCACCAGCGGAAGGA
>JBGSOB010000178.1:0-2491 GCA_041739325.1 Treponematales bacterium
TTGTCTTGTTGCATGGGTGCGGAAAAATTATCCATAAGACCGGTTTGCTGGACGTTCATCCCCCTCTGAGCCTACCCTAAAAGGAAGCTCGTAGGTCTTATGGATAATTTTACCGCAGGCCCTATGCACTAGGCGCAAACACGCCTTCAAATGCTCCGCAAAGCCCCCCCAGCGCCACACCATTGCCGGGCCCAAAGCCCCTGCCGCCACAAGCATGCACCGCGGCCCCTTTGAAGGCCTGTACTAACTTGTTGCATGGGTGACCTGGGAAAAATCCAGGCAAGCGTCTTAGCAAGCGCAGCGCAGCGTTAGCTTGCCTGGATTTTTCCCAGGCCAGGCCCCATGCACTATCTACTTACAGGCCTTCAAAGGGGCCGCGAGGGTACCCTTCTTGCGCGCCAGGGCCTTTGGACTATACAATGCGGCCCATGGAAAGCATGAAGCGAAGCGTAACCTGCGGGGCCCTCCGCAAGGCAGACGCCGGAAAGACAGTGACCCTCAACGGCTGGGTGAACCGCAAGCGCGACCACGGCGGTATCTCCTTTGTGAATTTGCGCGACCGCTACGGCATCAGCCAAGTCGTCATCGACTCCGACGCCTCGGCCGAGCTCAAGGCCCTGGCCGACGAACTCAAGAACGAGTACGTCATCGCCGTGGAGGGTACCGTCCGCGCCCGGCCGGATTCCATGGTCAACCCCGACATGGCTACCGGGGAGGTCGAACTCGTCGCCAGCAAACTTATAATCCTCAACCGCTGCGAGCCCCTTCCCTTCCAGATAGAAGCCGAAGGCTCGGTAAAAGAAGAGCTCCGCCTCCAATACCGCTACCTGGACCTGCGCACCGCCGGCATGCAAGAGCGCATCCGATTGCGCCATGAAGTCGCCTTTGCCACCCGCGAGTTCCTCATCGGCCAGGGCTTCTATGAAATAGAAACCCCCACCCTCATCCGCTCCACCCCGGAAGGCGCCCGCGACTACCTCGTGCCCTCCCGGCTCTACGCCGGCAAATTCTACGCCCTGCCCCAGAGCCCCCAGCTCTACAAGCAGCTCCTCATGGTGTCCGGCTTCGACCGCTACTTCCAGATAGCCCGCTGCTACCGCGATGAAGACGCCCGCGGCGACCGCCAGCCCGAGTTCACCCAGATAGACCTCGAGATGTCCTTCGTCGCTCGCGACGACGTCCTCTCGGTCATCGAGGGCCTCATGGGCTACATCTTTAAAAAAACCATGGGCATAGAGCTCCCCGCCCGCTTTACCCGCATCGCCTACGACGACGCACTAGAACTCTACGGCTCGGACAAACCGGAACTGCGCTTTGACATGAAGATGCAGGATTTCTCCGCCTTCGTTCCCGCATCCGGCTTTCAAGCCTTCAAGGACTCACTGAGCGCAGGCGGCGCGGTCAAGGCCCTGGTCGTCCCCGGCGCGGCGGAAAAATACAGCCGCAAAATGATCGAGGAACTTGAGGATACGGCAAAGATCTATAAGGCCAAGGGCCTTGCCTGGATGAAGGTAAGCGCAACCGGGGAACTGGAGGGCGGCGCGTCAAAGTTCTTCGCGGATCAAGCCGCCTCTGTTATTGCCGGCTTAAGCGCAAAACCCGGAGACCTCATCCTCCTGGTAGCCGACGCAAAACGAAAGGTAGCCAACGTCTCCCTCGGCGCGGTGCGCACCCGCCTGGGCAAGGACCTCGGCCTCCTAGACCCCAAGCGCTTCGAGTTCGCCTGGATCATCGACTTCCCCATGTTCGAGTACAACGAGGAAGAGCAGAAGTGGGACACCGCCCACCACATGTTCACCTACCCCCAAGAAAAGTACCACGCCACCATGGAATCCGACCCCGGCTCGGTCAAGGGCGACCTCTACGACTTAGTCCTCAACGGCTTCGAACTCGCCTCCGGCTCCATCCGTATCCACGAACCAGAGATGCAAAAGCGCGTCTTTAAGATCGTCGGCTTCGACCTGGCGGAAGCGGAAAAACGCTTCGGCTTCCTCACCAAGGCCTTTGCCTACGGCGCCCCGCCCCACGGCGGCATAGCCCCCGGCCTCGACCGCCTGGTCATGCTCATGGCCGGCGAAACCTCCATCAAGGAAGTCATCGCCTACCCCAAAAACAGCTTCGCCGTATCCCCGATGGACGATGCGCCGAATTCGGTAGATGAAAAACAGTTAGCTGATCTGCATTTGAAAATCGTATACCCAGAAAAGAAGGACTAGTCCATCGAGGATACGGCCCCTGCCGCATTCACATGGATTCGGCAAGCGGCCTTGCGGCCGCGATGCTATTCCCTTAGCTATTGACAATAGAAAAAATAGGGCGTGTCCCGCTTACGCGGGTCGGGCTTTCCGCTCAAATAAAAAAGGGGCTGTCCAAAAAGGATAGCCCCTTTTTTATACCCAAAATTGAAAAAACCTGATAAAATTTCTTATGAAAGAGCGAACACGCCCGGCGCCGGTCTTCAAACCCTACGACCAGAAGCAGCAATTCCTCA
>JBGSOB010000181.1:0-38269 GCA_041739325.1 Treponematales bacterium
TTCCGAACACGGAAGTTAAGCTCTCTCACGCCGATGGTACTGCCTCTCAAAGGGGTGGGAGAGTAGGTCGTCGCCAGGCTTTTTTTTATTCTTTTTTATCTACCTTCCCGCTTTGTTTCTCGCTTTTTGTTGAAATTACCCCCAAGATCGAGTATGATTTAGTCCACGGAGGGAATTATGGGCGAAAAAGATGGGCAGTTTCAGCTCGTGACCTTTCAAATTGGTGAAGAGCTGTACGGCATCGACATCATGGAAGTCAAAGAAATAGTCCGTGTCCAGGATGTGCGTCCCATTCCCAACGCTCCATCCTATGTAGAGGGTATCTTCAACCTTCGCGGCGAAATCATACCTATCATCAACCTGCATCGCCGTTTCCACCTTAAGAGGGCGGCTCAGGGCGAAGATGACGAGCTTTTATCCGGCTTTATCATTATTGAAATTAACGGCATGAAGCTTGGCGTCATCATAGACCGGGTTGCCCGCGTTGTTGGCGTAGAGCATCAAGAGATACAACCCCCGCCGCAAATGATCACCGGTATCGGTGCGGAATATATCCAGGGCGTCGTACGCCAGGAAAAGGGCTACCTCATCATTTTGGATATTCAGAAGCTCTTTAACCCAAAAGAGCTGCAAAAAATAGGCGAACTGCACAAGTAAAGGTTTCATGAACACACCAGTCTATAGCTCATATATCCGTAGGAAGGACATGGATTCCGTCCTCAATTGCCTGGTTACCGACGATGTCGGGCCGGGGGCGGCCTATCAGCGCTTCATGACCCAGGCTAGGGAACTCTTGGCCTGTGAGTACGCCGCCGCCTTCCGCTCACCCATAGACGCCCTGCGCCTCGCCCTTGACGCCCTGGCCCTTGAGCCGGGAAGCGGGGTCATCGTCTCGGCATTTTCTCCCGCCTATTACGATTTTGTCATTCGGGAAAAGGGCCTGACGCCCCTGGTTGCCGATGTCGACCCCCTCTCAGGGGCAATAGACCCTCAAGACGCGCAAAGGCTGGCAAAAGAAAACGCCCGCGTCCTCTTAGTGAGCGGCAGCATGGGCATAATGCCAGACTTTGATAAGCTCTGCGAGCTTGGCCTTCCCATCATTGAGGATATCAGTCATAGCCTTGGAGCTTTCCGCTCCCTGCGCAAGGCCGGCGACTCCGGCACCCTTGTTCTCATGTCATTGGAATCCGGTTCCTACGTGACGGCTGGGGAGGGGGCTCTTCTTTTTGCAAAGGGAAAGCGCGACGCCGCGGCCTTGCGTAACTGCACCGAGGCCCTCCCGCGGGAAATGCTCATGAGCGACATGAATGCCTCCCTCGGCTTTGCCCAACTGCGCGACCTTGGTAAATTCCAGGAAAAGCGTAAGGAACTCTACGCGCTCTATCATCGGGCAATCCTCCAATCGCGGCATTCCATTCTCTGCCAAGAGGGAAGTTCCAGCCTGCAAACAAACGCTACCGAGGTTGAATCTTCCGTCCCACTGGCCGACGGCGGCGAACCCTCCTATTTTGCCTTTCCCGTCGTTTTGTGCTCCGGCGTCAAGGACGTTAAGGCTTATGCGCGTAAGAAGGACATTGAAACCCAGGAAGCATTCTTTGGAACGATTCTGGAAGGCGGGACCCTTGCCGAGGAGGCCTGTCCCCAGGCCCGGTCCCTTGCCATGCGTTGCCTTCTCTTTCCCCTCCATCCCCGCGTCAGTAAAACCGTTGCCCAAAAAATCATAAAGGTTCTTGCCACCCTGCCCTAGGGAATGTACCATGTGGCTATGGAAATGCCGCGAAAAGTTTGCCTAATCGTCAACCCCGCCAAGGAAGAAGCCCGGCAAAAAAGCGAGCTTGTCCTTGATATCCTTGCCGCCAGCGGTATGGATGTATTCCGTGTAGCCTATAAGGATTCGCGGCCCCTTCCCCCCGAAGGCAATTTCGATTTTGCCATCGTCCTCGGGGGCGACGGCTCGGTCCTTTCTGCGGCCCGCCTCCTAGCGCCTCGGGCCATTCCCATCATCCCCATCAACATGGGGCGCCTAGGCTTTTTAGCCGAAATTTCCTGGGATGAGTGGGAAGATTGCCTCGAGCTCTTTTTAAAGGGCATCCTTAAGCCCGTTCGAAGGATGATGCTCGAAGCCCAAGTCTTCAGGCTTGGACAGGCCCTTGCCACCTTCAACGCCCTCAATGAGGGCGTAATTACCGTATCAGGCCGCGCAAATCTCATTCCCTTCCGCGCCGAGGTATCTCCGCCCCAGATTGGGGAAAAACATGAAAACCTTGGTAGCTACCGGGCAGACGGGGTCCTTATCTCCACCCCAACTGGGTCTACAGCCTATTCGCTAGCATCCGGGGGCCCCATCCTTTCCCCAGACGTCGAGGCCCTCATCTTCAATCCTATCTGTCCCTTTACCCTTTCCAATAGGCCAGTTGTGGTTCCTTCCTGCCGCTGTATAGACATTCACTTGCAAAAAAATCGCGCCCAAGAATGCCTGCTCAGCCTTGACGGCCAGGATTCCTTTCCCCTCTTGGAGGGAGACATGGTGCGCTTTAGAGCCGCAGCTTATCCGGCCCTTATCCTTCCCTCGGGGAGGATGTCTTTCTATGACGTTTTACGGACAAAACTCGCCTGGTCGGGAGGAACCGATGCTTGAGGAACTGACGATACGGGATTACGCACTCATTGACAGGCTGCAGATGGGCTTTGAAGCCGGCTTGAACCTCCTTTCCGGTGAGACAGGAGCGGGAAAATCCATCCTTATCGGAGCTCTGGGCTTTGTTTTAGGCGATAAGCCAGATACCGGGGTCATTCGCGCCGGCGCCGAGGAATCCCTCGTTTCCGCCGTTTTTTCCATCAAGGGAAACTCAGAGGCCCTGGCTTGGCTGAGTGAACGCGGGATAGAGACGGAGGGAGATTCCGTTCTCATCCGCCGCTCGCTTAAAAATAACGGTCGCGGCTCCATCTATGTGCAGAGCGCCCCGGTTACCCGCGCCGACCTTTCAGATTTCACTTCTCTCCTCATCGACCTTCACGGCCAGCACGAGCATCAATCCCTTCTTGCCCCCGACAAGCATCGAAGGTTTTTAGACCGCTTTGCCGGCATAGAAGACGAGGTCTTGGCCTACGGGAAGCGTTTTTGCCTTCTCACGGAAAAGCGCAAAAACTTTCAGCTTATGCTTGAGTCTGAGTCTGAACGGGCACGGCGCCGCGAGCTTCTTGAATTTGCCGTTCAGGAGATAGAGGCGGCTAAGCTGCGCGCCGGCGAGGAAGAGGAGCTTGAGGCCGAGGACAAGCGACTCTCCCAGCACGAAAAGCTTCATGAATATATGGAAACAGCCAAGCGGGACTTGAGCGCCTCCGGCGAGGGGGCCCTAGCTTTGCTGCGCCAGGCTCGGCAGGCTATGGAGAGCGCGAGTGGGATTGACCAAGGGCTTTCCGATTTAAGCCGCCGCTTGGACGATAGCTTCTACGAGCTAGAGGATCTGGCCGATTCCCTGCGTAGCTACCTCGACGGCTTGCGTTTTAGCCCGGAACGCCTGGATCAGGTTTCCTCCCGCCTCGCTGAAATCCACCGACTGCGCAAGAAGTACGGGCCCGGAATCCCGGCTATCCTGACTAAGCTCGATGAGTCACGCGCGGAACTGGAACGCCTCAAAGGCTTTGATGAGGATCGCGGCGCTATCGAGGCGGAGATAGCCGCCTTGGAGCGTGAGGTTTATCAGACGGCCGGGGAGCTATCAGCCAAGCGTTCAAACGCGGCTGGACAGCTCTCTTCCCGAATCGCCGCCATTATCCGCAGTCTGGGTATGCCCAAGGCGGAATTCGCCATTTCCATCCAACGCAAACCGGATGAGGGCGGAAAAGCGGTCGTGGGGCAGTACGGCTTTGACGTCATCGAGTTCCTCATTGCCCCTAATCCGGGTGAGCCGCTCAAGCCCTTAGCAAAAATAGCCTCCGGCGGCGAGCTATCGCGGGTTATGCTGGCCCTCAAGACCGTTCTTGCCGAGTCCGATCCCTTAGGGACTATGGTCTTTGACGAGATTGACGCCGGTATCGGCGGGGATGTCGGGGTGGCGGTAGGCGAGCACCTGGCGAGTCTGGCCCGCCACAAGCAGGTTTTCTGCATAACTCACCTTGCGTCCATTGCCGCGCACGCCGATAATCATATCAAGGTAGAAAAGTACCAAGAGGCCGGACGCACATTAACCCGCGTTCGCCGAATTTCAAACGAAGAGCGCGTCATGGAGATTGCCCGGATGCTTTCCGGCGCCCAGGGCGGGGAAGCGAGCGTAAATCACGCCCGCGAGCTCTTAAAACGTTTTCGCGCCGCTGGGGGCTGAAGATGGGGAAAATAACCCCTGAAGATCGCAAACGCTACTCTGACAAGGTTGTTGAGTACAAACAACTCATCGTACAGGGCCAGTCTCGGGAAAAGACCCTGGGAGACCTCCTGGCCCAGGACCCTTCAGGCGCGAGCTACAAGCGCATCAACCTGGCGGAGGAAGCCCTTGTCATCTACTCCTACCAGCTTCTCTTGAACAGCCTCTCGGTGGCAATGCTTGGCATACGCAGCGAGGATTGGTTGGCCGAAGCCCGTAAAACCCTCTATCGCGCCATGAAGTACCTAGAGGACACGGTTAGCCCCTATATCGACGTTCCCTTTTCCGACTACGAAGCGAAACTGGAGGAGTTGGCGGAATTCAGCCAGGACAAACGCTATCTCTTGATCCGAAAATTCGGCTTTGCTATCGCGCAGTTGGAGGAGGGCTTTGGAGAAACATCCAAGTGGAAATGGTCTTTTGTGGAGATATGGGCAAAGTTTGCTACAATCGCCAAGAACTTCCTCAATCTCAAGACCCTGGTTAAGAATATGGATATCGATTCGGACTGCCGTGAGGTTACCATAGACCATCTGAATCTCGTCAAACGCCTCTTCCAGCAGTCTGCCGACCGTTACCGGGAAAAATATGAACTCGTCTCCGCCCGTATTGAGGATTTTAACATAGCCATTATGTATCTCTCCGCCCTTAAGCGTTTGAATGCCCTCATAGGGGAGCGGGATGACGTGGATACCTTGAAAAAGAAGATAGATATCTGGAACAACAAAAAGGAAGCCGACGCCAAGAAACGCGACGAGCAGCATAAGGCTGCGGCAAAGGCCCCGCCCGCTCAAGACGGCTCTTAGGTCAGCCCGGCGCCACCTAATTCATGGAGGGAGTCAAGCGGATAGAGCTCTCCTGAGCTGGATTCCCTCAACTTGTCGGGGCCTGGCCCAAACACGATTGGCATATCGGGTTTGGCGAACTCGGAAATTACCTGCCTGCAGGCGCCGCAGGGCGGAACGGGTTCGCTGGAATCCGGGGTGGCTACGGCTAGGGCTAGAAAGACGCGGCGTTCGGAGCTCACCGCTTGCGCTATCGCCGAGCGTTCGGCGCAGATTGTCAATCCGTATGACCGGTTTTCCACGTTAACGCCAAGAACCACGGATCCATCGGCGCAGAGCAGGGCCGCTCCCACCCTAAAATGAGAATATGGGGCGTAGGCCCCTGTGGCCGCCTCAAGGGCGAGGGCATGAAGCTTGGCAAGGCTTGGCTTTGGCATGGAATATTCCTTCCTTTGGTTGACAGAGTACGATTGTATTCTATACGATTTGTAGACGATTAGCCACGCCGGCGGAGGAAGTTGCATGCAGGAAACCGAGAAAAAAAAACGAGGATGGGTCGTTCTTCTAGCCTGCGGGTTCATTCTCTATTTTTTCATTGCTGCCAGGCCTATGGGCAAGGAGCTCAGCGTTATCCCTGCGTGGACGGTGCGTGCCCAAGGTGCGGTAGGGGCTTCAGGCTCATCGCAGGGGGAAGCACGCGCCTTCAATCTTGGAGACCGATTCGGGTATTTTTCTCCACAGGGGCGCCTCTTATCGTCAATCCGCGCCGGGGCGGAGGATGTGATTTCTCAGGATCTTTATGGTAGCCGAGATGCCGCGAGCGGAAAGACGTTTTTTTATCTACCCACTGGAGAGAAAGCCTTCGAGCTAAGCGTCGCGGGGAGGCCTTTTTTCTCAGCCGGACGTCTCTTCCTGATCAAGCCCGACAATAATGGAATAAGCGAATTCTCCAACTCCGGGGGCACCGCCTGGAGCAAAGATACTTCCTCTCTTATTACCTGCTTCGACGCAAATGAAAATCTAGCCGTTATCGGCGGGCTAGACGGCAGGCTGGTGGTTCTGGGGTTGGACGGTAGCCCGGTTGAGGATTTCTCCCCTGGCGGTTCGCGCATTCCGATTATCCTCGGTTGCGCGGTATCAGAGGATTCACGTTATATCGCTATAGTCGCGGGAATTGACAGGCAACGTTTGGTCTTGCTTGAACGCAAGGGCGAGGGCTATCGAATTTCTTGGCATGCCTACCTAGACACGGATTTCCGCAGGCGCGTGTTCTTGGAATTCTCCGCGGATAGCCGCTACCTTATCAGCGAGGCGGTGGGAGGGGTGAGCATCCGCGATCTTGTGAAGGGGCAAGGTTCTTATCTTGCCCTGCCAGGGCGCGTTGCTGCACTGCATAGCGCCGCCGGTGACGATCTTTTTCTCCTGCTTTCAAACGCGGTGGATGGATCATACCTACAGTTGTTGCGAGCCCCCGCCATACCGCTCCTCCAGGCCCAGCTCCCCATTCAGGATCCCTTCATAGATAGAATCGGGCGTAGCGTCTTTGTGGGCTTAGCAGATAAAATTCTACGCTTGGATATGGGGGAATATTGATGAAGCGCGCGCGCATCGCTCTTTTTTTCTGCCTTGCTTGCTCCTGCTTGACCTTTGCCTTCGATTGGCCTTTGGACGAGCCGGCCCTAGCCGCGTCTTTCGGAACGGTTTCCGGCTCAAGCTTCCATCCCGGCATCGATGTCCGTTCAGCGTCGAGCCAGGTGCAGGCAGTCGCCCAAGGTGAGGTTATCTTCGTTGAAGATGGCAAGGGCTCAAGCCCCCTTCCTTCTTCCCTTGGCTCATACCTAGCCCTCTACCATGACCGCGGCCTTATTTCCGTATACGCCAAGATGCGCAAGGGCTCCGTGGTCGACTACCTTAAGCGCGCAAAAAAATGTGATATTCTTGCCTTAGCCGAGCCCTTTTCGGGCGCTAACCCGGCGTCACGCATGGAATTCATCCTCTTTGACAGCGATAAACGTCAGTTCGTCAATCCTCTCCTCTTTCTCCGCCCTCTCCCAGACAAGCTAAGCCCCGTCATTCGCGCTGTCTACCTCAAGCGGGACGCTACAGCGGTAAATATTCTAGAGAATAGAAGCTTCAGGCAGGGCTTATTCGAGCTGCAGGCCGATTTTGGGGACCCGGGATTGGATGCCGGAGCGCGGACGCTTAACGCGCCCTTTGCCGTGAGGGTATTGCTCAATGGAAGCGAAAAAATAAACCTAAAGTGGGACATCGGCGCAGAGCGGGAAGGCGAGCTACGCTTCTTTTCAGACTCCGGGATGGGCGTTTCTACCTTTTCCCTTGGCTCAGGCGCCTTCCGCCTTGGTAGCTTTCCAATACCTCGCGGGCGGATGAACCTACAGCTTATAGTATCTGATTTTTCGCAGAACGAAAAATCGATGAGCTACAACTTTTTGGTTGATTAGCCTTGAAGACATTTTCTAATCCGGTGCGGGAAGAACCCGCGCGCCCTATTGCTTGCGCCCTCTGCGGCTCCTCCGACGCGCGCCCCCTGTGGCTCTTGGATGGCTTTTCTTTTGCCCGTTGCCACCGTTGCTCGCTTATTCAGCAGAACCCCCAACCTGAACCTGAGAGCGTTCAGGGACGCTATTCCCAAGAATACCTGGAGTACGAGCTGCGCAATGAATCGGCTTACCTGGCTTTAGCGATAAAGGCCTTGGCTGACATAGGGTTTGACATGCAAGGCAGGGGGCGTTCTTTTCTGGACGTAGGCTGCGCTACCGGAGCGCTGCTTAATCGGCTTAGCGAGAGCGGATTTGCCTGTTACGGCGTGGAGATTTGCCCTGAGACTTCAGCCTACGCGCGCAATGAACGCGGTTTGGATGTGCGCAGTTGCGTTCTGGAAGCCGCCGGTTTTCCCTCTGCCTCTATGGATTTCATCTATGCAAGCCATCTCATCGAGCACCTCAATGATCCTGCTTCTTTTCTTGACGAATGCTTGCGCATTCTCAAACCCACAGGCCAGCTTATTATAACTACGCCCAATGCCCAAGGCTTGCAAGCGCGCTTGCTGGGATCCAGGTGGCGCAGCGTCATCAACGACCATCTTTACCTGTTTTCCTTAGGAACCTTGCGCGTTTTGCTTCCAAAGCATGGCTTTCTGCCGATTGCCTGGAGAACATGGGGCGGTTGGGCGGCTGGGCTCAAGCCGGCTTTTCTAAAACGCCCCCTTGACCGCTTGGCAAAAAGCTTGGGTTTTGGAGACGTTATGGTCGTTTTGGCGCGGCGGTCTCACTGATCAAGTTTGGGTTGGGCGTAGCAAAATTGGGTTTCTAACGTCGGCCAACGTTCAATAAGCGCCTGGGAACAGGCCTGGAATCTTTGCTCCCAATCGCCTCGTATCACTTGATAAGGCATTCCCCTCTGGTCAAGCTCCATTTTGAACCATTCATAGAAGAATTCCCTTTGGCTGCCGCCATCACGTTGGATGTCTTCCACCCAAGGCGTGTCCGGATAGAAGAGCAGATGGAGATCCCAGCGGTTTTCCGCATGGACCCAGTCTTCGAACTCAAAGTTTTTATCGAAGAGGGCCTTGGCATAAACGGATGTCGTGATGATGTCTGAATCTACTAGGAGAATCCGGTTCGCTTCTTTTGCCCGTTTGGCAATCTCCTGTGCGTGCAGCCTGGCCACTATCGGTATATCCTCTGCCTGCGGCTTGCGTTCTCCTATATAAATGCGCGCCATCTCCGGAACCCATGCAGTGTTAAAGGCCCGCGCCAGCCTTTCCGTCATGATGGTTTTGCCGGTGCTTTCGGGGCCGTAGATACAGACGCGTTTGCAGAAAAATGACCTGCACGCAGGCAATATGTGCTCCCAGTTGCCAAGCGGATTTTCCCTGATCATTGTGGCAGAAACGGGAACGCTCGCTCGCGGCGGATCAAAGGCAATGTGTTCAATGCCCATGTACTGGGCCAAGTATTCGCCGTAGGGCTCGGAACTGACAATAAGATCCGCTTGCGGGTAGCGAATTTTGAGCCATTGGGCCCATACCTTGGAGACATCGCGTGATGACTCGGCCGCGGTAGGCAGTTCCTCATCGGTGTAATCCGCAGTAACGCCTGTTCTATCTCGCAAGCTTTCCTTGAGCCACTCAAAACGCAGGGGACCGGCAATGCTTTCCCCGGCAAGGGCTCCCAGAAGTACATTGAGGCTTTCACACTGGGCCTTGGCAAAGTCTATCATGGCAAGGTGACCCGCGTGGGGCGGAAGAAATTTACCAATAATGAGGCCGCGTTGGTACTGTTTCATCAAAGCGCCTCGCTTTTTGCGTCAGTGGCCGCAGGGCTTTCCCTCAAACGATAATTCTTGCTCCAAGAGATCAGGCCTGAGGCGGCTAAGGCTCCAAAGACAAGGTACTCAAGGGCTAAGAGGTAGGCCCCCGCAAAGGCGTATACGAAGATGGCCAAGATATCGTTGACTATCCAAAACCACCAA
The DNA here is from genome assembly GCA_041739325.1 of Treponematales bacterium. Lineage (GTDB taxonomy): Bacteria > Spirochaetota > Spirochaetia > Treponematales > JBGSOB01 > JBGSOB01. Next base: position 9,644 of record JBGSOB010000181.1, read on the forward strand.
CATTCCAAGCGCTTGCGGGCCATGAGGAAGGTGGCGCACACGCTGAGGGCCATGATGGCCGAGTTCGGGTAGGGAAGGGCCGCCGCTTCTGGGAAGAGACTCGGAAGAAAAATATGCAAGCGTGCTACCAGACTGCCCCAGCCTAGGCTTATCAGGACTACCGCTAGAAAATAGAGGGCCAGCTCTAGTATTCCGCTACGGGATATTCGCAGTTCATCCGGCGCGCCCTTATTGGCCTGGGGGCCAGGATGGGTCCAACGCCACCATCCGTAAACGCTGGTGACCAGAAAAAAGATTTGCAGAAACATATCGGAATAGAGCCGCAATTGATAAAAAAGGAGGGCGAAGAGCCCGATGTTCACGATGCCTATAGGCCAATTCGAGGTTTTTTCCCGAGCGGCCAAATAGACTGTTGCCAGGCCGGTGATGACGCCGGAAAGTTCAAGGAAGGAAAGGGGATATCCTAGGATGGTAAAGAGAGCCCTGTCGGCGCTAAATAAAAATTCAATGATGGTCTCAATCCGCATCCGAATTGCCGCCTTTCTCAATGATATAGGCCGGATCTTTATCCCAGTCCGGCAAGCGTTCCTGAATCAAGCTAATCTTTAAGTCCCCGTCGCCAAGCTTGCGTAGCTGGGCTAGGAGTGTATCCCTGAATGAATCCACATGGAAGGCATCAACTAAAATCTTGAGTCCGAGATCAGGCTCTTGGATGACGCGATGGCGCAGCACGGGAAAGCCTCGCAGCACACGGGCGATATCCACAGGATTAAGCATAGCCCCCGAGGGGCAGCGAAAGAGCAGTGGCTCGCGGCAGATGCCAAGGCAAAATAGGGCTTCGCCCTGTGATCGCGCCGGGCCTACTCCACGGTCGACAACGAAGCCTGTATCGCCTGAATCGTAGCGTAAGAGGGGAAGGTAGGGGTTTCTACCCCCGGTGAGCACGATCTTACCGCTTTGTCCGTCAGGCAGGACCCGGCCGGCTTCATCGGTTATTTCAACATAAAGGTCGTGGGGCAGGGATAGAAAAACCGATTCTCCGTTGGGGCCTTCCCTGTCTGGGAGTGAGGATGCAATCGGGCCTGTTTCATTGCTGGAGTAGAAATCAATTACCGGGCAGGCATAACGCTCCGTCAAGGCGCGGCGTAAACCGGGCTCGAGGCGCATGGCGCATGAGAGGAAGGCCATCGGTTTAAGATCAATATCCATGTCGAGGAAGGCGCGGAAGGCTAGGGGATCTCCGGAGATAAAACGCGGGGCCATGGACTGGATAAAGCCGTTTGTGTTCTCCGGGCTCTTCCAGCTGCCTTTGTCAAGGTTCAGCTTGATGAAGGCAGCCCCGTTGAAGTAAGCGTGGCCTGCGTGATAGACGATGGTGCTTTTTTGCATGCAAAGTTGTATGGCCTGAACCCCTCCGCAGCCTGATATCAAGGAAACGTCGTGAAGTGAAAGCGCTCTCTCGATGAGGGGGTCGTAGGCTCCCTGAGCTCTTGGGTGGGAGGGCGCGCGGAAGGGTAAGCCGCTTGTGCCCGAGGTGGGGTTGACGATAAGGCGGGAGAGGTCGCTGTCGCGCGGGACCCATTCCTCAAGAGCGGCCACCAAGCTGTGGCGCGAGAGGAGGGGAATGGATTCCCACTCTTGTGGCAGGTCGATATCGGCAAGGGCGCGCTCGAAGCCCCTGGAGCGTAAGCGCATCGCTTGAACCCAGCTAAGGATGGATGCGCTTGGCTTGCCCTGAGGGTCGTAAGCGCTCTCAGCCGCCAAAGCCTGGGCAAAATTGCGTAGGTAATCAAGATCCTGGGCATCTATCCTATCACCGATTTCGATATTCCATTCTGGGGCCTGGGGATGACTATGGATGGCGCGCTGGGCTTCCCGCCAGCCTTCATCCGCCAGCGGCGCGCGTTCCGGGCTTGGTCCTTGGTAATCCATCCTTCCCCCCTATTCCCGCGTCATCTTTGAGGCCGCCTATTCCGCCTCTTTGCGCGCCAATGCCTCGCGCAGGGCCTGTGCCCTCTCCTGCGCGGCCTTCGTTTTTTCCATAAGGCGCGCCCGTTCAAGGCTGTCTACCGCCCTCAGTCTATCCTTGGCTTGGTTGGGGTTTTCTCCCTGCGGATGCAGGTTCAAGGCCCGTAGAACCAAGCGAGCCATTTCCTCGCGACCCTCTTCATGCAGGACGAATTTTTCATAGCCCCCATATTGAGAAAGCTCTTGAAGCTCAACGCAGAGAAAGCGTAGTAGGTTTTCCCTTTGTTTTTCGGGGTTTTCCGCCTTCCAATAATTCCTGAACCATGGATGGGCCAGCAGGCGGGCGGCAATGCCAGAGCAGGCCATGGATCTCCATCCTTGTTTGACTCCCGCTTGGGGGCGCATGGTTGCTGGATGGAGCGCCGCTTCCTCCGTTTCACTGAGGCCCGTCAAGCCTAGACTCAGAAAGACGTCGCTCACTAAAACGGCGGCAAGGCTGATTTCACGCGTGGCTGTCCCGCTTCCTATTTTTTCAAAAACAAGATGGGCAGACTCCAGTTCTCGCGGAGATTGGGCTATCCAGTCCAAGAGTTCTTGGAGGGGTGGTCCCTCGTCTATCATGCTTTCTCCTTGGGGCTAAAGTGGCTGAGAGAGAATTCTCGGGCAAAGGAGACTAAGCCTTCCCAGTCGCTCAAGCGGGTAACGTGAAAACCAATTTCCGCGGCGCGTTTGAGGGGGCCGCTGTTGAGAGCGCTTGCCGAGGATAGATTGAGGGCAAGGCTGCCGCCTCCCCCCGCCTTAGCCAGGGCCATCACGGCTACTGACTCGCCATCCTTGCCCCGCTCATCTTTTGAAAACATGGTGTCTATGCCCTCATCGGAAAGGCAGAGAATATGGACTAGGCGCGATTTTGCCGGCCGTGTGGCATAGGTGTCGCGCAAGATATGGATGGGAAAGGCTGTGCCGCCGCCAAAATATCCGGTGAGTATAGCCATGAGGGCGGACTGGTCGCGGGTAAAGCCGGCGCTTGTGGTGTACTCGCCTGCCCCGCTCCAGAGCGTCGCTTGGACGCGGGATCCGGCACGCAGGGCGGAAAGAACAAGGATTGCGCCGGCGAGGGCAAGGTAGGAGGTGGATTGTCGCGGATCCGGCATGGAACCTGAGCAATCCAGGTAGAGATCTAGATCCAGGGGTTCTTTTGCTTTTTCGAAACCGGGCTGGAGCCCCTCGACGTTCTGGAGCGTCGTGAGGCCGGGTATGATAACCGGGTTGCGCGCTAAGGATTGGAACCAGTCGATGCGTTCCAAGGGAGATCCGGGCTCCCATATTTCCAAGCCTTCGTTGATGGGATCCATCGACTGCGGCATTTCGCGAGCTGGGAAGGGGATGAGGTGGGGCAGGGCGCGCTCCTTGTAGTAGCGGGCAAAAATCTCGGCTTCCGCTATATCAAGCCCCATCGCCTTTAGTAGTTGCCCATACTCGAAGGGCTCGCGGAAATTCCCCTCGCTTTGCTTTGCCTTTTTTGCTTTTTCTGGAATCTTTTTCTCGGTTTGGGGTTGAGGCTTATCGAGTGCGGGGTGAATGCTGCCTTCCGCCTCATCTTCGTCCATTTCCCCAATGCCGCTGGGGATATCGGAGCCGCTGCCCGGCTTGAGGGCGTCAAGGATAGCCTTTAAGCCCGCGCTTTCTGTGGCGGATTGCCCCAGGAGATAGGGCAGGCAAAGGGCCGCGAAGCGACCTGAGCCGCGCAACCAATCGCGTGAAAAGCTGCGCGCGATGTCGGCGGCCAGGAGGGCGTCGCCTTCAAGTTCGTCCGACAATGGGCCGCGGGCAAGACTGCCGCGTTCAAGACCCCACAGAATCTCATAGGCGCGCATATAAAAATCCCAGAGCTCAGTGGAGTCATTTCCGCTCAAGGCCGCGTAGATTTCCTGCATGCGTAAAGATTCCCCACGCTTGAGCCTGTCGTTGATGAGCATATCGGCGTAGAGATTGCATACCATGGGAGCGTAATCCTCCACCCCCGGCAGAGCGCGCCGCGCCCTGGCTAGCATACGGGCGTTGTCGCCTAAGTCTCCGGGGCAGTAGATATGGTGGCCTATCTCGTGGGCAAGGATCTCCATGCCATAGTCTTCCAGCTTATGCTCGCGCAAAGAGCGCGCGGAAATGAAGACGCGGTGGTCGGTCAGCCTGATCATGGCAAAGGAATCGCTTAAGCCTTCGCGTTCTTCCTCTTTTTTACTTAAGCAAATGATAGGCTCCTGCAACCTGAGGTAGGAACCCCAACAGCTGAGGGCCTTGGGCCAGGCCTCGCGCAAAGAGATGAGAAGTTGCTTCTCCGTCATGGGCCAAAGACCCCGGCGACATAGAGGTAAGAGGAGCCGTGGAGGCTGAAGGCCAGGCAGCTGCCCTCGGCGGCTACGCTCGAAAAGCGCGAGCTTTCTAGGCTTGGGTTTGATTTGATAAGTGAATCCCGATGGCCTCTGACCCATGTCGGAGATGCTCCCCTAAAGGCAAGCTTCCCATCCGCTAGGAGGGAGAAATTTCCCCAGTCTTGCTCTGCATTCCCCTTTTCCGCCAGCGGCAGGATAGCTATACCGTAGCTATCGGCGTGGAGGCTAAAGGCTTGTTTTCCGCTTGTAAGTTGGATGCCTGAACCGTCTTTGCGTCGGCCAACGCGTACTGGCGCCTCAAAACGGCCGCCGAGAATATGCGAGCCCTCGAAGGCGCCTAGCATCAGACCCATACCCAGCCGCGGTGATCCATCATTCTTTGCGATATCCGCGGCGCAGGCCCAGGGATCGGATGCCAAGCAAGCGGGAAAGCCCGGGCGGTTAATTGATTCGGGGAAGATGCGCTCTAGCAAAGGAGCGCAGGCGCTAGCCTGGCTTAGACAGGCTTCGAGTGCCGCTTTGCGGTACTGGGGCAGGCCCGCCTTCCACGCCGCCGCCGCCCAGGTTGCCCGAAAGGCGGAGGGGCCGCCATTGCTCGGGCAGTCCGACAGGGCCTGGGCCGTGGAGTCCAGCCGCGCCACTACGGCGTTGCCGCCAAGGGAGCGCGTCTTCACGATAAGCCGCGCGGCGTCTATGAGGGTATCCGCCGGCGCCTCAAACAGCAATGTGGGGAAGGGTGTGACTAATCTGGTTAAGAGACGCGAGAATCCGGCTATCCGCCCCACCGGCCCAGCCAGGCCCCGGGCGTGCTCTTCGGTGAGGAGGCGGAAGAGGGCTCCGATCCAAGCATCCGCCCGGCCGCCAAAGCCTAGGCGGGCAAGGCCGCTTTCCATGCTCGTGGCGGCTTCCCAAAAATCCTCAAGGAAGGCCTGTGGCTGGAGCTTGGGAGCCGAGGCCGCGCGCGCGCGGAAAAAGCCGTTGAGCTCTGAACGCTGGGCCGCTAAGGCATTGCGCAGGGAGCTTTCAGGGCTTGGGCTGAGGGGCATTAGGCCCCTCCTGATTTCAGCCAACGCAGATAATTGGAGTAGCGTTGATGCAGGTATTTTAGTTTGAGGATTTCGTCAAAGGCCGGTCCGTGAATCTTCCTGCCGGCGGCAATCTCCTCTATTCGTTTTTCTATCTTGCCCAGCTCGGAGCGCACCTGCGCCTCCGTTAAGCCGGTGAGGCCGCGCTCAAAGGCGGCGGAGAGTTCCGCCGTGGCATCCTGCTTGTCCAAGCCGCGGGCGTTGTATTCGTCACAGGAGAGGTCGAAGAGTTTGCGGATCCAGGAGAGGCGGTCCACTCGGTAGATGGCGTTCCCTTCCTGATCAAAGAAGGGAGAGTCCGGGTTTTGGGCAAGCTTATCGTGGAAGACGAAGGGGAGGATGTTGCGCATATCCTCCAGGTCTACCTCTTTGTTGCCCCTGAACCAGGCTGTCGCCTTGAGGTAGACCATGGCCGTCATCAAGGCGCGGACCGATAGACCGTTCTTGGTTTGTAGGCCAAGGTCCTTGAGTTTGTCCTTGCCCGTTTCTTGAGCCGAGAGCGAGGACATCTCGACGCCTGCCAATTTGACGCCGTCTTTGGTGCGGTACTCGAATTGCTCCCCAGCAGGCTCAAAAAATTCGAATTGGGCGGCAAAGTATTCAAGGCGGCGCAAGAGGGGTTCAGGCAGGGCGGTTTCAAGGATCTCTTGATAGGCAAGGTCCATCTCTTCTTGGCTGAAGACAATTTCCGAGGGGACGGATTCCTCCGGGCGCACGCCGGCCTCTATCCGCGTTAAGAGCTCGCCTAAGAAGCGGCTGTTGAAGTGCAGGGCGTGAACGACGACGTCGATGCGGTCCTTGAGGGCCTCTATCACCTGATAGGTCCCGCCGCCGGCGTCATCGTTGGCGGTGAGGTACCATGCCGATTCCGGGCAGTCGAAAACTTGGTCCATGAGCTCGGCGTAGCCGTCGGCCATGACGGTGAGGAGGGCGGATTGGGTGCGTGTCGGTATGCGGTTGTACTCGTCGATGATCTTGACGCGCATGCCCAGCCACTTGCGCCAAGCGATGCGGATGTCTTCCATCGTTTCCGATTTCATCAGGTCCGAGGGAATGGGATTTCCCAGGAGGTCGGCTATCGTCATCTGCGGCTGGCCGTGCTGGATGGCGCGCTTGATATCCTTCATCTTATAGCCGGCGATAACCCCCATCAAAATGGCGCTGGCCGTTTTTCCCCGGCCCGGTCCCCCGATGAAGAGGCAGCGGCGCCGCGTGACGAGGCTCAGCAGGGGCAGGAGCACGAAGCTCGACCACGAGACGCCGGAAGGCAAGCGCAGCTGGGCCTTGCTGTCTCCCAGGCTAAAGCTGCGCGATGGGCCATCGTGGTACTCGATGTCGTAGAAGGGGCTGATGATGGCGTAGTTTGTTATCCAATAGTAGGCCTTGCGCAGCTTTTCGTCCAAGCCCGTTTGCGCCGGCCCGGACCCAGCCTCTGGATCCTCATAGAGGGAGGCTAGGTCAAAGAGGGGCTTTGCCGCGCCCCTGCCGGGTATGGTAGGGGAGGAAGGAACCTTTCCGTATTGATCGCTCATAGGGGCAGTTTAATCCATTCTGCCCAATATTGAAAGATTAAGCCTTACACAGGCGGTTGTTGAGCGCCCGCACCGCCCCTTGATAATCCGGCCGCCCGACAACGAACTGCATGCTCACTTGGCGCATGGCTTGGGAGATGCAGATGACGTTGATGGATGCCTCGGCTAGGGCGTTGGCCGCCTTGGCCAGTACTCCGGGAATGCCGATGTTGGAACCCATTACGCAGACGATTGCCACCTGGGCCGTGCTTACCACCTCGTAACGCTCGCGCAGGCGCGCCAGCAGGTCCTCGCCCGCGTCCCGTTCCCAGACCACCATGGAAATGGAGTTGGCGTTCGTTGCCTTCATGATATAGCTGACTTGGAATTGGGAGAATATCTGCATAACTTCCAAGTCAAAGCCCACCGCGCCCACCATGGATGGGTCGTGGATGTCTATGAGGAGGACCTTCTCGCTGCCGGTTACCATCTCCACCCGCGCCTTGTCGCCGCAGTAGCCCTTTGTCAGGAGGGTTCCCGGGTGGCCCGGATCGAAGGCGTTCATCACGCGCAGGTTGATCCCGCCGTTTTCTATCGGTTTTGAGGCTTTGGGATGGATGGCTTCCATGCCCACGTCGGCAAGCTGGTCGGCGACGTCGAAATTCGTCTGGCCGACGATGACAGCGTTTTCCACCCCGACAACCTTGGGGTCGGCCGAAAGGAGGTGGAACTCCTTGTGGATCACCGCTTCGTTTGCCTTGATCTGCACCGCCACCTTGGAGAAGGTAACCTCAGAGTAGCCGCGGTCGAATTCGCGCATTATGCCCTCGGTTCCCTTGGCATAGCCGGTTACGATAGGCATGGTCTTGGAAAAATCGATGCCGGTCAGGCACTTGGCAATGCGTTTGTCGATGGAGAGAGGCTCGTCGTCGTCAAAGCCGGAAAGGTCGACACAGACGGCGTTGATGCCGCGTGCCTTGAGCATGAGGACGGCATTGAAGGCGGAATGCGATTCGCCGATGGATGCCAGCATTTCGCGGGCCGCCAAGAGTATGTTGGAGCGCTCCACATAACCGGAGGAAAGGACGTGGGACATGGAATCCAGGTATTCCCTGGTTTGCTTGATGCGTGAGTCTAGGAAGGCGTTAGCCGCTTGGACATCCAGGCCATTGGCCGCGAAGCCTGCGTTGATGGCCTTGAGCTTTGCCAGGATGGATTCAAGCTCGGCGCGGTAATCCCCGCCCTCGGAGAATTTTTGGTAGATGCCGGGGACCCCGGTTTTTTTATGCTCAAGCAGCCAGTTGGTGACGTCGGCGTAGGCTGAAACGACAAAGACGCGATTGTAGTAGTCGCCCTTTGCGCGCTTGCCAATGATGACGTTGTCAATAAGTTCTCCAAAGCGCGACATGGACGTGCCGCCGATCTTTTCCACAGTGAGCATGGCTACCCTCGTCAAGAATGATGAGGGATTGTATAAATATGCAAAGAAAATATCAAGACTCGATATTTATACGCAGGCCCGACCTAGCTAAGAAAGACCCTGGCCGATAATCTTGCTTTGACTTTTTAGGGGGGCTTGACGCGAGTCATCTGAATTATTATAGTAGTCCTATATAGTACCACTATTGATAAGCCTTGATTTCGCAAGCTTAGGCTCAGTATGGTACGCCCAGGAGGCCCTCATGGCAGAAAAGACATTTCCCCTAAGCCGCGAAGCGCTTGAAGCCCTGACAAAGCGTTTCCCCACACCCTTTCACATCTACGATGAGAAGGCTATCCGCGAGAATGCCCGCCGCCTAAAAAAGGCCTTTTCCGTTTGCGAGGGCTTTAGGGAGTATTTTGCGGTCAAGGCCTGTCCCAACCCCTTCCTTCTTAAGATTCTGGCGGACGAGGGCTTCGGCGCCGACTGCTCGAGCTACCCGGAGCTCCTCCTTTCGGAGCGGGCGGGCATAAAGGGTGAGATGCTCATGTTCACGTCCAACGAAACCCCGGCCCAGGAATTCGTGGAGGCAAAGCGCCTGGGGGCGGTAATAAACCTGGACGACTTGAGCCATATCGATTTCTTGGAAAAGGCCTTAGCCGACTCAGGCAGTCCCGGCCTGCCTGAGCTTATCTGCTTCCGCTACAACCCCGGCCCCCTCAAAGAGGGCAACGCCATCATCGGCAAGCCGGAGGAGGCCAAGTACGGCCTTACCCGGGAGCAGATATTCGAGGCCTACGCCAAGGTGAAGGCCAAGGGCGTCAAGCGCTTCGGCATCCATACCATGGTGGCTTCCAACGAATTGGCCAACGACTACTTCATAGAAACCGCCCAGATCCTTTTTGAGCTTATCGCCGAGCTTTCGGCAAAGCTGGGGATTCGCTTTGAGTTCGTCAACCTTGGCGGCGGCTTCGGCATTCCCTACCGGCCTGAGCAGAAGGCGCTTGACTTCGACTATATCGCCGCGGGCATAAAAAGGGTTTACGAAGAGAAGATCGCGGCCGCGGGCCTGGCGCCCCTGCGCATCTACATGGAATCCGGGCGCACCATCACCGGTCCCTTCGGCTATCTTGTGACGCGGGCTATCCATCACAAGCATATCTACCGCGACTATATTGGGGTGGACGCCTGCATGGCGGACTTGATGCGCCCCGGGGTCTACGGGGCCTACCACCATATGAGCGTTATCGGCAAGGAAGGGGAGCCGGCCAACTCCGTCTACGACGTCGTCGGTAGCCTTTGCGAGAACAACGACAAATTCGCGGTTCAGCGCGCCCTGCCCAAGATCGACCTAGGCGACCTTATTGTCATTCACGACACCGGCGCCCATGGACGCGCCATGGGCTTTAACTACAACGCCAAGCTGCGCTCCGGCGAGCTCCTCCTGCGCGCCGACGGCTCGGTGACGGAGATCCGCCGCCGGGAAACCATAGAGGACTACTTTGCCACCTTGGACTTTAAGGCCCTGGACGCCTTCCAGGTTTAGTATCGCGCAACGCTCAGATAGAGGAGAAACACATGCTGCGTAGAAACCCCCGTCTCGCCAACCTTAAGGCCGGTTACCTTTTCCCGGAAATCGGCAAGCGCCGCCGCGAATTCCAGGCTTCCCGCCCCGAGGCTAAAATCATCTCTTTAGGCATCGGCAACACTACCGAGCCGCTGACGCCCCGTATCAGCGCCGCGCTGGAGGCGGAAGCCCGCCGCTTAGGCACGCTTGAAGGCTATTCCGGCTATGGCGACGACTATGGCCTGGAAGTGCTTCGCGGCAAGATTGCGCAAGTGATGTACAAGGGCATCGTCAAGCACGAGGAGATTTTTATCTCCGACGGGGCAAAGTGCGATATCGGCAGGGTGCAAACCCTCTTTGGCGCCGATATCCCGGTGGCGGTGCAAGACCCGGCTTATCCTGTTTACGTTGACGGCTCCGTCCTTTCCGGGGCCGTGGGCGGCATGGGGGAGTCCGGCTACCTAGGCATTACCTACATGCCCTGTTTGCCGGAGAATGATTTCTTCCCCGACCTCACCACTATTCCCGAGGGTGGCTTGGTCTACTTTTGCTCGCCCAACAACCCCACCGGCGCGGTAGCGGATAGGGCCCAACTGACTGCCTTAGTGGAGGTTTGCCGCCGTAAGGGCTGCATCATCATCTACGATTCGGCCTACGCCGAGTACATCAAAGACCCCAGCCTGCCTAAGAGCATCTTCGAGATTCCCGGTTCCCGCGAATGCGCCATCGAGATATCCTCCTTCTCCAAGCCCATCGGCTTTACCGGGGTTCGCCTTGGCTGGTCCGTCGTTCCGGAAGAGCTCCGCTATTCTGACGGGAGCCCCGTCATCAATGACTGGAAGCGCATAATGACCACCGTTTTCAACGGCGCCTCGAATATCGCCCAGGCGGGGGGCCTGGCCGCCCTCTCTCCCGAGGGCTTGGCCGAGATGCGGAGCACTATCGGCTACTACATGGAGAATGCCGCCATCATCAAAGCCGCCCTAGAAGGCCTGGGCATAGAGTGCCACGGGGGAGACAACGCCCCCTATATTTGGGCGCGCTTTCCCGGTCGCAAGAGCTGGGACGTCTTTGCCGAGATTCTAGACCGCTGTGAAATAGTCACCACCCCCGGCTCCGGTTTCGGCCCGGCCGGTGAAAGCTTCGTCCGCTTCTCCGCCTTCGGCCATCGCGCCGACGTGCTCACGGCGGTAGAGCGCCTCAAGCGCTTGTCCAGCTAAACTTGGGTGCCCACTTGGGCTAAGCCTGGACAATATCCAAAAAAACAAGGCTCCGGGGCTTTTCCCTGGGGCTTTTTTATTTGCGTTTTAGCCCTTTTTCCCCTATCATGAAATCGATGGCTTTCTTCACCTTACCCTTAAGCGACCCCCTGTCGCTCTTCACCTTGGTCCTCCTTCTCCTTCTGCTTGTTCCCCTCTTGATGGACAAGCTAGGCCTGCCTTCCATGGTCGGCCTCCTTCTCGTCGGCATCCTTATCGGCCCTAAGGCCTTAAACATTGCCCAGCGAAGCGGCCTTATCGAGCTTCTAGGAAAGATCGGCGCCGTGTACCTCCTTTTTTTAACCGGTCTTGAACTCGATATCGGGGCGCTGAGAAAAAATCGCGGCAAAGGATTCTATGCCAGTCTGCTAACAAGCCTCCTCCCCTTGGCCGGCGGTATAGCCCTGGGCATGATTTTTCTAAAGATGCAGAGCGGCGCAGCCCTCCTTTTTGGCTCCGCCTTTTGCTTCCAAAGCCTCCTCTGTCAGCCCTTGGCTGGAAAGCTCGGGCTTTCCCGTTCGCGCGCCGTCACCGGTGCCGTGACATCGAGCTTGGTAGCCAATACGGTAGCCCTCCTCATCATCGGCCTCTATGGCCGCGCAGGCGCCCCCGCCAGCCTTATGCCCCTGGCGCAGAATATCCTCTATCTCGGTATTCTCTTCGTTGTAGCCATCTTCCTCCTGCCGCGTTTTTCCGGGCTTATTTTCCGCAAAATGCAGAGTGATGGAACGACTGAATTCTTTTATGTCCTGTTCGCCCTTTTTCTCATGGTTAGCCTGAGCGCGCTTGCCGGCCTCGAGCCTATGCTTGGGGCATTCCTGGCGGGCTTAGCCCTCAATTCCATGGTCCCCGCAAAATCCGTCCTCATGGATAGGGTTTCCTTTGTGGGCAATTCCGTCTTCGTTCCTTTCTTTCTCATTTCCGCCGGCATGCTTGTGGATATTCCCGGGATTTGGGCAAAGCCTGATTCCCTCTTTGCCATCGTGGTCATGGTTCTTGCCTTTTTCTTATTGAAATTCCTAGCCGCCCTGGCTTTGCGGATCATAAAGCGCTACTCATGGAACGAGGTTATCCTGAGCTTCGGCCTTCATAGTAGCCAGTCCGCGGCTATCCTTGCCGTTGCCCTCGTGGCCCATGGCCTGGGGCTCTTCCCCCAGATAGCCCTTTCAGGCTCCATCCTCATCATCCTCATATCCTCCATAGCCAGCCCCCTGCTGACTAAACTCGGCGCGCGGCGCCTTGCCCTCGAGGAGCGAGCCCTTCCTGGTGAGGATATGGGGGGCGGGGAGAGGATCATGGTAATGATCTCCAATCCGGAGCGCACCCGCCGCCTTCTCGATCTAGCCTTTATCCTCAGCGGCAAGGATTCCCAAAACCCGGTCTACCCGGTCAATGTGGTGCAGGATTCCCCGGACGAGGCCAAGGATCAGGCGGAATCGGAGCGCCTCCTTGCCCAATCCGTGGTGCATGGGGTTGCCAAGGGCACGAGCGTCATCCCCGTAACCAGGGTGTCGTTCAATGTCGCCGAGGGTGTGGTGCAGGCGGCCCGCGATATGCGCGCCAGCACCATCATAGCCGGCGCCGGCCCCGGTTCACAATTCCAGAAAAGACCCTATGGGCGTATCGTTGACCAGATAGTCCACATGAGCGGCCAGATGGTTATCGTAAATCGCCTGCCGCGAGCGGTGAATCTCTACTCCTCCATCATCGTGGTAGTCCCACCCCTCTCAGACCGTCAGCGCGGCTTCCACCAAGCGGCGGGGGCTATAAAAACCCTGGCTAACGCTATCTCCGCTAAGATCACCCTGGTTACCCTAGCCCACGCCGGCGCTGCCCTCTGCGCCGAATTTGAGCGGGCTCGGCCCCTGTCCAGCTTCCACCGACTCCTGCTTGACAGTTGGGAAGATCTCGTTCCACAGACAAAGAAAATCTCACCCTCGTCGAGCTTCTATGCCCTCCTCAATCTGCGCCAAGGCAGCCTTGCCTGGCAACCGGCTATCGATCGCATTCCCAGCTCCCTGCTTGAGGACAATCCCGCCGCCTCCATTCTCTGCCTCTACCTAGCGGAGGACCAGGAGGAAGGAACTGAAGAACCGAGCTTGCCTGAGGATGAGAGCCTCTACGCCCGCGCCCTCCGCGAGGGGAGGGTTTTGCTCTGGAAGGAACCCCGTCCCATGGCTGACGCCATCCGTTCTCTCTTAGCCACGGCATTTGCGGAGAAGCGCTCGCTTTTAACCCGCCTCTGCGCCAGCTTCATGGATATAGCCCAAAAGGAACCGGTGGAATTAAAGCCCGGCATCCTCCTTCTCCATGCCCATCTCTCAGAGGTTGAGGAGCCGGCTATTTTCTTTGGAATTTCCGCCACCGGCATTCCCCTTCTGAACCTCCAAGCCCCGGTTCGGATTCTCCTCCTCCTTATCGCCCCGGAGGCGCGGCCCCCCGAGGACCACTTACGGAACTTGGCCATGCTCGCCGCCCTGGTTATGGACGAGGGCTTTGCCGAAAGGCTGAAAAACGCAAAGGATCAGGGGGATCTGGAGGCGGCCCAGGGCGACAAGTTGGGGTAAAAAGAAGGGGCCTAAAAGGGCCCCCTATCCTTGACTAGAAAGCCGCCCTGCCCGTATCTTGCTTAGGTATGAAACAGAAAGATTACCGCCTGGCCGCCATCATGTTTACCGATATCCGCGGCTTCTCCCGTATGATGGAAAAAGACGAGGCGGGAACCCTCAAACTCCTTCACTTGCACAATGACCTCGTGGTTAAGATAGTCAAGGCCCATAATGGAACGGTTATCAAAACGATAGGCGATGCCTTTCTCATAGATTTCAAGAACACGGTCGAGGCCCTGCAAAGCGCCTTGGAAATACAGGACAAACTCTACGAATACAATAAAGAACACGCCGACTTCCCCCTGCTTTTGCGCATCGGCCTTCATTTGGGAGACATCTATTTCTACGAGAACGACGCCCTGGGCGAGGGAATCAATATTGCCAGCCGCCTTCAGTCCATAGCCCACCCCGGCTGCATCTGCATGTCCCAGGAAGTCTACAACCACGTTCTCAACAAGATAGATTTCCAAGCGGCTAAACTGGGCCGCGTATCGCTTAAGAATATCTCCAAGGAAATTCACGCCTACGAAATCACTACCCCCAACGTGGAGTTCGACCCGGAGCACGGTAAGCCACGGCCCGGCTACAAACCCGGCACCTACGCCCAGGGCGGGGCAGGGCAGGATGAGATGGAGTTCCACCCCGAGCAGAGCGGCACTGCCGCCATGGCGGAAGCCCAAGAAGACGCCCAGCAAGCTCGGGACGCTATAAAGCGCTCCATCCTCAACGACATCAAGATTCAAGGGCGTCGCCTCTCGGTTGACGAGGTTATGCAACGCTACGGCTCCTATGGCCCTGATGTCGAGATCGTCATCAAAGACCTCGCCGAAAAGGGAATCCTCCAACGCGGTCAAGCCGCGCCCTCCTGCATGACGGGCAGGAGCGGGGAAGGCCCTCGTGGCATGATGGGGTCGGGTCGGATGGGCGGCATGATGGATGAGGGTGGAATGGATGAAGCCCGCATGGGCGGCATGCGCGCCCGTTCCTACACCGAGCGCTTTATGAAGATCGGGGAGAAGATCGTAGATGAGGTAACCAAGGGGATAGAGGAAGGTCTTTCCCGCTCTAGCGACCCCGATGCCCAAGCCGCGCGGCGTAAGCTAAACGGTTTCCGCCAGGGCTTTAGCTCAAGTCCTCAAGAAAACCCGCCCTCCTCTTTTGCGGATCAGGCAAGCCCTCCCGCCATCCACTTTAACAGCCCAAGCCCTCCCAGGCCTCAGTCGAGCTCAGCCTTCCCGGAGCACTCATTTCAGGCCCGGCCTGAAATGACGGATGAATTTGCCGACCCGCGGGTAAAGGCTATCAACTCCAAGTGGGAGCGCAAGCTCGCCAACTCACCTTTTTCCTCGGTAAAAGAAAACTTTATCCAAGACTTCTCCATCTTCCGCGACTCTGTCGCCGCCGGGGCTAAGCGCTCAAAAATGGGTTTTATCCCCAACCTAGCGTCTTGGATCGGGGTGTCAGGGCTTCTCTTTTTCATTAATGTCATGACAAAGACACCGCCCTGGGCCCTCATTCCCTTCTTTGCCTGGGGCATCGGGGTAGTAGAGCATTTCTTCGCCGTTGGCCGCAAAGCAGCCAAGGCGGCCGAGCTTTCCAAGATGCCTGTCCTTAACCCGGACCAACTCACCCTCTTTAAGCGCCTCAACCTGGCCAAGGACGCCTTTGTCTACCACGGGGTATCAACCGTTTCCGTATCCATCCTCTTGGGCGTTATCAACGGCTTTGCCGCCTTTGTGGGAGGGCCAGCCTTTCCCTGGGCCCTCTTCCCCGTAGCCGCCTTAGTCTTTTCCTTTATCTCCCACAGCGCCGTGCACTTTCCCCGCCTCAAGCAACTGGAGCAGAGCTTTATCAAGTCACTCGGTCTTTCCGGCAGCTGGAAGGATCTCTTCGGCGGCAAGGCCGAACAGCTTGCCAGCATTCCCCAGGGCCCCTACCAAGAAGCATTCGCGGAAGCTCTTTCCATCAAGGCCGGCATCGTCGAGCAACTGAAGAAGGATAAAAAGAAACACGGGCCGGTGGACAAAGACCTTATTCCCGCCCTCGAAGAGTACGTGGGGCAGATACGCCTCCTGGCAACCCGCGCCGGCGAGGTGGACGTCATTGTCGATTCCATCCCCATGTCCGCGCTCAAGAGCGACAAGGAAGAGCTGGCGCGTAAGGAAGCGGCTTCAAGCAATGAGCGTATGAAGCGTGAATACCGCAAGTCTATCGAGGAAATAGAGCGCCAGGAAACATCCTTTCAGGAGTTGGAAAACCAGCGCGAAATGCTCAAACTGCGGCTTAAGAGCGGGGTCAACTCCCTTAATCAAATGCGTATTGAGGTAGCCCGGCTTTCAACCATGCCGGAAATGGACGAGGATTCCACCGTCCTCATGCTCAAACAAAAGAGCGTCGAGCTCTCCCAGTACTTAGGAGACCTAAGCTCGGGCTTTGCAGACCAAGAATACGACCCCTACGCGGAGTTGGCGGAGGCGGAGCGCAAGCAGGCCGAGTCGCGAGCCCTTCAAGCTTCCTCAACTTCATCCCTTCCTGAGCCCATCGGGGCGGAAAGCTCAGATCTCTCCTCAGATTCCGCCCAGCTTGACGGGCTGACTGCCGAACTTGCTAGCCAGCTACGCGCCGATTCTCTTGCCCCCGCGCCGGAAAGCATACGAGCCGAATCCTCAGCCGCAGAGGCTACAACAAAAGCCGCGCCTAAACCCCGGCGCAAGAAGTCCACCGAAGCCTAAGAGAGGCAGGAGAGGAAGGGGCCGCCGTATTGGAATTTGGGCCCCTTCCTCTCCCGCACCCACTCCATCCCCCTCCGGAGAATAAGAAATGAAGAAATCCCTGTCTGCCTTGTTTTTCACCCTCATCATGTTCCAAGCGCCCCTCGTGGCCGCCCCCCTTGCCTTTACGGAAATCTGGGCCTATGTCATGCGCGGGGAAGAGGCGAGCATAAAGCCCGGCCTGCCCATATCCGACCTAGGCTGTTTTGGAGCAGGCATTAGCAGTACCGGCAAGCTCGTCGATGTTCCCGACATAGGCAAATACTCAGCCTATTCCGGGCGCAAGCACCTTGTTATCGCGGAAATCGGCAACCGCGCCATTACCCACTTTGTCATCAACCCCGACTACCCTATTCGCGAAGCCTTTATCCTCCAAGTTATAGAGGCTTCACAGGATTGGGACGGGCTGCAGATAGACTTTGAGGCTGTCCTTGCCCAGGACAAGGAAAACCTCTACTCCTTTTTTACTGAGCTCCGTTCCCGTCTCCCGGGGAAGGTCTTTTCCATAGCCGTGCCGGCCCGGATTGACGACCGCCAGGGGATCTGGGAATACGCTCGCCTGGGAACCTGCGCGGACCGCATCATCATCATGGCCTACGATGAGCACTGGAGTGGGAGCTCCCCCGGTTCCATAGCCTCCCTTGATTGGTGCAAAAAGGTAGCCGCCTATGCTCAAACCCGCATATCCCCCAGCCGCCTTGTCATGGGACTGCCCTTCTACGGCCGAGCTTGGGTGGACAAGAGCCTGGCTAAGTCCTATAAGCACCCGACTGTTCAGCGCATTATTGCTGAAGAAAAGATAGGCACTATCAAGCGGGACCGCGAGATTCCCTATTTTACCTACTCTAAGACCGTCAAGGTTACCCTCTACTATGAGGATCTGCGCTCCCTCAAGGCGCGGCTTTCCCTCTATGCGGGTATGGGAGTCCCGCAGATTGCCTTTTGGTCTTTAGGCCAGGAAGACACAAGGATTTGGGCCGAGATGAGTATAAAGGATGCTCCCCAGCCTGAGGCCAGTCCCCAACCAAGCATAGATGCATCCCACAGCCCGAGCACCGGAGCTTCAGCCCTCCCTAGTCCGACACTCCACCCAGGGAGCGGCCGCTAGCTTTTGGGGGCCAGCTCTTCCGGTATTCTGATTTTTACTCCTAGACCCTTGCATTATTTCTGTACTGCAGTATCTTATAGATGAGTGAATACTCATTCTATAAAGGAGGGGCTATGAATGTCGTCGTGACTGGGGCCTTTGGGAACGTGGGACGCTCGACAGTTCGCGCCTTGCTAGAGGAGGGGGAGGCTGTCAGTTGCTTTGAACTCCCTACAAAGAAAAATAGGAAGCTCTCACAAAAGCCTGAACGTCTCTTTTCCCTTAAGCGGGGGGAGCCCCGCCTCTTGGGCTGGCAGAACCGCCTCCACTTTTGTTGGGGGGATATCCGCTCTAGCTCAGATATAGAAAAAGCCCTCGCCGGGGCGGATGCTGTTTGCCATCTTGCCGCCCTTATTCCCCCGGCGGCCGACGCAGACCCCGCCTTGGCCTATGATATCAACGTCAATGGAACTCGCGCCCTTTTATCCGCCCTCAAGGCTTCGCGGCAAAGGCCCCTCCTTGTCTATGCATCCTCGGTCGCCGTCTACGGGGACAGATTGCGCCAGCCCCACATTGGGATTGCCGACCCCCTCATTCCCAGCCCGGGAGATCCCTACGCCGCCCAGAAGATCCTCTGTGAAGCCGAAATCCGTGAGAGCGAATGTCCCTGGATAATCCTGCGGCTTTCCTTCATCGTGTGGGCAAAGAAATTCTCCCTTGCTTCGGTAGGGCCCCTCATGTTCCGCATGCCCCTAGGCACCATGCTTGAAGTCTGCCACACCCAAGACGCAGGCCTTGCCTTTGCCCACGCCGCTCACAGCCCCTTATTAGCCGGCTCGGTTTTTAACATAGGGGGAGGGGCGTCCTGCCGCACGAGCTACCGGGAATATATCCAGCGAATGTTCCTTCTCTTTGGCTTGGGCGGCGCGCGCGCACTGCCTGAAGCCGCCTTTTCCCAGACCGGCTACCACTGCGGCTTCATGGATTCCCAGCGTTCCGAGGATGCCTTGCATTTTCAAAGGAATTCCATAGAAGACTATTACCGCGAGACCAACGCGGAATTGGGCCGCCTGCGGCCCTGGCTGCGACCGCTTGCCCCCTTGGCGCTGAAATTCATCCTGCGGCTTTCTCCCTATTGGACATGGATGAAGAATCGCGCAACGCGTAAACACGGGGAGGTCAAGCAATTGCAAGCGCGCTTGGCATAGCCGGAGTTTCGTAAACAGACTGTGGGCGCAACTGTCTTGAGCTGGGCGCGTGCGCCCCGAGCTGGGCGCGTGCGCCCCGGGCCGATTCTTTTTGGGGCCTGTTAGCCTAAATTGAAGGTGTTGCGTACCGTTGAGCGGATAAAGCGCAGAATATCTTCCTCGCAGAGCGGCAGGCCGGCTTCGTGGATAAGGCGCACGGAATTCATGGAGCCGAGGAAGAAGATGAGGAGGGCCGCCATAGCTTCCTTTTCATCGAACTCAAGCACCCGGCCGGAGCGCTCCGCTATTTGTCGGATCTGGGAGACGATCAAGCTGCTTAAAAAGTCAATCTTTTCCCGCAAGCGCCCGACGCGCGGCGCCTCGGTTAAGAAGATAGAAATGAAGTCTACGTCCTTGAAAAGCTCCGGTAGAAAGACGTCGATTATAAGCCCAATGCGCTTGCCAGGATCCGCCTCGTTGCCGATGGCGCTCGTCATGGACTCGCGGAAGGCTTCCCAGCCCTCTTCGATAATGGATTGGATGATGTCGTCTTTGTTTTTAAAGTAGGTATAGATGGAGCCGATGGGCAGTTCCACCGCTTCGGCTATGTCTGAAACGCTGGTGGCGTGAAAGCCCTTGGCGGCAAAGAGACGCTTTGATTCATTGAGGATTGAAAGCCTTTTCTCTATATCCTTTTCCCGCGGCATGGAAATGAGTATAGGGCCCTTAGCCCTAAGGGTCAAGCAAGGATTTAGCTTGCCCTCCAGCGCAGGTCCTTTCCGCGCGGGCATGCGGCTACGCAAATGCCGCAGAGGCTTATCGTCTCACCGAGCCTCACGCGGGAGAGCATGCGGCAGTTTTCCTTGCATTTATGGGCGTCAAAGAATTCCTCCCGGCGCATGCCCGCCTTCCAGCTTTTTCCGTTAGCCGCCCGTGCCGGGCAGATGCGCTGGCAAATATCGCAGCTGCCGCAGCGGCTTTCCTCTATAGGCTCCTGGCAGACCGGCAGGGGGGCGTCGGTGAGAATGCTGGCTAAGCGCAGGCGTGGGCCGAAGTCGGGAGAAACCAAGAGGTCGGTCTTGCCTATCCAGCCCAAGCCGGAACGGGTAGCCAGCATCTTGTGGGAAACCGGGGCGCTCAAGGTCTCTGCATCAAAGGCCTTTTCTTTATCGCCTTTGTCAATGCTGGAGTCGCTGACTGTCGGGCTGAGTGCCAGAGCGGAGAAACCCTCCTTCCTGAGGGCTTCACTGATTCCGGCGCAGATGTTAGCCAGCTCCTCGTTTACCTGGTGGTAGTGGTCAAAGTAGAGGCGGGAGGGACCGTCTACGGCGGAATCCACGATGGAGGCCTCCAAGCGGCGCATGATGGAAATGCCCCGCGGATAGGCTTGGTACGCGGTTGGAAGCAGACCGCCTAGGTCGGCAAAGCCCACGCGGTAGAGGGATGGGTCGAGGCTTTCGCGGACGATGGCGGATATTCGGTTGTGCATTGTTAGGCTCCCTTGCGCCATTGCGCCAGATAGTTGTGTGGTTGACGGATAGACTCGCTTGTTAAAATTGAAAGGAGGACTTGCGCGCGCAGACGCAGAGCATCCAGCTCCGCTGACGGTTTTAGCTTGTCAAGCGCGGTATCGAGGGTGCGCTGTAATTCGCTCTGGGCCAGCGGTCCGCTTTTTTCCTCACCGGGAATCTGGCTTGCGCGGATCTTCTCCAAGCCTGCGTCTACCAAAAGCATTTCAATTTCTTGCTCTGTGTAACAGGGGCGCATGAAAAAGCCGCGTAAACGGTCTATTTCACCGCGAATGGCGTGGTACTCCTCCCAGCGCAAGGATGCTGGGTCCTTCCGCCCGCCCAGCTGTTCGTTTACGCACAGTGACCCGCCTAGCCGCAGTATCCGGTAGGCCTGAGCCAGGGCTGTTTGGGGGCGCTCAAGGTGGTGGAGGGCCTTTGAAAGAATGACGATATCGGCGCAAGAATCCTTGAGGGGAATTTCTTCTCCCCCAGCTTGTATGAAGGACACCCGCATGTCGTCTTGAAAACGCTCCGATGCCATAACGATGGCGTCAAAATCCGGGTCTATGCCAAAGGCGCAGGCCCACTGGGGAATGGATTCCAGCGCAAGGCTGAGGAAGGAAGCGTCCCCGCAGCCGAGCTCGACTACGCTCATGCCCACTTTCGCAGTAAAGCTCTGTGGCGCGAGGCTTGAGAAAAAATCTCGGTAAGGGTCTTTTGTCGCGCCCATGCTAGATCCTTGTCCCGATAAGGTTTCCGGACTCGTAGCGCTTAAGCCCAATGCGGAAAAACAGGTAGGCCAGGGCGGCGTAGGCGGCGCTTGCCCCAAGGGCTAACAAGGCCGTCGGGGCATTGAGGCCGCGGAAGGCGCGCAGGGGAATAAAGACGATATAGGCCGCCGGGAGGATGGAGTAGAAAATCCAGCGCATGCCGGGCGAGTATATCTTGTCCGGGTAGAGGGTCGAGCTGAGCATGAGCTCCAAAAAAGCGCGGGCAAGGCTCTGGGTGTTGCCTAAAAAGAAGGTAAGGCATTCCACGATCACGAAGCTGGCTACGTAGATGACGCTTCCGGAGGCGATGAAGAGAATGAACATCGCCCAACGCAGGGGGTGGAAGCCCTGCGTGACGGCCAAGAGGACTATCCCGTAGGCTAGGTCTCCCCAGGCCGCGACATCCGTTCTTGAGGCTATCGCGTTTAGAAGGACGTCCTTTGGCTGAAGAAGGTAGACGTCCAGGTCTCCGTTGAGAATGAGCCTGCCCAACTGCCGCGCGTTGCCAAAGAGGATGGCCCCCAAGCCAAAGGACGAGGAAGCCAGGGCCCAGATGAACATGATGTCGGAAAAGGAATAGCCGGAGACGTTGCCGGCGCGGTCTATGAGGACCCTCCAAAACACGATGAAGGACGCGTTGTTGAGCATCATCCCAAAGACTTGGAGGAGGAAGTTGGCGCGGTACTCCATGACGGAGGAGATGTTGGCAGAGAAATAAGCGCCGAAGAGACGCAGATAGGCCTTAACCGCCTTGAACGCTGACATGCTTTACCCCCCGTCTATAGATCATCGAGGCAAGAAGCCCCGCGGCGATAGTCCAAAACAGCTGAACTCCGAGTATGCTCAAGGCCTGCCGCCCCTCAAAGGCGACAGCCAGGCGGGCGGGGGCGTAGGCCACCGAGGAAAAGGGCGAGAGACGCGCGGCAAGGTGAAAGCGCTCCGGTAAAAACTCCACCGGCATCAGGGTTCCCACGATGAGGATGAGCTTCATGTAGATCCAATAAAAAGCCGAGTTTTCCTCAAGCCAGAAGGCGCTTAAGGAGATGGCGGCTTGGATGAAGAAGGAGAGACAGACAGAAAGGCTCAAGGAGAAGAGAACGGCGGGCAGATGCAGAATGCCGCCCAGCGGAAGGGCTCCGGCGTAAAAAAAGCCAAAGAGGGAGCCGAGTATGATGAGGATGAACTGGCTGGGCAGGGTTTCTCCCAGATTCTGGGAAAACTGGTAGCCGAGGTAGGAATAGGGCCGCCCAAGGGCGTAGGCGACAGCGCCGTTTTTAACCTCTTCCGTGATGGTCTTAAAGATGCCCGAAGAGCCGAAGGCAGCTATTTCCGCCACGATAAAGTACCAAATGCCCATGTTTTTAGTGTAGCCCGATATAACCGCGCTTTGCGAAAAGACGGATTTCCAGAGGTTGACGAAGATGAATACGAAGATGGAGTAGGTGAGGCCCGTGCCAAAGAGGTCGGCGCGGTAGGCAAGCTTGTTTTGCAGGGCGCTGTTGGCGCTGGCGTAGTACTTTGCCAGCTTAAGCATGGGCGCGCGCATGGGCTTCCTCCTTTGACCGACTGCGGTAGATGTCTGCGATGATGTTTTCTAGCGGCTCGTCTTCCACGCTTATATCCAGGATCTCAGCTAAGGCGACGAGGCGGCTTATGACATCCGCGATTCGGACCTTGCGCGTATCCACTTCCAGCTTGGCGGCCAAGGGCGTGGCCTTGATGACCTGCACGCCCGGAATGTCCACTACGGCGTTCTGCGCGAATTTCACGCTGACGATCTTGCGGCTTAAGCTGGCGTATTTTAGATCCTTGACGCTTTGGTCAAGGACGATAGCACCGTGGTGAATGATGATTGCCCGCTTACAGACCTTCTCTATGTCACCCGGGTCGTGGCTGGTGAGAAATACCGTCGTCTTGCCGTCATGGTTCATGCGGGAAAGCAGGGCGCGAAGTTCCTGCTTGGCAACAACGTCCAAGCCTATGGTCGGCTCATCCAAGAAGACTATTTCCGGCTCGTGGAGGAGGGATGCGGCTATTTCACAGCGGATGCGCTGCCCTAGGCTCAGCTTGCGCACCGGCACGTCCATGAGGTCCCGGAGGTCGAAGAGCTCAACCAGCCTGTCGCGCCGTATGCGCAATTCCTTGGCCTCTATCTCATAGATGGCGCCTAGGAGCTTAAAGGAATCCTGGGGCGGCAGGTGGAACCAGAGTTGGGACTTCTGCCCGAACACCGAGCCTATCCTAAAGGAGATGGCGTGGCGCTTCTTTGCCGGATCCATGCCCAACACCAAGGCCCTTCCGGAGCTGGCTTGCATAATGCCGGTGAGCATCTTTATGGTAGTGGATTTACCCGCCCCATTGGGGCCGATAAAGGCAAGGAATTCACCGCGCTCAACGGAAAAGGAGAGGTCTTTGACGGCTTCTATCTTCCGGTGTTCGGGCTTAACGAGGGATCTAAGGCTACCGCGCAGTCCCTCCGCTTTGACCTTAGTAAGGAAGGATTTGGATAGATTGCTGGTTTCTATGATGGGCATGAGTCCGCTCCTGCGAAATATTCGCGTGAACGAGACTCCGGGAAGGGGCTTTTATCCCCCTCGTGTGACGGCCGGGCCAAGCCGACCGCTCGTATCGCTTGGTCAAACAGCCAAGGCCCCCGGAAAACTTAGATCCGGTAGCCTTGCGGAACCCTAGATACGCTCTCGATACTATTCCTTGCATTCTGCCGAATGCCCCTGAAACGTGTCAAGGGGCGCTCTAAATAAGTCCCTATGTAGTTTCTCAGGCTCACCAAGCCCTCCAGGAGGACTATACTTCGGGCAGGAAGAATAATGGGAGAATAATGTAAACCATGTGCTGATCGGCCCCCGGGCCGGCCTTTGGGCCGATACGGGGGCCGCTTTTTTATTCTAGGGGCTTAAGGTCTCGCGATTGTAGGCGCACATCCTCAAAGAGGAGTAATTTCCAACCCTCGGTGAGGATACGCCTTTTGTTTTCCGGAGAGGTTATGGTCCCGATGCCTAAAAACTCCAAAGTGCGCTTTATGTCTAGGAGGCTGTTATAGGTGGCGCGGTAGCGCTGGCAGAGGGTAGCCTTTGTCTCCCGTTCAGCGCATTCGGCGCAAGAGCCTGCCTCTTCCCCTTCTTTATGGATGATCCGCTGCAGCTCCGGGCAATGTAAAATGCGCTCGGGCGCCAGGGCGAAGGCCCTGAGCATGGACATTTTTTTTTGCCCGAGTATGGGCTCAAGGTCTTTATCGTCCCAGGTCAGGCCCTCTTCCGTGATAATGAGGCGTTTCCAGGTTCCCATTTCAATGCTGCGTGAAAGGAGGGCGAGGGCCACGGCGAGGATGATATTATAGGAATTGTAGAGGAGGGATTGAATGGGCCGCGGTTCTGCCCGCGTGGCAATGGCGTAGCCCATCATAAGAATCCACTGGGCGTAAAAGGCCGCTATCACTATTCCGACAATGCTCAATGATCGCAGGCTGGCTGTGCTAAAGCCCTTGCCGGCCCTGCGCCGGATGTAGGCAAGGAAGAGAAAGGGGAAGGCCAAGATATACTGAATGAGGGCAGAGAAAAATTCACGGTGGAGGCGCAGTGATAAAAAGCCCGCCAGGAGGATGCCGGCTACCGTGCAAAGAATGGAGAAACCGATAAAGAGGGGGAACTTCTCAAGCTTGAGGCAGAGATAAAAACCGAAGCCCAGAAGACCGAGCCCGAGGAAACCGATGATGGGTAGGAGAGCGTGATGGACGAGCCGCTCCGGCGTTCCTGGCAACACGTGAAGGACGATGCTCACTAAGAGGACGGGGCTGGCTAAAAAGAGGGCTAAGGCGGTATCAAGGCCCCTGCGCGCGCGGAGTTTCATAGACCGCCCTCAAAAGTCAGGGTAAACTCAAACATGTCTTCCTCCGAGAACCGAGTGTAGCATGAATTCTTGGTTGCGGCGAAAAAAAGGATGCTCTGCGCCGAGCCCTTGGGGACGGGTGGTTTTAGTATAGCCGTTCTTGTCGGACCTAGCCCAGCCATCTGTACCTGGGGCTTTTTGAAAGGAATAGCACGCACGATTGTATGCTCAGCGCCTTATGTTTTCCATGCCTTGGATGAACTCTGGGCGCTTTCTTATGGTATTGAAATCAGGGTCTGTGTCCACCTTGGCGATATAGCGCTGCGCCTCCGCGCCGGGTATGGCTTTGAGGATGCGCAGGTATTTCATCGTCTCAAGGATGTCGGTTTCCAAGGCGGCGCAGCAAGCGGCATTGTAGGCGGCGCGCTCGTGCCGGCTGTCCGATTCCAGGGCGAAGGCAAAGAGCTTGATGGCATCGCGGTAGCGTTTTTGGGCGTAGAGGGCGTAACCGGCTTCGTTGAGGAATTGCGCGCTCCAGCTGGGACTGGCGATGAGGTGAATGTCCGCCCCGCCGTCGAACTCCATGATGGAGTCGCGGCGGAAATGGGCTATGAAACCCCATCCTTGCGCGCTTGGGTAGAAGCCGATGAAGTGGAGGGCTTCTTCATGGTAAGCCGGGATAGTGATGTCGGCAAGGGGCCTGAGCTGGTTGGAGGGGTCGTGGCGTAGGTAGACGCGAAAATTCTTCTGATTTTCCCCTGAATCGACAAAATCAGGATTGAGGCAGCGGAGATGAATGCTGAATTCATAGAGCCAGGCAGGGTAGAGAGGAACTGTAACGTTGTGGGCGGCAAAGGCTTTTTTCCCCCGCGCTTCAAGCGCCGCTAGTTCAGCCTCGAGGGCTTTTCTCTGCGCTTCCGTCTGGTTATATGTTCCTCGCTCCGCAAGATTGAAGGCGAGCTTTATGATCTCTCCGGCTTTTCCCGATTCCGGAGAAAAGAAGCGATAACTCATAGGCGCGTTTCCGCCGATGCCATCGTTGCTTACAATGTCAAGAAAGGCTAGATCCCCGCTTTTTGCCGAAACCCCGAGATAGGCGAGGGAGTAGCCGTATAACTCGCTAAGGGCGGGGCTGGGAAGGCTGACGGCATCTGCTCGCCGCAATTCGGCGGAGCTGGGGCTTGTAACTTCCTGGGCGATCAGACTAGAGGGCAGGCAGAGGCAGACGATGATGGTTGAGAGGAGAAGCTTTGCTGAGCTCAGCGGCGCTTGTCTATGAGGAAACACCATTCCTGGATTCTAACACGGATTGCTTGGTTTTTCTCTTCGTTTAGGGTGAATTGCGTTGCTTGGTTGGGGTTTATTCCGCCTTGAGAGAATTGAGCTCCTCGACTGATAAGCCTTGGATGATCGCTCGGCCGTCATCGATGCTAGCTTGAATCGTAGGGCTGGAGATGAGGCGCCCATCTAGGTATATGCCTAGCTGTTTTCCAATGTTTTCCGAGCTGATGCGCTGGATTTCTTGCGCGCCCTCCGCGCTGAAGGTGATGCTCACAAAGCTTTGATCTGAAGCCTTATCTTTTTTTATCCATGCTTTGGATATCATAGTTCCGGGGATGGACCCGCCTTCCGCTTCTTCGATGAGGCGCAGTTCTAAACGCGCCAGTTGCGGCGAAGGTATCTTTGGGCTGCTTAAGCCAAGGAATTCCTTGAGCTGTGCGCAGCTGCACAGGAGTAAGGTAAGGCTGATGACGGCGAGCGCGGTATGGAAGCCAGTCTTGGTTTTGTTGGGTATAGGGTTCATGGATATAAGCATACTCGATTCAAATTATCAGCGCTAGTTGCGACGGTGGGCCAGGGGTATTGCCCAGCCGACGGCGCTGCCTAAGAGGGCCCCCGCCATGACGTCGGTGGGGAAGTGACTGCCTGAGGCTACGCGCAAAGCGGCTACCGTGCCCGCCGCGAGGTAGGCCCCCGCGCTTAAGGGGATGGAAATTCGATAATCTATTCCCTCCCCGATAAAGGATGCGCAGAGGAAGGACGCTGCCATAAAGGCAAGGCTGGTGTGCCCCGAGGGAAAGGAGTGGTAATAGTCCTCTTCTTCTCCGGCGGGGAGCTGGTCATGATAGCGATAGGGGCGGTGGCGCGGAATGCTTTCTTTAAGGATGTCTTTAATGCCCCAGGTGAGGGAAAAGCTTTCTCCATACATGAGGGCATAGGCGCCTGCGTCTTCCCAGGAAGGGGAGATAAAGAAAAGTATGGAGGCAGGCGCAAGGAGGAGGCCGTAGGCCATGAGGCTGGAGAACTTGTCCATGCCCGCGTGATGGGGCCGCAGAAAGGGTTTGTCTATGACGGGCAGGGCTTCCGGGGCGGTTTGGACCCCCACGCGTTCGGGAACGAGAAGGGGGAGGGCGAGTGCTCCCAGGCCGGCTCCGCTCAGGCTGAGGTCGATAGCTAGGTTGAGGCTAAAGGCCGATTCCTGGGCGTTTAGGGCCTGTGATGAGAAAAGGATGCCGCAGACAAGGGCTATCGTTGGGAGCGCGCGAGAAGGGCCGCGCAAGGTTGAAGCTTTCATAAAGCGAGAATAGCCCTGACATCCCCTCTACGCCAAGTCCCAGGGGAATGGTTGGAATGTTTTCCCTTGTGCCTTGCGTTTAGCTGCTCCTCCCCTTAAACTTTAATTAGACAAGGCGTGGCACTACTGCATCTTGGTCTCTCGGAACGGAATAAGGGGGTTTGCTATGCGAAGGATGTTTTTGCTGCTCTTGGTTGTTGGTTCTATGGTTTGCGCTTTAGGCGCCCAGACGGAGATGAAGCTCAGTTGCGCCGAAGGAAGCGCGGGCGCCGCCCTCGTGCCCTTGATGAAGGCAGTTTATGGGGAACTGGGGATTACGGTAACGGTTGAAATGCTGCCCGCCGCCCGCGCCCTGCAGGGCGTGAACGCCGGAAGCTATGACGGCGATATTGCCCGGGCTGATGGCACATTGGGCGGTTTCGATGATTGCATCTTCACGAAGGAGCTGATGAGCTCTATAGATCTTCTTCCCTGGGTAAAGAAGGGGGGAAGCGTGAAGATCGAAACCGCGGCAGACATTAAGAACTATCGGGTTGCCTACGTGCGCGGGCTTAAGCTTGCTGAGGGCTACTGCGCCAAGGAGGGAATTAAAGCGGAGGCCGTAGCGGATTTTCCCACCTTGGTGAAAATGTTGGAAAACGACCGCTTTGACGTGGCTCTCGCGGCCGTATCCGGGAATCCGGGTCTAACGGCTATTGCCCAGTCGCGCCCCATAAAACTGGCGTCCACGCATTTTCTCCATGTGCTCAACAAAAAGCACGCTGACTTAGTGCCTAAGATCGATAAGGTTCTAAAGGCGATGAAGGCTGACGGAAGGTACGAAAAACTTATTGCCGCGAAGTGAGGCTGGCGCGGCCGATAGCCTTGCCCGTGGGGACGCTGGCTCACTAAAAGCCAGTCTCCGCGTGAGGGATTGCAGCGGTAATAAAAAAGGGGCTGTCCAAGAAGAAACTTTGGACGGCCCTTTTTTCTTAGTTCACAATGAAAATTCGACTTAGATCATGGGATTTCGCTACTCTCACACGTTTTTTAGGAAGATCAGACTTGTAACGACAGTAGGAAGGGAT
>JBGSOB010000183.1:0-2533 GCA_041739325.1 Treponematales bacterium
TCACCATTACCAACGCCAACTTCGACCCCGCCGCCATCACCGGCCGCATCTCCGCTACCCTCGCCTTCCGCCAGCGCATCTGCGAGCACGCGGCAACAGGCTGTCTCCCGGCCACCCTACCCCCAGCCGCGGCCTGGCATCCCGGTTCGGAGGCTGACTACGGCGCCCAGGCGGAAGCAGTCGGTGTGCTGTCAGAAAAGAATGAAGACATACGCAGCCTCCTGGCCCTCATTCGCCTCGGCCTAAAGGGCCTATCCGCCTATGTCCACCACGCTCGGGCCCTCGACAGAACAAACCCCGCCATTGACGCATTCCTCATTAAAACCCTCGCCTTCCTCGCCTCCCCCACCCGCGACGCAGGCGTCCTCACTGCCTTAGTCCTGGAAGTCGGGACCTACGGTTTCAAGGCCATGGAGCTCCTCGACAAGGCAAACACCGGCCACTTCGGCAACCCCGAGATGAGCAAGGTAAACCTTGGGGTGCGCGCAAACCCCGGCATCCTCGTCTCAGGCCACGACCTGCGCGACCTAGCCGAGCTCCTCGAGCAGAGCCAGGGCTCCGGAGTGGACATTTACACGCACTCCGAGATGCTCCCCGCCCATTCCTACCCCGGCCTCAAAAAATACCCCAACCTCGCCGGCAACTACGGCTCATCCTGGTGGCATCAAAAGGATGACTTTGAATCCTTCAATGGCCCCATCCTCATGACAACCAACTGCATCGTCCCCCCCTCGGCAAAAGCAGAGTACCGCCTCCGCCTCTTTACCACCGGAGCCGCCGGCTACCCCGGAACAACCCACATACCAGACAGGCTCCCCGGCAAGGCAAAGGACTTCTCCTCCCTCTTAGCTCTGGCAAAAACCTGCAAGGCCCCCACCCAGATAGAGAGCGGGACAATCCTCGGCGGCTTTGCCCACCATCAAGTCCTGGCACTGGCGGACAAAGTGATCGAAGCCGTCAAATCCGGTGCTATCAAGCACTTCGTCGTCATGGGCGGATGCGACGGACGCATGAAGAACCGCGAATATTACAGCGACTTCGCACAAAATCTCCCCAAGGACTCCGTCATCCTCACCGCCGGCTGCGCCAAGTACCGCTACAACAAACTCGACTTAGGCGACATAGGCGGCATCCCCCGCGTACTGGACGCCGGCCAATGCAACGACTCCTACTCCCTCATCGCGGTAGCCCTTGCCCTCAAGGCGGCCTTCGGCCTTGACGACATCAACAAGCTGCCCATCGTCTACAATATCGCCTGGTACGAGCAGAAAGCCGTCATCGTCCTCTTAGCCCTCCTGGCCCTCGGCGTCAAGAACATCCACCTCGGTCCCACCCTCCCCGCCTTCCTCTCACCGGGGGTCGCCAAGGTCTTGGTAGACAACTTCGGCATTGGCGCCATCAGCAACGCGGAAGAAGACGTCAAGAACTTCCTCGTGTCATAGAACTATGAGTACCCAGAGAACTCAGAGTACCAGAGTTCCGGAGGGACCAGAGAGCCAGAGAAACCCAGAGGCCCAGAAAGCCCAGAGGTTTAGGAAGACCCGGAGAACCCAAGAGGGCCAGTAAGGGTCGGAGTAGGGTTAGAAAAATATGAGGGGCCCTTGGCGGTAATTCCGGCCTGGGGGCTTTTTTTTACTTGCTCTTTTCCACCAGTACGATATACTGAAGCCCAGATTAGCGTATGCTTTAAAAAGTACTCCCATGAACCTGTTTCGGCGGTCTAGCGGAGTCTCGATTTTCCCCACCCCCCATAGGAAATTTCCAAATCTTTGGCATTGATCTAATATCTCCATTATATCTAAAAATATATTATTTTCGGGGGGGATGCCCCCCACGCTTCAGCCTCCTCGCCGTGAATCCATTACCCACGGCCGGTCTTAAGAAAGCCCGGCCCCCGTTAATCGCCGCGGCTGCGGTGGCTTCCGCTCCCCCCTTAGGCAGAACATTCAAGCGCCAAGCCCTTTTCTGGCGAATACTGTACATGCAGACTAACGGCCCAGACCCCATCCTCATCCGGGAAGGCTATCGCGGCAAGATCTTTCTCCGCATTCCGGAATCCCTCTGGCCGCAGCTTAGAATTGAGCTCATCCAGCTTGTTCAGTCTATTCCGGAGGCTTACTTCGAGGAGCGCCATTCTTACTGGGTATTCCCCGACAGTCCCCAGGCGCGCTCTCGGCTTGCCGCGATCATCGATCCACATCAGCCCCGACGCATATCTGCCTCAGGATATTTCAGCCAAGCTGATGAAGAAGCCCTTACCAACGAGCTGCGCGCACGGAAGTACTCACCGCGAACCATCACACTCTATATCAACGCCAATCGTAGCTTTTTGCAGAGCATCAAAAAAATTTCTAGCGAGATCCAAGCACAGGACATAACCCGCTTCCTTGCGGATAAGGAAAAAGAGAAGGCATCCGCATCTACCCTCAATGTTATCCTCTCCGGCCTCAGGTTTTTCTATTGCCAGGTACTCCATCGCCCTATCTTTGAAGAGCGCAAACGGCCCAAGGAGGACAAACGCCTCCCCCTGGTA
>JBGSOB010000185.1:0-10172 GCA_041739325.1 Treponematales bacterium
AGCTTAGGCCGTAATCCGTAGATTTAAAGACGCAAGGCAGGCCGGGGTAGAGGGTGCCGGCGTAGAGCGTCCCCGCATGATTGGGGTCGACGACGATGGAACTGACATGGTTCCCTGAAACATTTCCAGCGATGAGGGACATGACGTCCAGGACGCGGCTGGTACTGCCGTCGTAGCTCAGTATATTTCCGTAATCAGGTCCTGGCGTAGTGATAAGGGCATAGACCCGGTTCGGGTCTAGGGGGTCGCAGGCGAAAACGGTGGTACCGCCGTAGTTGGATATCTTGATCTCGTAGTCGTAGTAGACCCTCCAGCTGTCCCCGCCGTCATCCGAGCGCAGGACAACGCGGTTATAGTCTCCTATGGCGTAAAGGACGCTTGGGTTGGCTTCCGGCATGCCCATCACGACCGGCGTCACCCAGGTCCCGCTGCTGTCAAAGGCGAATTCCGCGGGAAAGGGTATGGTTTCCCAGGTCAGGCCCCCGTCGAAGGATCTGACGTCGTGCGAGTAGACAAGGAGTGGATTGCTTGGGTGATAGGCAAGGAAGTAGTAGTTTTTCTGGCTCGAATTCACCGCTGTCCAGGAGCGGCCGTTATCGGTCGAGCGGGCGAGAATATTCCGCTGGTATTGTCCCGCGGCCGCGAGAATTACCTGGGAGCCCTCAACCGGCTCGAAAGCCCCGGCGTTGAGGCCCTGGCCATAGGGCGATACGCTGGTCGAGGTCCCTTCGACCGTGACGGCATTACCGTAGTCCTCGAACCAGGCCCCGTCGGAGGGGCTGATCTTCATACCTACGTCGCAATTAAAGAAAGCCAAGCGATCGGGATCAAAGCGGTCGAATGCCGCTACCGATTTGCCGAAGCCCCAGGCCATGCCGGTAAATCCCGCAGCACTCTCCACGATGGAGCGCCCCCCGTCCCGGCTACGCCAAAAGGTTGCGCTGCAGTGAAAGAGGAAGTCGCGATTGTCCTGAGGGTTGAGGGCGATGATGGCGTTTCCCATGCCCTTGCGACCGCTACCGACATCCCTGCCCAGGCCTGGGGCCGGGACGGCCAAGGGATGTCTAAACCACTTTAGGCCCCCGTCATGGGTCACCATAGCTTGCGAATTTCCAGACAGAACAATGGTGTCTGGGTCTTCCGGGTGGCGATAGACGTAACGGGCGGAATTAAAATCGGTTGTTTTACCGCTATTGAAGGTTCCTTCGAAGGTTTCCGCCGTGAGCAGGATCTGGGTGAAATTTATTCCCCCATTGATGCTCCTAAAGAGACCCGTTCCCGTTAGGTAGGGGATGTAGGTCACGTCGCGATACACCAGGGCGTTGAGGGTAACCAAAATTTCATCCGGGTTTTGGCTGTTGAAAGCCAGGGAAGGCACTACTTTCTGCTTGTAATAGATATGGTCGGCGGGCAGGGTCCCATTGGGTAGATCTCCCACCGGACTGAAATTTGTTCCGCGGTTTACGCTTTTATAAAGGCCCTCTGACGTGCAGAGATAGATGATTTGTGGATCGCTGGGGTGGATGGCTACTTGGTAGATGTTTTCGAAGGCGGCCAAGGATGATACGGAGGACCATGTCGACCCGCCGTTCTCCGAGCGCAAAAGCTCGGCTCCATGGAAAGCCGCGTACCAAACCGTTGCCTCTTGGTTGCCGTCGGCCGTGCTGTTCGGGTCGTATACCAGGTTTACATTGTTGAAGCGGTGCCGATACCAATTAAAGCCGATGCGGGAATTGTCCTGATCGGTCCCGTACTCGCTGTCGGGGTCGTCGTACGCAAGAACATGGTCGAAGGTGGAAGCCCCGTCGGTAGAGAGAAAGATGCCTGCATTGAGGTCTAGGCTGGGGTTGGAGGCGTAATACCCGATGGCAAGAACCTTGTCCGGATTGTGGGGATCGACCTCCACGGACTGGCCGGAAGGAACGTAAAAGCCCTTGGTTTGGGGCTTTGTCCAGGTGGATCCCCCATCGTCGCTGCGCCAGATTCCCGCTACGTCCTGAATGGCGTAGACCCTCTCCGGATGCGAATAGGACCTCACCATGCGGTGCATGATTTGGTATGACTCGCCGCCTGGGTCGCCGCGGTCATACTCCGCCTTTGAACGGATGGGCAGGGCCTTCCAGCTGGGATTTAAGAGCGGCGTGGGGCTAGGGCTTGCGCTTGGTTCCGGTGTTGTCGACGGGCTTGGCTGGGGCCGGATGAGGGGACAAGCTGAGAGTGATAAAATGACAAAGAAGCCGATGAAGACGAGGGAGAGGAAGGGAAGCAACTTTAATCTCATGTGAACCACCTTATTGACTATGACAGAGGTAATATTTTTTGGCCCGTGGGCAACGAGCGATGGATGGACCTTCTGTCATCAAAACCCCTGGCGCTTCACTCTCTAGCCCTTGTAGATTGCCAAGCGACTCTTGCCTTCCGCTTTGGCAAGGTAGAGGGCTTCATCCGCGTTGCGCAGGGCCGTCTCTGGCTCGATGCGGCTGTCTTTGGGGAAGGAATAAATGCCGATGGAACAGGAGAGGCGGCGGCTTGGGTCTACGCTCAGGCTACGCCCCAGGGTTTCCTCCAAGCTTGAACTGAAGGAATTTGAGGCGACCACGCGGTCAATGATGCGTTGGGCTAAAATGGCAGCCCCGGTGGAGTCTGTTTCCGGCAAGACGATGACGAATTCGTCGCCGCCGTAACGCGCTACGTAATCCACCTCGCGGGCTTGATCGCGCAGGAGGCTAGCGAACTCACGCAGGATGCAGTCTCCGGCCAGATGGCCGAAGCTATCGTTGATATACTTAAAATTGTCCAAGTCCGCAAAGCAAACGCTGAGGGCGGCAGAGGGGTGCCGCTGGCGCAGGAGGCGTTTACCCTCTTCATCCAGCTTGCGGTCCAAGGCTTGACGGTTGTAGACTCCGGTAAGCAAGTCGATATCCGCCATCATGGCCAATTTTTGGTTGGCAGCTTCCAGCTCGTTGTTCTTTTTTATGATTTCCTCTTCATGGTCTATGCGCACTAAAGCCGCTTCCAACTGGCGGCAGGCGATGGAGAGGATGGCCATGTCGTCTTGAGTCAAGACAAGGTCCTCGCGGCGGGTGGCGCAAAGAACGGCGCCGCGCTTGCTGCCGCTGGTGGACAAGGGTATGCAGAGCACTGAGTTGAGCATGGGGGCAAAGGTTTCAAATTCAGGTAGTGAATCCTTGCGCTGGAGTATGCAAGGCTCGCCGGAAGTGGCTAAGCTGGCGGCAAGCCCGTGGGCGTCGAAGAGCCGCGCTTCTGGCAAGGAAAAAGCGGTACGCCATTTTTGCGGACTGTCGTCTGGGAAACCCTCGGCGCGCATGAAGCAGTAACAGTACTCCATGATGAAGTTGCCGTTGATAAGACGCATAACCTTATCGATGAGGACGTCGCGCCTATCGTGTTCTCCAAGGACGGATTGCAGGAGGTTGAGGAAATTGATCTCTGAGTTCTTGCGATGCAGGAGGTTGAGGTTTTTTTCCAGGCGCACGAATTCCAGCAAGGACTCGTAATCTATGCGGGTATCAGCTAGGGGCGCCGGTTCCGGTTCGGCCAAGCTTCCTTCTTCGTTTTGGGCATAGAGCTGTTTGTAGAAGGGGTTGCCCATGCGCGCCGCCCAAGCGCGGCCGGATGCTAAATGCTTGTCCCTACCCTTGTTGTCGCCGGCGCGGAAACGGCTTTGGCCCCATTCCCAATAAAAGCGCGGCGCCATGTAGTGGATGATGTCGGTTTCCATTAAGACGTATTCATTGGCTTTTTTGTAATAGGCCTCCGCTTCTGCCGTTTTACCCGCTAGCTCAGCCAGCAGAGCCTGGAGGTATTCGAACATGAAGTACTCTTCAGTCTTGCCTTCATAGGGCTTGAGGCCGCGGGACTGGATTGCCGTGAGGTACTCATAGGCCCTGGAGATGTTGCCTGTTTTAACGTGGCAAACACCTATGAGGGCATATATGCCAAAGAGGGAATGGTAGGCCAAGACCCGCATGTCGAGGATGCGGATGATCATGAGCATTTTTTCCAGGGTGGCCGCGGCTTTTTCATGATGGAAGGAGAAGAAATAGTTTGAGGCGATGTTGAAGAGGGTCATGACCGTTTCATGGTAGTCGTGGAGGGTGCGCATGTACTCCATGGCGCGGTGGAAGTAGGAATCCGCCTCCCGATGGTAGCCGATCATATAATGGTAAAAGCCAAGGCCGTTGCAGACATAGGTGAGTTCGCGGCGGTTGCCCAGCTCGAGCTTGATCTTCTCGCTTTTACGGTAATATTTGAGAACCTTGTCGTATTTTCCCTTGGCGGAATAGGCAAGCCCCGCCAACTGGTATGCCGAGGCCTCACGGAAACGGTTACCGTACTTTTTAGCCAGAAGCAGGCCCTTGGTGTGCTGCTTCATGATGTCCAGGGTGTAACGGGAGTAGAGGCCGTAGGGGTTGGTGTAATAGAAGGCCAGGGCGTTGGTATAGCCCAGCTTAGTGGCTAAGTCCGACATGCGGCGGTAGAAGACCATCCAATCTTCCGGATCCTTTTTGCGAACCCGGTCTTCTATGCTGAACATAAGAAAGAGGCACCTGAATATTTCCTTTGGGTCTCGCAGTTCGTCCGCTAACTTGAGTGCCTTGAGGGCGTACTGGTGAGCTGCCTCAACATTATCCTTACGCAGGGTGGCAGCGCCGATAAAGCGGTAGCAGAGTGTGCAGAGGGCTTTATCTCCAAGGCGCTGAGCCTCGATGAGAAGTGCTTGAAAATTAACTAGGGCAAGGTCGAAGTTGCCCTTGAGATAAAGGGCCTCTCCGAGGATCTCCATCAGGGTGCTTCTTTCCAGTTCCGTAAGAAAAGCTTGGCGTTCTCCCTGCATCTCGTGCAGGCGGCTTGACCAACGCACGCATTCGTCCAAGGCCAGAAAGACGAGGGCGTCGTGGCAGCGTTGGAGGAGCTGTTCCGCCTTAATGCCCTTGAAATTAGGGGCATACTCAATATCAAGGCTTCTAGATCTTTCTGGGCTGGGTATTTCAACCAAGAGTCCCTTGACGCGAATATACTCAAGGAGCTCAACGATGGGGTGCTCTCCATCTTGGTTACGTTGGAAGGCTTCCATATCCGGGCAATTGAAACTGCCGATAAAGCGCATGCGTTCCGGGGGCCGCTTATCTAGAAGGTAGCGCAGGAATCCGGCGGATGCAGGGCTTATGCTTTCCAGGCCTTCTTGAAACAAAAGGACGCGCTTTGACTTGCATGCGCGCTCGAGCGCTAACCAGAGCGATTCGTGCATCCGGTCCCGCTCATAGGGGAGCTCTTCGAAGATAAGGTCTTCCGAGCGCTCGGCCGGGGAGCCTGAGAGCCAGCTTGTAAAGATGAGCCGATGGTAGTGGTAGATGCCTGCTTCTTCCACAAAGCGTTCGGCTTTAATGCCCTCGCTTAAGAATATGTCCTTGATGGCGTCCAAGAAGGGGGCGTAGGGGCTGTGGAAGTAGCCGCCGGCGGCATCGCCGCGAAGGAGGAGGATATCGGCGCTGTCCGGCTTTATGAGAACAGAGTCTGGCACCCGCGCTTGAGCGTGGATGAGGAGAACGCGGGATTGGCCTTTATCGCCTTCATCCCATAGATTATTGACAATCGTGCCCAGGTAATCCTGGGCTCCGCCGCTTATCATATTCCTCCGGCCCTTTTTTTCACAATGACATGAGCTATAGAAAGCATGGACTGCCCAGCGGCCCTTGTCAAGTGAAGAATGAAGGCTCCTTACTGCGGTAGGGCTAAAAGATAGTCTTTGAAGGCTTTGTAGTCACAGGCCATGGGCAGGGAGTTGTCTGGCTTGGACATGACGTCCTTGAGGCGCTCGGGAAGCTCTGGGTCAAAGCCTAATTCTTGGCGCACGACCTCGGAGAACTTTGCCGGATGGGCGGTTTCAAAAAGGACGGCTTGGACATCGCCTATCCCCCTCTCTCGCGCCTTTTCCAAAATGTCTGGGGAAAGGCTTTGCCAGGCCTTCCAGGCAACCGCCCCGTGGGGTTCCATGGTATAGGCAGTTTTTTGCTTGCAGTCCCTGATAGCCGCCCGAGTGTCCGCGTCGGAAACCCAGATACCCCGCACCCGCTGGCGCAAAGAGCCCAGATCGTACATGGCTTGCATACGCTCGAAATTGGAGGGGCTGCCGACGTCCATGGCGTTGGAGATAGTGGCGATGGAGTCCCGCGGCCGGTAGTCGCCGCTTTCCAAGTACTCCGGCACCGGGCGGTTGCTATTGGTGGCGGCTATAAAGAGGTCGATGGGGAGGCCGGCTTCTGCAGCCAGCAGGCCGGCGGTGAGGTTGCCGAAATTACCTGAGGGAACCACCATGACGCACTCCGGCCTGTCCTTTCCCGCCGCGCCGGAAAGCTTGCCGGAGGCGGCAACTTGGCTGGCGGCCCAGGCATAGTAGGATGCCTGAGGAACCAAGCGGGCGATATTGATGGAGTTTGCCGAGCTTAGGGGGAGCTTTGAGCGCAGTTGGGCATCGGTGAAGGCGCTTTTGACCATGCGCTGGCAGTCGTCGAAACAACCGGATACGGCCAGGGCGCGCACGTTGCCGGAAAAGGTGGAAAGCTGTTTTTCCTGAAGGGGAGAGATAAGGCCTTTGGGGTAGAGGATGGTCACCGAGAAGCCGGGGAGGTCTTGGAAGGCCGAGCCGACCGCCGAGCCGGTATCCCCAGAAGTAGCCACGATGATGTGGACGCGTTGGCCCTTGCGCTGGGCAAAATAGGACATGGTCCGGGCCATAAAGCGGGCGCCGAAGTCCTTAAAGGCGCAGGTAGGGCCATGGAAGAGTTCAAGCACGGAGGTGTTTTTATCCAAGCGCGGCATGGCCAGGGGAAAGTCGAAGGCCCCGGCAACAAGGTCCGCGAGTTCTGGCTCGGGGATCTCCCCGTCTACAAAGGGGGAGATGATGCGCAAGGCCAGCTCGGGGAAGGATTGCCCGGGCATGGCGTCCAACTCCGCGGATGAGAGCCGAGGAAGGGCCCGAGGCATGAAGAGGCCGCCTGAGGAGCCCATGCCGCCCATAACCGCTTCTTCAAAGGAAATGGAAACTGACGCGTCGCGCGTTGAATTATAGTTCATAGAAGTACCGCCGGGGACTAAGAGTGCCCTAAGAGCCCCGGCGCGTCAAGCGGTGTTATTGGAAGAGGGAATCGATCCAGCCGATTCTTACCGAGACGATGCCGATTAAGAGGACTAAGAAGCCGAAGCTGATGGCCGTTGCCGCCAAACCTCGCATGAAGCTTTTGTTTTTGCGCATGGCAACGTCCGATATCTGGACGATCGAATTGACGAATTGTTCATAGAGGCTTGGCGCGTCTTCGATGGCGATAAGGGAGCGCATGTAATTCTCTATGCGCGCGTTGGAGTTCTTTCCCAGGCGCAGGACGTCGCCGGTGTAGAGGAGGCCAGTGAATTCCTTAAGTTTTGAAAGCTTTGTGCGCGGTTTGAGGGTCCAGAAGATAAAGACGCCGGAAATGGCTAAAAAGAGTATGCACAGCGAAGCGATTGGCACCGTAACGACGTTGACAAAGCGCCCGGAAACCATCTGACCGACCTCCCGGCCCAGCATGATGGCGATAACCGAGTCCCAGGAAATGATAAGGGATACCTTGATGTCCGTTTGCTGGATCTGGCGGCCGATGGAATCGTAGGCCGCCACGACGAAATCGATCTTAAGCTCATCCAAGGTTTTTTGCGACAAGGCTTTCTCCTAGTACTTTTTAGCGATCAGGAGGACGAATGATCGTGGCTCTGCCTTATATTCGGATTGGGGGCCGATAAGGGCGTGTTCCTCGTAATCCAGGAAATCGTTGGGAGCGTCCTTGGCGGTGTCTATGACACGGTACCAGGAACAGCCCTCCGGGGCCTGCGTCACCTTGAATAGAGCAGGCTCCACGCGGGAGTTGAAGATCATGAAGAAGTCATTGTCGTCCCTGTCGAGCCATATGTCCGCCTTCGAGCCATCCACGCGGCAGGCCAAGGCCCGTTGCTGACTGGACCAGTCGGGTGAATGACCGTCTTCATTAAACCAGGTGATGTCCGGGATGCGATTGCGGTTTTGGTCCTTGCCGGTGTAGAACTCCGGCCGCAGGAAGGCCGAGTGGCGCATGCGGAAGGCTATCAAGGCGCGGGTAAAGCGATGCACGTCCTCGTGCGCGCGCAGGAAGTCCCAGTTGTAGTGGGAGATGTCGTTGTTTTGGCAGTAGGCGTTGTTGTTGCCGCGCTGACTGCGGCGGAATTCGTCGCCACCCAAGAGCATGGGGGTGCCGATGGAGAGGATGAGGGTGGCTAGGTAGTTTTTCACCTGGCGGTTGCGGATCTTTTCTATGCCGGGGTTGGAAACCGGTCCCTCGTAGCCGTAGTTGTAGCTGAAGTTGGAGTCGTTGCCGTCTCGGTTGCGCTCCCCGTTTTCCTCGTTATGCTTGCCGTTGTAGGTGACTAGGTCGTTCATCGTAAAGCCGTCGTGGCTGGTGATGAAGTTGATTGAGTGGAAGGGCTTGCGTCCGTCCCGCAGGTAGAGATCCGAGGAACCTGTGATACGGGTAGCCAGGCCTTGGACGGCATGGTCGTCCCCGCGCCAGAATTTGCGGATATCGTCCCGGTAGCGGTCGTTCCATTCAGCCCAGCGGCCGCCGGGGAACCAGCCCACCTGGTAGGCGCCGCCGGCGTCCCAGGCTTCGGCTATGATCTTTGTGTTGCGCAGGACCGGTTCTTCCGCTATGCGTTCAAGGATGGGCGGGTTTTCCATGAGGCGGCCCTTTTGGTCGCGGCCCAAGATGGAGCCTAAGTCGAAGCGGAAGCCGTCCACGTGCATGTCGATGACCCGGTAGCGCAGGCAGTCGAGGATAAGGCTG
Source organism: Treponematales bacterium (assembly GCA_041739325.1). Lineage (GTDB taxonomy): Bacteria > Spirochaetota > Spirochaetia > Treponematales > JBGSOB01 > JBGSOB01. The sequence goes on from JBGSOB010000185.1 coordinate 8,874, forward strand.
CGCATGACGGGATGGTTGCAGTTCAGGGTGTTGCCGCAGCCTGAGAAATTCTTGTAGTAGCGCTTATTGTCGTCCAGCATGTAGTAGATGGTGTTGTCTAGGCCGCGGAAAGAGAGGGTCGGGCCGGTTTGGTCGCCCTCCGAGGTGTGGTTGAACACGATGTCCATGATCACCTCGATGCCCGCCTTATGCAACTCGCGCACCATCTCCTTGAACTCCGCCACCTGCTCGCCGCGTCTGCCGCTGGAAGAATAGGAGGACTTGGGGGCGAAGAAGGCTATCGTTTGGTAGCCCCAGTAGTTTTGCAACTTCTCCCCGGTTTTGGGGTTGGAGTGGAGGTTATCCAGCTCGTCGAATTCGTGGATGGGAAGGAACTCCAAGCTGGTAACGCCTAAGTCCTTGAGGTAGGGGATTTTTTCCACCACGCCGCGGTAGGTGCCCGGATGGGCGACCCCGGAGCTGTTGTGCATAGTCAGACCGCGTAAGTGGGTTTCGTAGATGACCGAGAAGCGCAGAGGGTAGTTGAGGGGTTTGTCTCCCTGCCAGTCAAAGTCATCGTCATCCACCACGATGCACTTAGGCGTAAACCCTGCATCTTTTTCCGTGGAAAAAGAAAGATCTCCGGAGGCCGCCTTTGGGTCATAGCCGAGGGCGTGGGTGGTATTCCAGGTAAAGTCTCCGGAGAGGGCCTTGGCGTAGGGGTCGATGAGAGACTTGTTGGGGTTGAAGCGGTAGCCCTGTTCGGGCAAGTAGGGTCCGTCTACGCGGTAAAGGTAGAGTGCGCCCGCCTTGAGGCCATGAAGGAAGATGTGCCAGATATCCCCAGTGCGGTTTTTCCGCGGGTCGAGGGGTATTTCAAAGATTGGTTTTGAGTCCTCCGCCTTGGCGAAGAGCATCAGGATTACTCCGGTTCCATTACGGGAAAAAATGGAGAAGTTAACCCCGTCGCCCATTATTTGGGCACCCATGGGAAGGGGCTTCCCGCAGGAAGCTAGGTAGCTTTGTGTATCACTCACAGGTCAATTATAGCCGGAAACTCCCAATTTGGAAGGGGTCAGCCGCCTCGGGGCCTTTTCAAAGCTTATTTTGACTAATAGGCGAAGGGCCTGTCGTCGAAAAATCCTAGGCCCGCTAACGCCGAGTACGGCTAAGACGCGTGCCTAGGATTTTTCGGCGCCACCCTCGCCCAAGAGAATAAGAAGCTTTGAAAAGGCCCCGAAGCGGACGGACCTCCTCTTCATTTCAACCTGAGGAAGGGCCTGTCGTCGAAAAATCCTAGGCGCGCTGAGGCCGAGTACG
>JBGSOB010000231.1:0-7601 GCA_041739325.1 Treponematales bacterium
CCCGAGCCCCTGCCCGGCTTCCGCGAGGTAAAGCCGGTAGTCTTTTCATCCATCTATCCCATGGACGCCAACGACTACGACGAGCTTAAGGTAGCCATAGAAAAACTCAAGCTCAACGACGCAAGCCTCATCTACGAAAAGGACTCATCCCTTGCCCTAGGCTTTGGCTTCCGCTGCGGCTTCTTGGGCCTCCTCCACTTAGAGATCGTGCAGGAACGCTTGGAGCGTCACTACGACCAGGCCGTCATCATGACCGCGCCCTCGGTGCGCTATAAGATCAAGATGCAAAAGGGCGATATCGTCGTCGTGGACAACCCCACCGAATACCCCGACCCGGCGCGCATAGACAGCGCCGAAGAGCCCTATATCAAGGCTTCTATCATAACCCCCACCGCCTACCTGGGGAACATCATGAGCCTGTGCATCGAAAAGCGCGGGGTGCAGCAATCCATGCAGTACCTGGACGAAAAGCGGGTGGAGATCGTTTTTGAGATGCCCCTGGCCGAGGTTCTCTTTGAATTCTACGACCGCCTTAAATCCACCAGCCGCGGCTACGCCAGCTTCGACTACGACGTCACCGGCTATAAGCCGACCGACCTTGCAAAATTGGACATCCTCTTAAACGGCAAGCCGGTGGACGCCCTCTCCCAGCTCGTGTACAAGCCCACCGCCTACGATAGGGCAAAGATCGTCTGCGAGCGTTTGGCCAAGACGATATCGCGGCAGCAGTTTAAGATTGCCATCCAAGGCGCTATCGGCGGCTCGGTCATCGCGCGCGAGACGATCAACCCGGTGCGCAAGGACGTTTTGGCAAAGTGCTACGGCGGCGACATCAGCCGCAAGCGCAAGCTCCTGGAAAAGCAGAAAGAGGGCAAGAAGCGCATGAAGATGGTGGGCGATGTCGAGGTTCCCCAGCAGGCCTTCCTGGCCGTTTTGCGCACCGATGACGACGGCGACGACCGCTAAACGAGCTTGACGGGGGGCCCTTGAGGCCCTAGGCTTATCCCAAGGGGTATGCCGCCATGAAAATACGCGCTCGGCTTTGCTCTCTGTGTATTCTTTTTATCCTCCTCCCAGCACTGAGCCTTCTGGCCCAAACCCGGGAAGCGTCCTTGAAAAAACGCTTTTTGGAAGAAGCCTTCGTCGATGGAAAGTCAAAGATCGCCCGGGAAATCGCCGCCCTCAAGACCCCCGCCGCGCGCAGCCTCCTTGAGGAGCTTTTTGAATCCGATGACAGCTGGGATTCGGCCGGTTCCTTCTTTGGTTTGCTTGCCCTCTCTGATCCGGCGCTAGACGTAAAACTTGCGCAGCGCTATGTCGAGGATTCTTCCCTGCAAGGTTTTGTGAAGGATGCTCTCGTCGGAGAATCTGCCAGGTTTTTACCCCACTGGAAGCGCCTCTATGCCGCAAGCTCAGACGACTTCGAGCGCCGCGATATCATCGATATTGTGGGCGCCGGAAGCGGGGAGGAAACGGATGCTTACCTCATCCAGCTTGTGCGCGCAAAGTCTTCCCTACGCATAGACGCCCTGCAAGCCTACGCGAGTAAAAGAAGAAAGGGAGATGCGGTCTTTGTCCGCGCCCTGGTAGCAGACCCTGAATTGAAGGTAGATGCCCTTGCCCTCTTGTCCGGCATCGGCAGCCCCGAGGATCTTGCCCTCTTTGAAAAAGAGTTCTTTTCAAGCGCAGACCCGCGAATCCGCTTGCCGGCCCTCACGGCGTTTTCCGCCTGGGCGGGCAAGGAGCTCAAGACCAAGGCCTTTGCCGCTTCTCTTGAGGATAAGGACGAGGCTTTGCGGGAATCGGCCTGCCTCCTCTTTAAGGATATTCGCAATCCAAGCCTTCAGGCCCAGGCCTCCGTGGTAGCGGAGGATCCTACAGCCATCTACGCCTGCTTGGCCGCTGCTGAATACCTAGCCGGCTACAAGAGCCCGGACATCATTCCCTCCTGCATCCATGCCTTTAAGGCTGAGTACCGCAACGAAGAGCGCCGAATCGGCTTTGGGGATTGGCTGGCAAACGTCATCACCTTAGGCTTAAGCTCTGTTCTCGACCAGCAGAGCAGGTCGCGTAGCAAGTCAGATTTTAACGCGCGTAAGAGCGCCCTCGCTGTTTCGCTATCTACCATTGCCAAGCGCAAAATGGGGGCGGATTACCCGGAGTGGGAGCTCTGGTGCCTGTCCCAGGGCTATTCCGTTGCAAGCCGCAACATCATCCAAGAACTCTTTTCATCGGACCCGGATGCGCGCGCCACCGCGAATAGCGCGGCCATTCGGCTCTTGGGGTTTAGCACTGAGGCTTCCATGCAAAAGTATAAACCAGACTACGCCGGCCTCGACTCCTACCAGAAAGCACTCTACCTTGCCAAGGCACTGCGCGACGCAGGCTACCCCAAGGGCTTCCGCTAGGCTTAGGCTGATTGACCTCTCTCCTCTCCCCGATTACACTGCCTCCACAGGGGAGGCAGCTATGCTTGACAAAAAAAGATTGGGCCTGATCGGGGCAGGGCAGATGGGAGAGGCTATCATTTCCGGCCTCATAGCGCATAAAACGCTGAGCGCCGCTCAGATTGTGGCTAGCGAGCCTGACGAGAAAAAACGGGGCGAATTGGCTCAGCGCTACGGCATCAAAACCGTTTTCGACAACGCCCAGGCGGTGCAGGACGCCGATATCGTCATCCTGGCGGTTAAGCCTCAAACCATGATCTCAGCCCTGGCTTCCGTTAAGGGCAAGCTCAAACCCAGCGCCATCTTAGTATCGATTATCGCCGGCGTTCGGCTTGAAACCCTGGAAGCGGCATCCGGCCACGCAAGCGTGATCCGCGTCATGCCCAACACCCCAGCGCGGATCGGCAAGGGTATATCGATGTGGATAAGCTCCAAGAGCTTCCCGGAAGAGTCAATCGACGCCGTGCAGACCCTCTTGGCGTCTATGGGACAGGAGATCCGGGTAAAAGATGAATCCGCCCTCGACATGGCAACCGCCATCTCCGGTTCAGGCCCGGCCTACGTCTTCCTCTTTATGGAAGCCATGATAGACGCCGGCGTCCATATCGGCCTCACGCGCGATATCGCCACCAAGCTCGTGGCCCACACCGTTGCCGGGTCGGCTGAGTTTATGATACAGAGCGGCGAGCATCCGGCCCTTTTGCGCAATCAAGTGACAAGCCCCGCTGGGACTACCGCCGCCGCCCTCTGCTGCTTAGAAGGCGCCGGCATGCGCGACGCCCTCTCTGAGGCCGTCTGGGCCGCCTTTGAGCGCGCTCGAGAACTTTCTCGCGGCGAGAGCGGAAGCCGCCCGCGTTAAAAAAAAGGCCAGCCTTCATCGGCTGGCCCCTGGTCTCTACTTTATTGATACGGCTTCGGGCTTAGGCGCTCATTTCCGCCAGGTAGCCGGTGCGCAGGCAGGTGTCGAAGAGTTCCTTGCTCATGAATTCCTCGCTTACCTTTTCCCATCCATCCTTGTTGTGGTAGATGCGGACATAAAACCCGTTTTCTATCTCGTCCAGCAACTCAAGAATCGAAGGAGCCGAATGAGCGCTCTTTATGGCGAATTGTTTCATCTGCTTCTCCCTCCTACATAAAGGATCGGTATCCATTACATTAAGTTGAGAAAAATATTCTTGGGGGGGGAGCGCAGGTATGGGCGAAAGCCAGGGCGTATTTATTTAAGAAGGGCAGGGCCTGGAAGGAAAAATGATCGGCGCGCTAACGCTGCGCTGCGCTTGCTAAGACGCGTGCCGATCATTTTTCCTTCCACCCGCCCTCAAGAAAGCAGCTAAGCCCTGGCTTTCGCGCATGGCTGCGGCCGGCTTCCAGTCGGCGGGTGCTACGCGGCTCCCCCACGCTCCATGGTCCTCGCCCGCCTTTTGCGGGCTCCGGTCCATTCCGCTACCCCCACTATGGGTTTGGGTAATGCATGCGGGTAGGGTACAGGTAAAAAGAAAACCTGAGGCGAGCTTAGCCTTGGCCTGCCTCAGGTGGGTTTACTTGTCAAAGAGCGCTTTTCAGCTTATTAATTGTTTAATTTCTTCTAAAATATAGAAGCCAAAATCATCGTAAATGATTTCACAATCTGATGGCTTTACGTTAGGTACTACCTCAATAACAGGGCATTCGCCATTTTTCATTCGGGATGTATCTAGTGCGAGATATGTATCATAACCCTGTCCAATAATTATTAAAGAAGTATCCAGTTTAGAAGTTATTCTCTCATCGGCTGTTAACCAGATACCATTAGGAACACTGCCATTATTAAAATCATCTGAAGTAATTCCATAAAATTCTTTGCTTTTTACACTACCTGCTCCTTTTTTTTCTAGAAAATATTTGAACGAAATGGGAAATGTAAGCTCAAGAAAAGATTCTGCTTTACTTATTAACGCAGAATCTATCGGACCTTTGAAATAGCATCCCTTTTTCCCTTCGATTAATTTTAAGCCTTCCTCAATTTCCTTAAGACTCATTTTTTCCTCCTAACCTAAAATTCCTTAGCTCTCTACTGCCTGTAAGATTCACGCCACTTGTTAAACGCTGGACGCTCAATTTTCGAAGGAGATTGTTCAGTATTACTATGAAGATTAGTATAATTTTGTTGGTGATGGCTAGCTGTCATCTTCTTAACTGTTCCATTCATCGTTTGACCTTTATGGTGTAAATTAACAGATTTTCCGTCTGGTCCAATAGGAGCTAGTCCATTCTCCATACTCTGTTTATTTGTTCGACCTAGATTATCAGTCTTGATTGTTTCAATTAGCGTATCATCTTGTTCTAGATTTTTTTCATTTATTGTTTTAGTTCCTTTTCCGCCCCCACTGCTATTGTTTTTACTTGTCCTGCCTCCTCCTCATCCTCCTCCTCCTCCTCCCGAGGAGCTCTTTCTGTTTATTTTCCTCCTATCCACCTTTGGCCCCATATATCCACCGGGTACGGCAACGCCAACGGTAATGACGGAGCATTGGTTTCTCATGCCGGTGTCGTCGCAACTGGTGGCGTTGAACATAGGGGGAGCGCAGGTATGGGCGTAAGCTAGGGCTCTTAAGTCACTTGAGTGCGGGGCCTTTCCAGCGCGATCATTTGAGCGCTGGAGGGGGTTCGGGGGGTATCCCCCCGACGAGAAGTCCAAACGCGTGCTGCGCTTGCTAAGACGCGTCCCGATTGTTTTTCCATGCCACCCATGCTTTCAAGAATAAAAGAGCCCTGGCTTTCGCGCGTGGTTGCATCGGCTTCCATTCGGCGTTGTTCTAGCGACTCCTCGAACTCTTGGCCAGGGCCAAGACCGGCGTGCCGTTGCCCGCCTGTTCTCGACAGAACGCCTCGAAGTCTTCGCCCGCCTTCGGCGGGCTCCGGTCTACGACGCTCAAATGATCGCGCCGGATGCTACCCCCTCGTACGGGTAGGGAAGGGAAAGCTGATAGGGAATATAGAAAAATAAAAAAAGCGAAAACCTGAGGCGAGCTTAGCCTTGGCCTGCCTCAGGTGGGTTTATTTGTCAAAGAGCATTATGTTTTTAAGTAAAATATTGAACTAAAAATTTAGATTTTAAATTGCGCAGCATAAAATATCATTCAAAATAACAATCAAGGTCGGTATCAGAATCAAACCCATCTCTCGAGATTAGATAGTAAACCATTTCGATAAATTTCTCATCGATTGTAAATGCAAAAAGTACTGTAAGTGAAAGGTCCTCATAAGATTCATGACCATCTAGTAAATAATAGGATTTAATGAAATTTAGTATTTCTTGCACCTCAGATTTGCTTTCGATGCTCAAATTGATGTTGCCATCCCAAATCTGCAACCATCGATTTTGGTTATTTTCATGGCTCTTCGTGGAAGCGAGTGGGTGAATTCGCCAACGTCATGGGGTTGAAATCATAGAGGTCAATATCTTCAGCCTAAGGTACTCTTCATCACGGAGACCGTAGGCACGACGTTGAATGACTCGGATCTTGTTGTTTAGCCCTTCCACAAAACCGAGAGGTGGCTTTTTTTCAAGCCGGCTGTACTGAACCAGGCCTTCCCAGTTCCTTTCGACCATGGCCGCGAACTTAACGAATGGCTCAAGCCGTTGCCACTTGAGGGAGGCCATCCAGTTGTCGAAAAACCTCCTCATCCAGGCTTCGCTACGGTAGGTCCAGAGCCTGTCGAAGGACTCCTTGAGCAGGTATGCGGTATTCAGTCGTTTGTTGGCGGCCAAGAGCTTCCTGAGGCCTTTACGGCCCTTCTGGGTCAGGTTTTCCGCGTTTGACAGGAGAGTGTACCGCTGTCCTTTTATGAAAGATCGGTCCTTGCCCGATAAGCGCCGATATTCAGACCGCCGAACCTCGTCTAGTGCTTCGCCCAAATGCTTAATAACGTGGAACTTGTCGAAAAGGATAACCGCACTAGGAGCATGGTCTTTTTTCTTCAATGACGCTGAGAAGGGCTTCCACATATCCATGACCGCAAGCTGTATTTTCTTGCATTTTAAAGGCCCCAGCCATTCATAGAAGGAATCCATGCTCTCGGTAGTACGGTCCTTGCCGCCGAACCAGATCGGTCTTTTCCGAACCAGATCGCTTACGACTATCCGATAGGTATGGCCCTTTCGAATGGATATTTCGTCAACACCAATCATGGTTGGCGCCGGTGTCCCAGTCTTCAACAGGAGATCAGTCATGTACTCCTTCTCGAGTTCTTTGACCGTATGCCAATCGAGCAGGAGCTCTTTTGCGATATCCTTTATGGCCGATGAGCGGCAGCGTATTCCGACGTACTGAGCAAAACGCTTTGTGTAGAACGGATTGCTAGCCAGGAAGCCTACCTTCTCCTGTTTCACTTTTCCGCATGTCCGGCACTGAACCCGTCTGACTTCAATTTCAAGATATACACGCGTGTCGCCGCAAGAAAGGTCGCGGACGCGCCTAATCTTTCGGTCATAGAACGTGGTGGCAACGGTAGCGCATGTTCCACAGGCAGTTTTTTTCCCGCCCGCTCAAGGCGGACGACTCGTGCACGTGGATCCATGAAGACCCCGACTACCTGTTCCTTTGGCTCATAGCCTGAGAATCGGTAGGCATCTGATAGTCGTCTTTTCTTCATGTTCTTAAAATCGGGAAAAAACAGTCCTCGGATTACTGATTATTTCTTTTTCTCATATAGCAATATCTTGGTTAACGTTGGCGAATTCACCCACTCAACTACGCGATGAGCCATATATCCATCGGAGCCAACGTTCAATTTTACACGTTGCTCAAATATTGCAACCTGAGACCTTGATACGCCGAAAATATGGAAGAATTCGGTTTGAAAGGTTTGGGCATCAGCCTCTTCTCTAGCGGTAGGCGCTTTATCTTTCCATTCGTTAATGAAAACGGCGGCACGTGTTTTGATTTCATTCCAAGAGATGGCCATTTATAGAACTCCTCAAATTGATGATTCAATCATTTTCAATGCTCGCTATTGAAACCAAATTTCGGCATCAATATTGCAGTAACATAACCTTCCAAAGAACCTCTTTTCCTTTGATCCTTTTCAACTATAAATCTGACTAAGCAATTTTCCTTCATAAATATTTTTGCCTCTTCAAGTGAGGAAGAAATTCCTGTTGAAACCAAGTAC
>JBGSOB010000022.1:0-7318 GCA_041739325.1 Treponematales bacterium
CCACCGGAGTGGCCCGGGCAGTGCCAGGAATAGGAGCCGTCCGCCGCATAGTGGGTGAGGGCGCGGAAGAAGGGCGGGGCTAGGGAATCCAGGTAGGTGTGGGTTTCGCGCACGATATAGCGGGCCACGAACTCCGGGGTATCCTCGAACATGTGGATGAAGCCGTGGAGCTCCTTGAGGATGTCGTTGGGTATGTGGCGGCTGGTACGGGTTTCCCCATAGAGGAAGATGGGGATGTCGGCGTTGCGGAAGCGTATCTCGGTTACGAAGGCGCGCAGCTGGCGGATTACGTCCTTGTCTGCGCCTTCCGCAGCGGCTTGGGCGAATTCTTCGTCGTCTATGGAGAGGATAAAGCCCGATGCGCGGGACTGCTGTTGGGCGAATGAGGAGAGGTCGCCGTAGCTGGTGACGCCTAAGACCTCCATGTCCTCGGCTTCGATTGCCTTGGCTAGGGCGCGGATGCCCAGGCCGGAAGCGTTCTCGGAGCGGAAGTCCTCGTCGATGATGATGATGGGGAAGTGAAAACGCATGGGGCGCCTCCTTCGGGGTGGTAGCCCCGTAGGGGAATGTCTTCGCGACTAGGGGCGAAGGGAACCCGCCGCTAGGCGGGGAGTGGATGCGATACTAGGGCAAGAGCCCCGGCTTGCGCAAGGGCTCTTGAGAGTTTACTCCCAGTCTAAGAGGCGGCGTTGGCCGGGAAAAAACCTCACTCCTTGCGCTTTCGTCTATTTTTTCCCGGTATCGACGGGGCTCATGACGGCGTCGCCCTTGCTAGCCGGAAGCTTTATTCGGTATTCAAGCGGGTTAAGCTCCCCGTCGCGGGGGTAGCTTTGCTCGATCAAGCCCAGCTCGCTGTCGCGCTCGGAGACGACAAAGTAGTAGCGGCTGTAGCCCCGCGTCTGTTCGGCCGGGCTGATGGACGCGCTAAAATCGTCTAGCCACTTGTCCATGGGACGTGACTGATAGATCCTTTCTCCTGGGCGTCTATAAAAAAGGGTGCAGGTCGTAGCTATGTCCGCAGATCTAAGGCTGAGCTTGAGCTCAAGGGGGCTCTGGCCATCAGCCGTTTTGGGGCTGGGGTGGCTCATCCTGCCAAGGAGTGCCAGTTTAGCTTCTTCCCGCAGCTCCTCTATGCTCAGCACGCGGACGAGGGGCCAGGAGGCGGGGTTGCTGCCGGGCAGGCTGAATTCGATCGTGCCCAGGCTGGTGTTGCTCGCGGCCGATACCTCGATGGCATAGCGTTGCTCACCGGGCCTGAGCTGACCAGGCCCCAGGCTGAAGGAGTAGTTGGCCCCTGAGCGTTTCATGACCATAGCTCGAGAGGGTAGGTAACCGGGGCCCTGGATGCGCAGTTTGAGCTGTATGTCCTCGTAGGCGGCCTTGCGGAAGTAGAGGCCGCCTGCTTGCGGCTTAATGCTCGCCTGGGCTAAAAACGCCTCGGTTTCCTTTATTTTTCCAGGTATTTCAAGGTCCAAGGCCTCTTTGAGCTCGCTGATTAGCCTCTGCCTGGTTCCGCTTTCGTCTAAGACGCGGAGTATGTTGGGAGCTTGGCGGCCGCCCTTGGGCAAGAGCAAGCTAAGCTGTCCGAAAATATCCAGATCCGCGGAAAGCTCAAAGTAGTAGCGGTCCTTGCCTTGGATGAGGTCAGCGGTGGATAATTGGCCTTCGTGGGAGCTGCCCCGGGACAGCAGGGGATACTCATTCCACTGGCCCTTGGCATCACCGCAAAAAAGTTTAAGGCCTGCTTCCGTTTTAAGGAGCTCCGAGAGAAAGCGGGTACCCTCGGGCTTGAAGGACGCCGAGATATCTTGGTCGTAGAGGATGGAGGATACCGGGCTTTTGCTATGGCTCAAGCTCTTCATCATTTCCGCCTCTATCACCGCCAATACCTCGCTCTGGGAAAGGACTCGCAGGGAATAAGGGCGCAGATCGTCGTTGTCTGGGGAGATATAGACGCTGATGTTATCTAGGTCGGGGTCCCGCTCCGTATAGCTTAGGTAGAATTCCGTATAGCCTTGGTCAAGCCTTTCCTTGCTGAAGACTATCTGGTAACGGCCTTTCTCGCCGCTGGGCATGTCAGTGATAAAGGTTTTGTCGCCGGGACGACGGTAAAAGAGGACAAGGCGTCCGTCTGCCTTGGGTATACGCACGTTCAGGGCAAATTGGGAATCGCGGTAAAAGGGCACTTCGCTCTCGTAGGAAAAATCGATGCGCGAGAGTAGGCTTTCTTGGCGCTTGCGCCGAGCTTCCGCGCGCGAGAGGATGCGCATTTTCCCCTTGCGTAGGAGAACGGATTTCTTAGCGCGTAGGGCGCTTATCTTAAAGCTCAGTTCTCCGGCTCCCAGTTCCGTGCCGGGTATGGTAACCGTGTAGCGTACGCCGCTCGGCGAATAGTCGGCCGCATCTTCCAAAAGACGGTGCATCTCCTGCCCTGAGGCTAGGGTGTAGGCGATGCCGATCTCGCGCAGGGCATCCAGCTTTTTGCCAGGCTGAATGCTGATGCCAATACTCATGTCCTTGCCCTCAATCCATTCTTGCTCCACGATGAGGCTGCTCTTGGGGAGGCTTGCGCAGGAGGCAAATAGAATGACTGCGAGAGGAAAAAGAAGGGCCGCCAAAGGAAAGAGAAGCGCGTAGGGCGATGGGCTCGTATGACGCGAACTTTTCATGTTAATACTCCAACCTCAAGTGATAGCATTTTTTACCCTGGAAATCCAGTCGAGGTCTTAATACCAATGCGCATTTATGGAGCCGCGCTTCCCCTTCAGGCTCTTTTTGTGCTAGCATCCTCCCATGAAAGACCTTCCACGCCTGGTCGTCTCTGGCCTGGTGAACATAGAAACAACCTTGAGGATCGAGTCCTTCCCCATCCCCTACTTCCCGGTAAGCTATGCCTTTAACGGCGTTTTTTCCTCTGTCTCCGGGGTGGGCGCAAATGTTGCCAAGGCCCTGCATCGCTTGGGGGCGGCGGTTGATTTTTGCTGTCTCTTAGGCAAGGATAGCTTTGGCGAACTTGCCCTTTCAGACCTCCGCGAGGAGGGTCTTAAACCGGCCCACGCCCTACGCAAACTCAGGGAGACTCCGCAGTCCGTCATTCTCTACGATCAGGACGGAAGGCGACAGATCCATGTTGACCTCAAGGATATCCAGGAGCAAGCCTACCCTAAGGCCGACTTCGAGGCCCTTGCCCGCAAGGCAGATCTGGCCGTCCTGTGCAATATCAACTACAACCGGCCCCTCCTTGAGACGGCCCTCTCCCTCAAATTGCCCATAGCCACGGACGTCCATGTCCTTCGCGACCCCGACGACACCTACAACGCGGATTTTATGGACGCGGCCGATATCCTCTTTTTGAGTAACGAGGGCCTCTGGTCAAGCCCCGAAGACGCAGCCCGCCAGCTCATGTCGCGCTACCGCCCCTCGGTTATCGTTATCGGCCTGGGCTTCGAAGGAGCCCTCTTCCTGGAAAAGGGCGGCGAGCCGCAGCGCTTACCTGCCCGCTTAACCCGGCCGATTGTAAATACTATCGGGGCGGGGGACGCCCTCTTTTCAGCCTTCATCTTTTTTTACCTGCGTACGGGGAATGCCGAAGATTCCTTAAAGCGCGCCATTCTCTTCGCATCGTGGAAGATAGGCGAGAAGGGGGCTGCCTGCGGTTTCTTAACCGAGACCGAGCTTTTAGCCCTTGAGAGCCCTAAATAATTCATTGACGATTGAGCGGATGCGGTGTATGCTCCTTGCCGTGCAAAGACTTGTTTTTCAAGGAGCCCAGTCCGGAGTTTTTTTCATTTCATTCCACTAAAACGGTTTAGCTTTTGAAGCGGTTTGAAAGCCGCAGGCCGATATGGGACCGCCGGGCGGTCAACAATCATTGTTCGGATTTTCTAAGGAGGCAATAATGAAACGAAGGGGAATGCACATTGGCATCCTGCTCATGACGGTGGCGATGTTCTTTATCGCATGTCAGTCAACCAAGCCGGCCGACGACACAAGCGGCGGCCTTGCCGCGCCTGAGAAGGCCCCCGGTACCATAGAGGATAAATCCAATCCCAATATGGCCAAGGTTATGGAAGCCCATGCCGAGGTCAAGCCGGCCGATGACGAGATCGTCATTTACTACTTCCGCCCGGACGGAAAGTACGACGAATGGGGCTACTGGCTGTGGAACTTCCCCGGCGGCGACGGCGCCCTCATGTGGGACCGCTCCCAGCACCTTAAGGTCGCCAAGGGCGTCGGCTACTTCCGCTTTAAGAAAAACGGTTCGGATATCGGCGGCGTTGAGCTTGTCGGTCCCGACGGCTTTATCGGCCTCATTCCCCGCAAAGACGCCGACTGGACAAAGGACGGCGAGGCAGACCGCGCCATCAACACCAACCTAGGCAACTTCCACGTAGTCTTCGCCAACGATCAGAAGTCCCATCCCTTGGGCAAGTATGTGCCCACCATGGACCAGGTGAAGTACGTCACCAAGAAGACCATCCTTGCCAACGTTTCCGGCAAACACGCCCTGACCCCCGCGGCTTCCGACAACGGCTTTTCCATCAAGAGCCTAGACGGCGCGGTAAGCTACAAGATCCTCGACGTGGAAAACCCGGATTCCGAGGACCGCAACGCCAACTATACTAAGAAGATCCTCTTCACCATTGAGGGCGAAGCGGACCTGGCTATGCCGATGTATCTCTCCCACCCCTCTTACTTAGAGCCGGTATTGGTGAGCTCCGCGGCCTTAGGCGCCTCCCTGGCCGACGCTATGGCCCCGGCGGCCGATTACAAGATGGGCGCCATCTATGACGCCGCGAATAAGAGCGTAGAGTTCCGCCTCTGGACCCCCTTTGCCTCCAAAGTAGCCGTGCGCCTCTACAAGAAGAGCCTTGCCAAGGACGCGGATTTCAGTATGGAACTCTCCAAAGACGCCAAGACCGGCGTGTGGAGCGGCGTTTTCAAGGACGCCGACCCGGACGGGATGTTCTATGAGTACTCTGTCTTCTTCGGCGCTTCAGAGAAGATCGTCCTCGATCCCTATGCCAAGAGCATGGACGCCTTTACCAACATCGGCCTAGGCCGCGCCGCCGTCATCAACCCGGCCAAGGCCCTGCCCGCCGGCGGTTGGGAAGGCTATGAGGACGTCAAGATCGCCCAACGCGAAGACGCCATCGTTTACGAAGTCTCGGTGCGCGACTTCACCATCAACCCCAACTCCGGGGTTAAGAACAAGCCGGGCACATTCCTTGCCTTTATCGAGAAGCTTCCCTACTTAAAGAGCCTGGGCGTAACCCACATCCAGCTCATGCCGGTAATGAACTTCTTCTATGGCAACGAACTCAAGCAAGAATACGAAGCCACCGGCACCAGCAATAACAACAACTACAACTGGGGTTACGACCCCCACAACTACTTCAGCCCCGAGGGCTGGTACGCTTCAGATCCCGCCGACCCCTATAAGCGCGTAGTCGAGCTTAAGACCCTCGTTAAAGAGGCCCACAAGCTCGGCATGGCGGTTACCCTGGACGCGGTCTACAATCACACGGCCAACACCCGCGTGTTTGACGAGATCGTCCCCGGCTACTACTACCGGCTTGACCCCCAGGGCAAAATCGTCAGTCGCTCCGGTTGCGGAAACGACACCGCCAGCGATCGCGTTATGGTGCGCAAGCTCATCGTCGACTCCATCCGCATGTGGGTTGAGGAATACAAGATTGACGGTTTCCGCTTCGACCTCATGGGAATCACCGACGCTGAGACCATGCTCAAGGCCCATGCCTCCGCCGCTGCCGTACCCGGCAAGGACGACGTCCTCTTCTTGGGAGAGGGCTGGAAGGGCATGTACACCGGCCCCTCGGGAACCTTCGGCATGGATCAGAACTACATGCTCAAGACAGACGCCATCTCCGTCTTTAACGACGAGATTCGCGACGCCCTCAAGGGCGGCGGCATGAACGACAAGCGCAAGGCCTTCATCTCCAACATGCCCATCGCCACCAGCCTCATCTTCAACAACCTCATCGGCAAGCCCCAGGTCAACTTCAAGTCCGACGATCCGGGCGACTCCGTGGTTTACGTTGAGTGCCATGACAACCTGACGATGCACGACAACATCTCCTTCAACGTCGGTCTCAAGCCCTCCGATCCCGTTCAGCGCAAGGAATTGGTAGCTCGCCTCAGGTTGGGCAACTTCTTCGTGCTCACCAGCCAGGGCGTCGCCTTCATTCACGCCGGCCAGGAATCCGGCCGCAGTAAGCCCAAGATGAAGGCGACGAGCGAGATCATCGGGGAATACCTGCACAACACCTACGACTCAGCGGACAATATCAATCAGTTCGAGTGGAAACCCTTGCAGGACTACGTTGACCTGAGGGACTTCACCGCCGGCATGATTGGCATCCGCAAGGCTAACAAGGCCTTCCGCCTCGGCAATGCCAAGGCTATCGAAGCCGCGGCAAAGCAGATAGCCCAGGAAGACCCCCTCTCCATGGGATGGACTATCAAAACCGACGAAGGAACCTTCGTCATGCTCGTCAATGCCAACCCCGATATCGACGTCGATTTCGCGGACGTAGGACTTGATCTGAGTGGCGCCAAGGTCTTAGTCGATAGCGACGAGGCGAACAAGGACGGCGTTAAGAAGGCTTCCGGCTTTAGCGCCGACGGCTCTTCCGTCAACGTCGAGCCTTTGACCGCGGTTATGTTCAAGAAATAAGCAGGATGGGCCGGGGAGCAAGAGCGCAGAAGGGCTTGCTTCCCACCTAGCCACAGAACTCAAGGCGGCGCCCACAAGCGCCGCCTGTTTTTTTGCAAAGGACGGCGAGGATGTACTTTCATAAGGTGGATACACATTGCAACTTTAAGTTCCTCTCAGGCGCTAAGCCAAACCTGAACCCGCAGGCAAGCCTGAACCCGCAGGCAAGCCTAGGTGAAGAGAATTTTTCTTTTCAGCTCAGCGACTGCGGCTCTGACGTTTTACGCCTTCGCGTGGAAGGGCCTCGCTGGCCACAGGGCTCAGGCAGCATTGCCGGTATAGTCAGCCGCGAATGCGCGCGCGAATCTTCAAGGGCAAAGCTGTCCCTTTCTGAGTCTTTTGCCCTTAACCTCGATTTTAACGGCGAGTGCTTACTGAGCGGGGTAGCTGGAAGGGGCTTTGGGCTAAACGGCAAGAAGTGGGTCTTTTGCTTTGACTATGACGAGTCGGCCCGCTTCTACGGAATGGGTGAAAAAAACATTAGCTTCGAGCGTTCCGGTCAGCGAAGCCTTTTTTGGAACACCGACATCTTCGCCGACTTCCACTGGGGCGCCATAAAAGACGGCGTCACTGATCCCATGT
>JBGSOB010000147.1:0-5497 GCA_041739325.1 Treponematales bacterium
ACATTGCAAAAAAAACAGTGAAAAATTTACGGCAAAATCTGGGCTAAATCGCCAAATCATCTATCGGACTTTTTACCTTGTCCCACCCCTTGTGCGTTATATGTGTGTAAATCTCCGTAGTCTTGCTACTTTCATGCCCCGCCCTTCTTAAAGTTGGCAAAGTCGATAGCCTCATAGGAAAGCTTCTCGGCAAGGTTTTCCTCGCTCTTATAGGAGGGAATGCTCGCCTCGTGGCTCGCTCCCACTCCCTTAATGCTTGCCGTCAGATTGGGAACCACGGCGGAAAGCGGGTAGGCAAAACCGTAGTTCTTGCGGGCAGATCCGGCCTCAGCCTGGAGGGGCATGCCCATGGCCTGGCGCCACTGGTTCATGGCGTCCATGTTGAGTTTGCCGGGGCTCGACCCTATATAGTTGGCAAACTTAGTGGCAAATTCCTTGTCCGGCCTAATCCCCGGGTCTACCTCGCGGTTATCGCCGGATTCGGCAAGCATAAAATCCAAACACAAGTCGGGGTCGTTCATTTCGTCTAATTCACTCGGTTTCCACACAACCAAAGACTGCTTGTTGCCGTCCATGTATTTGTAGTAGCCGCCGGTAGTGGAGAAGAAGACGTTGTTCGTCATCACCGTGTCGGAGTTGCCGTAGGTGTTGGTAACGGCATAGCCGGACTCCCCATCCTCGGTTTGTATGAAGGCAAAGACATTCGAGTCTATGATCGTCTCTCCCAGCCTTCCCACGAAGACGCCGATATGGCCGCCCTTGCTCGGATAGAACCATCCAAAGGCAATCGTGTTGTTCTTTATGAGAATCTTCGAACCCGGCTGGGCAGAGCGGGTCTCAATGGCCGCGTAAAAAGTATTGATAATATAATTGTTGACAATCTCGTTTTCCTTGCCCTGCCATGTGCAGTAGATGCCGTCGCCGGCTGGGTTAAGGAGGATATTGTTACGGATCTTGGTATTGGCGGAATTGGTTTGAATGAGCATGCCCGGGTAGGTAGGCGCCTTGAGGGCAAGCACGTTGTTGTTATAGTAGTTGCGGCTCTCCGCGTTCAACACAAAGCCGTCCAAGATAAAGTTTGAATGGTCAACGTGCTCATCTCCGGCAACGATAGCCTCCGGCAGCCCCGTCCAGTCTCCCTTATAGTCCTTGGCGCGCTCAAGGATGGTGAAGTTTTTAAAGGGGTTGCGCTCTGCAAAACCCGCCTTATAGCCGCCAACCAAGGTTAAGTTGGGAACCTTGATAATAAAGTGCCCGGAGCCAGCCTTGCCGGTATAGGTCCCCTCAGAAACGTGGACAACGTCGCCACGAACCGCCTTTTCCAAGGCCTTCCAAATTTCATCAGTCGGCGCGTCGGGGGCGTTGCCGCGGCCCGTGCCGCCTACGCTTACATACCAATCTGCCGCAAATGCCGGCAGGGCCGTAAGCAACATTAAAACGCAGCTAAGCATAAAAATCTTCGTCAAGGTCAGCCTCATTCGTATCCTCCCTAGATAAACCGGTAGCATGCCCTAAGTATGGTCTACTTTTCTCCTAGGTCAAATTTGTTAGCCCAAAATTTTACAAAACTGGTATAGCCAGATAAAAGGAGAGTTGGACGTGACCCCCTCCTGGACTACCAGGAGGGGGTCGGGTGCTCCTCTTCAAGTCCTCGCCCCCTGCGGGGGGCTCCGGGCTTTCCGCTTCGCCCCCTCACGCAAAAGAAGCTCCGGCAGAAAAACCCTATCTCCTCCCTCCATCTATTCTTGACAAAGGGCATCCTCTTTGCTATGGTACGCGGACTGAATCGGCCTCTGTCTCCCGCAAGGGTGGCCTGGCTATTCACGCCCCTGTAGCTCAGTTGGTAGAGTACATCCATGGTAAGGATGTGGTCAGCGGTTCGATTCCGCTCGGGGGCTATAAAAGGCGCGAAGCGCCTTTTATTTGGAGTTTTGCGTAGCAAAACTCCAGGAAGTGTGGCAGGGGGCGGGCCTTCAATTTAGGAGTTTTGCGTAGCAAAACTCCTGGAAGTGGTAGGGGGGCGGGCCTTGGCCCAACCCGCTAAGGGGCTAGGCTTAACAGCCTAAATGATATAGACTTATCCAGTTGCGGTCGGTTTTGCCTGGGGTAAAACCGGAAGATAGGCCGGAAATCGGGCTATTGCCGCTTTGTTTTCATTTCTGGTCTAAAGGAAAGGGTGTAACCATGGCAGCCAAGAAACAATCGGTAGAACTCATCGCGCTCCAATGCTCAGAATGCAAGCGCCGCAACTATACCACCAAGAAAAATCGCAAGAATACCCAGGAAAAGCTGGAGCTTAAGAAGTATTGCAAGTGGGAAAAAAAGCACACTTTGCATAAAGAGACCAAAATAAAATAAGGGAATTCCTAGGCCAGTAGCTCTAATGGTAGAGCGCCGGTCTCCAAAACCGGATGTTGAGGGTTCGAGTCCTTCCTGGCCTGTATTCTTTCCCCGAAAGGAGCCGATATGAAGAAAATCTTACAGTTTTTCAAGGACTGCTACGGAGAGCTCCGCAAGGTCGTGTGGCCAAGCCGGGACGATGTCATTTCCTCCACCAAGGTCGTCATCATCTCCACTTTGCTCATCGCCTTACTCTTGAGCGGCTTTGATTTCCTTATTTTCAACGGTCTCAAGCTCCTCTTTAGGATAGGCTAGGGAATGGCTAAGGGCTGGTACGTCCTCCACGTTTACTCAGGATATGAGAATAAGATCGAGAAAACGATCCGTCTCATGATGGACAACGGGGAGCTGGACAAGAATGTCGTCAGCGACATCAAGGTTCCCTCGGAAGAAGTGGTAGACGTCAAAGACGGCAAGCGCCGCATCACAAATAAAAAATTCCTTCCCGGTTACATCCTCATCGAGATGGACCTGCCCGACGAAACCTGGAAGATAGCCTGTTCGGCAATACGCAAGATAACCGGCGTCACCGGCTTTGTCGGTACCCCGGCCCAGAAAAAGCCCCAGCCGATAACCCAGGACGAGGCTCGCGGCATCCTGCAAAAGTCTGGGGAAATAAAGGGAGACCGCACCCTTAAGCCCCGTCAGTCTTTCTCTGTCGGCGAGTCGGTCAAGATCGTCGAGGGCCCCTTCGAATCCTTCACCGGTACCATCGAGGACGTGATGCAAGAGAAGGCCAAGCTCAAGGTCATGGTTCCCATCTTCGGACGTGCCACACCGGTAGAGGTGGACATGCTACAGGTGGAGAAGATCTAGTTTTAACAGCGACGCGGCAGGGCGGACTTAAGGTCCCTCTTGCCGTGTATCTCATAGGAAAGGAAGGCTTTAGGCAATTCGTTGCCTGGGCAATACCTTTTGACTGGGAGTGCGCGAACTTCCTTCGGAAGTTCGCGTTTGACAAAAGCCGAAAGGCTTTTGTCGGCGCGGACTGAGGAGAGTTTAGCACGCTATCTCGGGGATTACGGGGCGCAAACTACCTTAGGGTCGTTTTAAGCTCGCAGAACCCCGGGTATACCACGAAAGGAGAGCAATCATGGCGAAGAAAAAGGTAACTGCGCTCATCAAGTTGCAGTGCCCGGCGGGAAAGGCAACCCCCGCCCCGCCCGTCGGTCCCGCCTTGGGACCTCACGGCGTGTCCAGCCCCCAGTTCGTTCAGCAGTTTAACGACCGCACGAAGAACATGGAGCCGGGACTCATCATTCCCTGCATCATCACCGTCTATCAGGATAAGTCCTTTACCTTCATCCTGAAGACCCCGCCCGCTTCCGTCCTCATCAAGAAGGCCTGCGGCATCGAGAAGGGCAGCCCCGAGTCCCACAAGACGAAGGTAGCCACCATCAGCAATGCCAAGCTTGAGGAGATCGCCAAGCTCAAGCTCCCCGACTTGAACGCCAACGACATCGAGGCCGCCAAGAAGATCATCGCCGGCACCGCCCGCTCCATGGGCGTGGAAGTGGAGAAATAAGCGCATGAAACACGGAAAGAAATACCTAGAAGCGGTCAAGAAGTACGACGGAACCAAGGAATACACGGTTCCCAACGCCTGCGAGATCGTAAAGAACCTGCATTACGTCAAGTTTGACGAGACCGTCGAGATTCATCTCAGGCTCTCCCTTAAGAAGAGCCAGACCGTCCGCGATACCCTCGTTCTCCCCCACCAGTTCCGGGGCGAGAAAAAGATCCTGGTTTTCTGCAAGGGAGACAAGGAAAAAGAGGCCCTCGAGGCCGGAGCCACCTTTGTCGGCTCTGACGAGCTCATTGAGAAGGTAAAGGGCGGCTGGCTCGATTTCGATATCGCCGTCGCCACCCCGGACATGATGAAAGACGTAGGTAAGCTCGGTATGGTCCTTGGTCGCAAGGGCCTCATGCCCAACCCCAAGACCGGAACGGTTACCTTTGACCTCAAGGCCGCCTTGGCAGAGCTCCGCAAGGGGCGGGTAGAGTACCGCGTGGACAAGACCGGCGTTATTCACATGGCAGTCGGCAAGGTGTCCATGGACGCCGAGAAGATCGCGGAAAACGTGAAGGTCCTCTTGTCCGAGGTTACCCGCAAGAAGCCCGCGGACGCCAAGGGCGACTTTATCCAGAGTGTCTACCTGGCCGCCACCATGACCCCCGGCGTGAAAATCCAGCTGACCGAGACGAAGTAAGGAGCTGAGAAATGGCCATCCGAGCTAAGAAGATACAACAATCAAAGGCCGACGCTATCGCAATGGAGAGGGACCGCATCTCGAAGATGCAGGACTTTATCTTCACCGATTACCGCGGTCTCACCGTGGCGCAGATTTCCACTTTGCGCAAGCAGCTGAGGGAAAAGAAGGCTGCTTACCACATCGTTAAGAATAATTTCGCCCGTATCGCCTTCGAGGAACTCAAGCTGGACGTAAAAGCCGGCACCTTCGAGGGACCCACCGCCGTCGCCTACGTCAGCGCCGACTCCAATGAGATCGCCAAGATCCTCTTTGAGTTTGCCAAGGAAGTGCCGGCCGTCAAGGTTAAGGGCGGATTTATCGACAAGAGCTATATCGACGCCGCCGGGCTTGAAGCCTTGTCCAAGCTACCCGGAAAGAACCAGCTTATTTCCATGTTCATGAGCGCCCTCAAGAGCCCGGTTCAGAAACTGGTCTACACCTTGGTCGCCGTGCAGGAAAAGATGGCAGCCGGCGCAGCTCCTGCCGCAGCGCCCGTGGCTGAAGCCGCCCCTGCCGCAGCTGAAGCGACGCCCGCAGCTGAAGTCGCCGCGCCCGCAGTTGAAGCCGCTCCCGCCGAGGCCCAGAAGCCGGCTGAGGAAGCCCCGCAAGCCTAGATTGGAACAATGGCCCTTCAGGCTTCGGTTGGCTGCCGTTCCTGTGGGCCTTGGAAAAGCGCTTTGTGCTTTTCCGGCAGTCCGCTTACGCGGGCTGTATAGTTAGCATCCACCCCTAGGGTGGCAAGTTTTTAGGAGAAGATAATATGGCAGCTCTTAGCAATGAGCAGATCCTCGACGCTATCGCCGAGATGAAGATTACCGAGATCGCCGACCTCATCAAGGCGATGG
>JBGSOB010000180.1:0-4620 GCA_041739325.1 Treponematales bacterium
TAATATCCCTTCCTACTGTCGTTACAAGTCTGATCTTCCTAAAAAACGTGTGAGAGTAGCGAAATCCCATGATCTAAGTCGAATTTTCATTGTGAACTAAGAAAAAAGGGCCGTCCAAAGTTTCTTCTTGGACAGCCCCTTCGTGATAGTCGGGCTGAGTGGATTTGCCCTTCATTCGCGCACGTCCTGTGCGCTCATTTCAGGCCGGGGCAGGTACTGGCGCCTGCCATCGTGGCAGGCTTACGCGCCAGTGGCGCGCGTACCTGCCCTTCAAATCCACTCAGCCAATAAATAGTAAGAGCCGCCCTAGGAAGGGCGGCTCTTCGTGATAGTCGGGCTGAGTGGATTTGAACCACCGATCTCTTGGTCCCGAACCAAGCGCGCTAGCCACTGCGCTACAGCCCGTAAAAAGAAAAAGGCCGTATGATAAATCATACGGCCTGACGGGAGCGACGGGGCTCGAACCCGCGATCTCCGGCTTGACAGGCCAGCGCGATAACCAGCTTCGCTACGCCCCCGTTACGAGACGGGAATATAGCCCAATGATGGAGGAGTGTCAAGTGCGCCCACTTCCGCCGGGTCTTAATGGTGGAAGAGTGCCCTTTTTGGGGGTTTTGTAGGTCCTCGGTTTGCGTTTTTGCTCAGTCTCGCGGTGAGCCTCGGGCTTTGGCCGCTGGGGGGCGGCTAGGGGGGCCCGGCCCTTGGCTGCTTGTACGAGGTCAAAGACGATAGCCCGCGTCTTGGGATCGCGGAGCTGCTGTGGCGGATTTTTACAAAGCACGAGGTCGCCGGAGGATATCTGTGAGGCGGGCGCTGAGCCTGAGGGGGCGCGAAGGAGTGCGTAGCCGAGGGCACAGCAGGCGTAGCGGCCCACAAAGCCCTGGGGCAGGGCAAAGGAGTCTGAGGCGACGCGGAAGGCCATGCCTTGGTCGCCCGTTGCGCTATGGGCCTCTAGGGGGCTCTTTGAGGCAAAGAGAAAGGAGAGGCTCGCTCCCTCCTTGGGGAGGCCGGCCTTGGCGGAGAGGGCCAGGAGCTCAGGCGGGGCTTCTTGGGTGGAAAAATTAAAGTGGCACCAGGGGCGTTTGCCCGCGGCAAGGCTTAAGGGCCGGCCAGAACTGTCGCGCACAAGCTCAGGCTCATCACCCTTGCCGGCTTTTTTTTCCTCGTGGAAATAGCCGGGCATGGGGCAGGGCTGGGCGTGGGGGCAGGGTGCGAGCATGGTCATGCCCTCTCTCAAGAGCCGGGCGCGGAGGGCGGAGATAAGCGATGCTGCCTTGGTATCTCCGGATTCGAGCACCAAAATGCGGCCATCGTCTTTGAGCCCTCCTCCCAAGATGCGGGCGCAGAGCTCGGCCTTTTCTTCAAGGCTCACGGCCCGCGCGGACTCAAATTCGTTGAGTGAATAGCCGGCGCAGACTAAGTCCGCCTTTTCGCGGATCCTCGACTCAGCCCCGCCGTGAACGCGGTGTATTTTCCAGGGCAGTATCTTCCCGCAGAGCTCAAGGCCCAGGCTGGAGAGTATATCTAAGCCTGAGTCTAGTGATGTCGGGGCGCGGTCCACCGCGTAGATGATGATTTCCTTCTGCAGGAGCTCAGGCTTGGCGATGGCCAGGGCTATGGGGATGGTCAGAGGGCCGGAGCCGATATCGACGATAACCGAGCCCTCTTTGAGAAAGCTAAGATCAAGGCTGGGCAGTAGGCGGAGGTAACGATAGACGTTCCAGGGTAGGAAGTAGCGCAGGTAGGCGGAGAGGGCCTCCGGGGCTGAGAGGTAGGATGAACGGCGATCCTGGCGGCTGTGGGTAAGGCCGCCCCAGAGGTCGCGGATGGCGTAGGGGAGCTCCTTCGACCTTTTAGCGGAGAGGGGCCTCACCTGAGCGATAATTTTTTGGAGAAGGGCCATGCCGGCGACAGCTTCGGCACAAAGCGGATTAAAAAGTCTAAGAGAGGAGGGACTCTGGGTATTCATGGAGCTTGAGTATAGCCCCTGGGGGCGCAGAGGGGAAAGTCCCTTGGCTTAGAGCCTTTTACCCGCCTGCGCCTGCTCCGGCATTTTTGAGGCGCCCTCTAGAATTTGAGTTCCATCCGTAAGCCTGCCTGAAGGGAATCAATGTCGGTAGCACCATAGCCTAGCCGCAGGAATGCACTAAGGGATGAGTTCTGTACCGCTTGCCAGGAAAAGACAATGGTTGCCGAACCTGAATTCCTCTGGGCTTGGAAGAAATCGATAGAGCCGATCCAGGAAAGGGCGCTTGAGAATTCCTCTAGGAAAAGCCAGCTTAAGGAAAGATAGGCGTTGTGGACTTCTTGGAAAGCGGCAAGGCCGTCCTCTCGGATTTGATAGTCGGAAAGCTCAGGCCCCAGTCCGTTAAAGTAATACTCGCCGCGCAGAAAAAGCTCGCGGTTCCATGAGTAGTCCCCTCCTAGGCTGGTCCGCAGAGCCGGGATACCGGAGGCGTCGGGGCGGTATAGGCAGGCTTCGGCGTAGAGCCCAATGAGGATATCGGCTTTAAAATCAAGGCTTGCGCACCAGAAGGCATCCGGGCCCAGGCCGCGGGCAACTTGGGCTTGGGCTTCAAAGTCCTTAAAGCCGCTGGAGAGACGGGCCGCGTAGATGCCCAGGCCGGGGTCTATACCCGGCTTTGCTATCAAGCCTCCTCCCCCGCGGCTGCCTATGGGTATGCTTAAGAGGGCTATGTCGCTTCCCCTCCGCGTGGCAGAGAGGCCGGAGAGATCTGGGCTGGAGAAGAGGTCAGCCGGTGAAAAGACTAGGGCGCGGCCTGAGTTGTGGATCTGCCTGCCCAGCTTAAGGCTGAAAAAACCGGGATTGAGGCTTAAGGAGAATTTCTTTAGCTCGAGGCTCAAGGCTGAAAGCTCATTGCCGCTTTGCAAAGGAATGAGGGCTCCAATACCCGCAGGAAGGCTGGCAAGGATAAACTGCGAGAGCGCCTGGGCGGGGAGGGCCGCGCTACCATAACCGAGGCCGAAGTCTACTGCGGCCTCAAATATCAAAAGATTGCGGCGGGCGTTGATGATATTCAGGCTCGTGCTCATGAGGGCCGCGTACCCGGCGTCTTCAAGCCCTGGGCCCATGCCATAAGCGAAGATGTCCGCCCAGGCCTTGCCGCCCAAGACCAGGCCTTGGGCGGGTCGGGCCGCGGGCCTGGCCGTGGGCCTTGTCGTCTGCCTTCTGTCCGGGCTTGGCTCCGCCTCTACCTCCGCCTCAGCCTCAGTGGCGGCGGCGGAAGATCCATCGGCTTCCTGGGCCGGGAGGCCGGCAGTGACAATGAGGCTCAGAACAAAGGCCCACCCAATGATGAGTGCTTTTTCCCAGCCCTTGACTGCCGCGGGTCTGGCTTTCATTTCTTGAGCCGCTCCACGGAAAAAATGCCTGGGTCTATGCTTTCATCGAACTTGATGTTGAGAATGCTGAAAAAGGTAATGGAATTCTTTTTGCGCTGGTCTCGCATCTCAAAACCAGAAACGTACCAGCGGCCCTGAGTAAAGGCTACGTCGATGGTATTCGAGGTTTTAAGGAGGGTTCCATCCTTGGATTTGAGTTCTTCCTTGAGGGATATCCAGCGCTCGGCGTCTATCCACATGGTCCGAATGTCATAGGGCAGGCCCTTGACCTTAGAGCTCATATCCAAGACCCAGGCTTGTCGGCCCTCGATCTCCTCCTTGCCGCGCACCACAACCTGGTAGGATTCAAGCAGGGTCTGATTGTCCATGGCGTCTTCATAGGAAATGTCCGAGCCCATGAGGCCTTCTTTGAGTTGGTGGCCGGATATCTTGACCGTGTCGTTCTCTTCCGGGAAGTAGGCCCAGAGCTCGGAGCCTACCTTGAGATAGCTAATGCCCATGTCTTCCGGGTTGGTGAATTCGATGAGGGCTCTTTTGTCTGCCCGAGCCTGGGCCTTCATGGTTTTGAGGATGTTTCTCTTTCCCTTGATTACCTCAAGCTCGGCCTCGTAGCGGACGGTCTTAAAGGCGGCATTCTTGTCCACGCGGGCAAGGATATCGGCACCGCTGGGAGTCTGGGCGTTCAAGGCTGCCGGAAAAATTAGCCATAGATTCAGGGCTATGCCAAAGGCAATGCCCTGGCTTATGCCCAGCCTCCCCCTCGGAGCCCCTTGGCTTTGTTTTATTATAGGGACGAAAGCCGGATTTGATCTCTTGTTCATAGACACTCCTCTCTTTTAGACGGCCCGAATGGCGTCTATGGGCTTGAGCCGGGCGGCATAGCGCGCCGGGCCGAAGGACACGATGGCCGACACTAAAACGCCGATGCACAGGACAGTAAGGGCCATGAGGGGCCCTGTTGCGGGAATGATGTGTGAATCCGAGGGAAAGGCAAGGCTTTTGAGCATGGAGCTGAAGTCGTAGCCTCCTGAGGCGGCGATAAGGGCGTTAAAAAGCCAGCCGGAGAATGTGCCCAGAACCGAGCCTATTCCGCCCAACAAGGCACCCTCGGCGCAGAAGAGGCCCAAAATATGAAGGGGTTTGAGGCCCATCGACTTTAGGATGCCAATCTCGCGCTTGCGCTCAAGGACTACCATCATCATGATGTTGGTGATTATAAAGGCCCCAAGGAAGGAGAGGACGAGGTAGATGAAAAAG
>JBGSOB010000207.1:0-8703 GCA_041739325.1 Treponematales bacterium
AATATCCCTTCCTACTGTCGTTACAAGTCTGATCTTCCTAAAAAACGTGTGAGAGTAGCGAAATCCCATGATCTAAGTCGAATTTTCATTGTGAACTAAGAAAAAAGGGCCGTCCAAAGTTTCTTCTTGGACAGCCCCTTATTCTCAATAGCAGGGAGAGGACTCGAACCTCCGACCTCCGGGTTATGAGCCCGACGAGCTGCCAACTGCTCTACCCTGCGTCGTGTGTTTGGTTAATGTATAGAAAAGGACAAAAAGAGTCAAGCGGATAGTGTGGAATGATAGAAAAAGCGGTCGGTGTATCAAAAATCTCCAAAGGCTTTCTTGCCTGAAGCTAAAAAAAAGGCTAGGCTGGGAAAGCTAGCTGGGGGGCTCAACATGGATATGAAGATAGAGGTTTACGGTTACGCCGATGAGGAAATTTGCGCCGGTTGCGAGAGCCATGAGGGGGAGGGCTCGGCCTGCGCATCATGCTCCCCGGGGGCAAAGCGGAAAACCCAAGACCTCGTCAAAGACTTTCAGGCCCTCCTTGCAAAGAGCGAATATAGAAGCCTTGCCAAGGTAGAATTCCTAGAAGCCGACGACAGCATCGCCACCCGCGCGCCGGATGTCCACAAGCTCCTCTCCATGGCCGCCCTCTCCCCGGCTATCGTCGTGAATGGTAAGCTGCTTTTTCTGGGCGGCTTCAGCCCCTCCGGCCTCCTGGAAGAGCTACGCAAGCGCTATCCGGTAGCCTAAAGGAACCTCAGTCGATCACCTTGGCCTAGGAGTTATCCTTAGCCGGGCTTCTCTTCTTCAAGAGCTCGGGGTCGATACGCACTATCTGCCCGCCCTTACCCGCCACCCACAGGGTCTTGCCGATTATAAGGGGCCGCGCCGAGCCTACGAAGGGCAGGCGAATCCGCGTGAGCTCGGTGTAGGGATTGGCGTGGGCAACGATGAGCTCGCCCGCGCTTGAGCAGAGGAAGAGCTGATCTCCGGAGAGGAGGGGCGGGCCGGTTATGCCCTGGATGACCGTCAGGACCTCTCCGCTGGCCACATCGATTACGCAGAGCCCCTCCGTCGTCGACAAATAGATAGCCGACCTTCCCAGCTCAGACTCCGAGGTAACCGCGCCGTCCATCTGCTTCTGCCAGAGCGGTTCATCGGCGTCAATGTCGATAAGGACGGCCATACCCTGGGAGTCGGCAAAGAAATAGAGATTGTCGCGGTTACGCAAGGACAGGGGCGAGAGCCCGCTGGCCTGGGTGGGGATCTCCTTGATAGCCTGCTTCGTTTGTGAATCCACCAGGCGGAAGACCCCGGTAGCCGTCACATAGACGATAAGCTTTTTCTTTGCCGCCGGGGCCATCATCAAGCCCTCGGGCACATCAAGGGAATCGAGGCTCTTCCCGCTCTCAGGATCCAGTATATCGATACCGGATTCGGACACGCTCAAGATACCGTCGGGGAATTGGTAGGGCCGCATGCCGTCTAAACGGCCATCGGGAGGTTCAACGCGGGAAGACGCGAGCATGCGGCCGTCGCTCCCATTGAGGATATCCAAGCCGCCGGGCCCTAGGTAGTAAATCTTGTCCTTGAAAACCACCGGGGAAGAGAGCCTGGCATCTGTGGTAGATGTCTGGCTCCGCCAGGCAAGCTCGCCTGCGCTGTCGTAGGCGCTTATACGGCCGGAGCTGTCGCTTACCAGGGTCAGACCCTTAAACTGGACTATTCCGCCAACGGCGCTTGAGCCTGAGCCGGGTAAGAGCCCAAGAATGGATGGATCCGAAGTAGGCGCCGGCTTAGCCCCATCAGGTTTTGGGGAGGCCCCTGGCTTTCCTTGGGTTTGCGGCCTGCCACGGCCTTCCTTGCCCATGAGCTCAAAACCGTTAAAGAGAACCTTTGTTTTTTCAGATGCGGCGGTAGCCTTACCGAAGTTGCGTTTGCTCGCTTCCTGCACCCGCGCGAGAAGCGCCTTGGCGTTGGCGGAAGAGGGAGAAGCGATGTCCTGGGCGGGGATGATACCGGCTAAGGGCTGGGCCGCCTCAAGGCTTTCAGGCGGCAGGCTGGCCAAGCTGTCTTCAATCTCTTTGTAGATGGCGCTCACGGCGGGAAGCTCGGCCCCGCCATAGCTTAATTCCTGACCCGCCCCAACTTCCGGCCCGAGGGTGATAATGCCGCCTAAGACGGAGCGCGCCAAAGCGGAACTCTGAGCCGCCGTCGCTATACGATCCAAGGCAGCTGAGGCCGGCAGGGCCTTTACCCGGCCCTCCTTGACTGCCAAGAGGCTGGCCCCGGATTCTTCCGCGCGCAAAAGGAAGGCAGTGCCACGTACCCCGCACACCATTGACGGGGTACGAAGGACAAAGGAATTCGCGTTAAGCAGGCGCTCAACCTTGGAGAGGAGGGAGCCGGCCGCCAGGCTCATATCCACCCGAGAGCGCGATTCTTCCAGTAAAAGCACGTTGAGCGACACTATCGTGCCGCCCTCAAGGCGGATGACGGCAGTCTTGCCCAGATTGATCTCGCAGGAGGCCCCGGCGGCGGTGCTGAGGGTATCCCCGGCGGAAAGTTCGTCGCCAATATCCAAAAGGCGGGTCCGTCCCTCGCGGCGAGCCTCTACCCGCCCCTCAAGGTAGGCAACCGATGCCCGCGGCCCAGGCAGGGGAGAAGGAAGAGATTCAAGCCCGGAGTCCGGCAGGGGAGTTATGCTGGCAGTCGGTTTGAGGCCGCCGTCGCGGGGGCGGGGGCAAGCGGAAAAAAAGAAGAGCAGGGCCGCGAGGGCCGTAAAACTCAAGATTCTCGCAAGGCTGCGGGCTGTGGATTTCATGCCGATTTACCATCCTTAGGCCTGAAAAGAGTGATTCAGGAGGGGCCATAGAGAAAGACTAGCATAAAGGAGAATAAAAAACCGGCCCCAGGGTTACAATCCCCAGGGCCGGAAAATAAAAAAGAGCTCGAGAATCCGTGAGAAAGGGCCACAGGGACCCCTCCAAGCTAGATAAAGAGGTTTACCCCGCTCGAGGCGGCGGCTTCCAAGTAGGTGGCCACCCCGCCAATCTCAACGCTCTCAACCAGCTCGGCGGCCTTTACCCCCATAATGTCCATAGACATCTGGCAGGCAACCATCCGCACCCCGGCAAGCTTTGCCTGGGCCATCATCGACTCCAGTTGATCAACGTTCTTCGACTTCATCCTCCCCTTCATCATGAGGGAACCCATACCCCCCATGTTCATCTTGGAGAGGGAAAGCCGACCTGCGCCGCGGGGCAGCATCATGCCGAACATCTTGCCCATAAAGTCCTTGGAAACCTTAACGGCCTTGGGCCGGCGAATAACCGAAAGCCCCCAGAAGGTAAAGAACATAGTTACCGTGCGCCCGATTGCGGCTGCCCCGTTGGCAAGCACGAAGGAGGCAAGGGCCTTGTCCATGTCATTGGAAAAGACGATGAAGGTTGCCCCGGTTTGGCTGCCTATCACGGATGCTCCCGGGCTGGGGCAGGGCGCCCCGCCGCAAAGAGCGCTGCCGCCCTTTTCGATAAGGGCTTGGATCTGACCCTTCTCCTGGGACAGAGAGATAAGCTCGTTGCCGGTAAGGCTGCACCAGGATTTTACGTCGTGGGAAAAGCCCTGGTCCGTTGCCAAAACCTTAAGGCGCTGACCGGGCTTTAAGGCGTCCATACCCTTCTTAAGCTGGATGATGGGCCCGGGGCACTGCAAACCGCAGGCGTCGAGGAGTGTCGGGGCAGCCTCGGGGCTACCGTCCTCGTTGACGCCGGCGCGTTTGGAATCTGCGGCTGAAAACAGAGGGCTTGCCGGCGGGGCAACGCTGGGGGCAATGGCGGGAGAGCCGGCGGCCAGGCGCTCAAGCTCTGAAACGGCGGCGCTCCAGATTCTGTAACCGCCCGTCAGGTTGCCGACATCCTCAAAACCGTTCTGCCTGAGCACCCGCTCGGCCAAGTAGCCGCGCAAGCCTACGGCGCAATTTATGAGTATGGCTTTGCCGCGCGGAATCTCGCCTAGGCGCGCGCGGATCTCGGTGTGGGGAATGTTATAGGCCCCGGGTATGGCGCCCAGCTCGAACTCCTCCTGGCTGCGCACGTCGAGGAGGAAGGCGCCACGGGCCTTCCAGGCATCGACATCCTTCCAGCTTACCGGCTTGCTCAGGCCGCTCTTTGCGTTGAGGGCCATAAAGCCCAGCATGTTGAGGGCGTCCTTTGCCGAGTTAAAGGGCGGGGCGTAGGCGTGCTCGAACTCCGCCAAGTCCGCAACCGTCCCGCCCATTTGAATGAAGGCCGCCACAACGTCTATGCGCTTATCAACGCCATCGGCGCCCACGGCCTGGGCCCCCAGGAGGCGGCCGCTAGCGGGGTCGTAAACGATCTTGAGAGAAAGCTGGGCCGAGCCCGGGTAGTAACCGGCATGGCTTCCGGCGTGGGTTATCAGGCTGGCGCAGGGGATGCCGGCCTTCACTAAAGCCTTTTCCGCCGCCCCGGCGGAACCGACGGCTAGGTCAAACACCTTGGCTATCGCCGTGGCTATACTGCCCTTGTAGGGGCTGGTATCGCCTAAGACAATGTTGTTTGCGCAAAGCCGCGCTTGCTTGTTTGCAGGGCCTGCCAGGGGAACGGTAAGGGGAATACCCAAGAGGGGAGACATGAATTCGATGGCGTCGCCCACCGCGCGAATGTCGGGGTCTGAAGTTCTGAAGTATTCGTTTACCTTGATTGCCCCATTCGCCGCCAGCTCAAGCCCTGCGTTTTTTGCTAAAACCGTATCCGGACGCACGCCGATGGAGAGGATGACTAAGTCTGCCGGAAGCAAGGCCCCGGAGGAGAGTTTTACGCTCAGCCCGCTTGAGCCCGGCTCTGAAGATGGCAGGAAGGCGGACACCCCGTCTTTGAGGCGCAGGGACACGCCCTTTTCCCGCATCGATGCCTGAACTAAGGCGGCCATCTCGTAGTCGATGACGTTCATCACCTGGTCCATAGCCTCTACCACGGTCACGGCTATGCCGCGGTCCATCAGGTTTTCAGCCATTTCCAGGCCTATGAAGCCGCCGCCCACCACAACCGCCCGCTTAACCTTCCCGGAGTCTATCCGCCCTTTGATGGCGTCGATATCGGAAACGGAACGCAGGCTCAGGATAGCCGGATTGTCTATGCCGGGAATGGGCGGCCGCAGCGGACCGGCGCCCGGGGAAAGGATAAGGCAGTCATAGGGCAGGTCCAGCTCCGCCCCGCTGCGCAGCACGCGCACATGGACGGTCTTGCGTTGGCGGTCTATGGACATGGCCTCATGGCCGACGCGGGCGTCAACGTTGAGGGCGGCCTTGAATTTCTCAGGCGTCATGATAAAGAGGCGGGAGCGGTCGGTGATAACCCCGCCTGCGTAGTAGGGCAGGCCACAATTGGCGTAGCTGATATGCTCGCCGCGTTCTAAGATGGTGATCTCCGCCTTTTCATCCAGGCGCCGTAGCCGGGCGGCAACGCCCGCTCCGCCGGCAACCCCGCCGACAATCAGATATTTAGCCATGCTCACTCTCCTCTCTTCTCTTCACTACTTGGTACCTGAGGCCGACCGCGGCCTGCCTGGCCCGTCAAAGGCTTATTTGGACAAATACTTAACGATAGCCTGGGCCAGGGGATGGATAACCTTGTAGCAGGTTCCCTCAGCCTTGCGCTCCCCACGGACAACCCCGGCGCGGCGTAAAACGGCCAAGTGCTGGGAAACCGCGGGCTGGGTCAAGCCCAGTTTTTCCGATATTGCCCCTACGTTGCACTGCCGGGTTGAAAGCCCGCGAACAATGGTTAGCCGCACCGGATGCCCGAGGGCCTTGCAAACTGCAGCCGCCTGCTCGCTGTCTATATTCATGTTCTTGAATATAGTCCTTTTTGCATATTTGTCAAGTGCGCCAGTGGCGGCGCCTCCGCCCGGCTACGCTCAGCATCCCCCTTTCAGCGCCTGTGCGGATGGGTTATGATGAGCCCATGGTAGCCTTCCTGCAGATTTTCATCCCGGCGGTCTTCTTTGTCATCGGCTTGTGGCTACTCTGGCTTTTATGGTGGGTGCCGCGGCAAAAACAGCGCGAGTGGACCGGGGAGCTCGTGCCCAAGAACGGCCCAAAAATCCGCCGCTGCCCCATCTGCGACGTCATCATGGAAAACGGTGATAGGGTAAAAAGCCAGGTCTTTCCCGGCAAACCGGATAAGATGACCCATATCTTCGGCTGCCCGGCCTGCTACCCACCCAACGCCATCCATAAGCGCATCTGCCCGGTTTGCAAAAAAGAAGTGCCCCGCGAGGGCTACGTGATAGCGCGCATGTTCGTGAGCCCCGGCCGCAAGCACGTCCACGTGCTCGGCTGCACCGGCTGCCGCGACAGGGGCTTGCGCAATTAGGGTTTCAAGCCTGCGGTCCAAAGGCTGAGGGCCAGGGCAGAAAAAAAGGGGCTTACCATGGTAGGCAGCCCCTTCTCCACTCCACTTCGACTAAACTAGGGTAGCTTAATCTGGCGCTTTTCCGGGTCGGAGCTTTGTTTGTAGAAGATAGCCACGTTGCCGATTATACGCACCAGTTCGCTGCCGGTCTTTTCCGCCAGCTCGGCGGCAAAGTCATCCTTGGCGTCTTTATGGTCGGTAAAACGCAGCTTGATAAGCTCGTGGCGCTTGAGCTCAATGCCCAGATGGCGCTCAACCGCCTCCGAGAGGCCGGCTCGGCCGAGGGCGGCCATGGGCTCGAGCTTATTCGCCAAGGACGTCAGGTAGCTGCGTTGCTTTGATGTGAGCACTCATTTCTCCAGTTTCTTAAGCTTGTCCAAGAGGGCCTTTTCAGAAACAGCGCCCTCACAGGCCTTGGCTCCCCCCGAAAACACGGAGGGCAAGGCCTCTACTCCATACTTTACCGCAAGATGGGGGAAGTCGGGAAGGCTTATGCAGGCCGCTTGAATACGATCTGAGGCAAAAGCCAGCTTATTCACCAAGCCTATCATCGCCGAACAATGGGGACAGGTGGGAGAAACGAAGACTTGGAGCTGGATATCCCTATCAAGGCTCTCCAGCCAGTCAATGCTCTCCTCAAGGAGGGCCGGGCCGTTTGAGGCGTCGCGGATAGCCTCCACGAGGGCTATAAAGACATAGCCTGAAGGCGTGCCGTAAAAGCGGGCCATCCGCCCCTCTTTTGAGGAAACCACGATGGCCGGTATGCGCTCTGCGCCGTACTTGCGCACAATGCTGCCGTTGCCTATAAAGTCCGAGCTCTCCACGATAACCTTGGGGCTCATCTCCGCCAGGCCCTCGGCTATGTTGCGCGTCTCCTTGCAACAGGCAGCCTCTATCTCCTGGGTAAATACCGCAAGAGTAACCGGCCGCTTCATGCCGGTGAGTCTTTGTTCAATGTCCTTTTTCGATTCCCTCGATAAAACCATCTATCCTCCCTTTCCGCCCCTGCCCCGGCTTCCGCGCTAAAAGGGAAGCGACTCAAGCAGGGTTCTGGCGTAGCCCGTCACGAGGCTGCCCAAAAGCCACAGGGTGCCCAAAACGAGTATGGCGGTCAAAAGCCCAAGCCAGTACCTGACGATCCTCTTCCCAAAAACAATGCGCTTTATCCGGAAGAGAACCGGGTCGCTCACGGCCTCTACCGCCTTTAAAAAGGCGCCGAAGGTATTGAGCCTTAAGGCAAAGGCCGCCAAACGGACTACCAGTAGAATTATAAGGATGACGAGCAAAAAAGCAAATATGGACCAAAGGGCCGTCAAGATCAGGCCCGCCAGGGGCCCAAAGGCTATCCTCCCCAGGGCGGAGAGCATGTTGAGCACCGCCGATACCAGGACAAGGCAAAGGATGGCAAAGCTGGGGCTAAAGTCAAAGGGGCCGCGGCGCAAAAGGCTTATGCGGGAAAAGAGGCGGAAGTACCAATCGCAGGCAAGGCCTAAGGCCCGCTCTATCGGCCCCATGCGGTAGGAGGAGGGAAAGGAGAACCAGCCCAAAATGACGCGGGCGGCGCAGAGAAAGATAAAAACGTTGACAAGCAGCGCGGCTATCCTCATGGCAATAGTAAACATAGATCACTCCTTCCAGACATCGGTAACGGCCGGCAAGAGGCGCAGGCGGTCGGCAACATCGTCCGCGGCGGAAAGGCCAATCTGCGTGCCGGCGCGCACGATAGTCTCCTTGTCCCGCTGCATGAGGTGAAAATAAAGGGCGCAATTGCCTGAGCATTCGAAGACCAAGTCTCGCAGGGCCATCATCTCATCGTCGCCGCGCAGGGCCGCGGCGTCCAAGCGGATATGAACCTCGCGCACCGCCTTTTCCTTGAGGGCGGCCGGGTCGCTCACGTCTTCCACCTTGAAGGCCGGCTCCCCGCGCGCGAGGTCTACCTTGCCGCGCAGGGCAAGCACGGCCCCGGCCTGAAGACGGGCGCGGTGTTTTTCCAGCACGTCCGCAAAGATAACCAAGTCTATGGAGCCGCAAAAGTCGTCCAGGGAGGCAAAGGCCATCTTCTTGCCGCTCTTGGTGAGGATCTCGTGCCAATCCTTAATCATGCCCAGTATGGTGTAAGACTTGTCCGGGCTGGAACGCTCGGGCTGGGTAAGGTCCAAATCCACGCAGCGCTCCCAGGCTTGGCGGTAGTCGTCCATGGGGTGGCCGGAAAAATAAAAGCCCAGCAAGTCCTTTTCCATGTCCAGCATGGCCGCGGGAGGGTACTCAGGCACGTCGGCAT
>JBGSOB010000193.1:0-8481 GCA_041739325.1 Treponematales bacterium
TAAAGGACGCGCGCGTGCTTGATGGTTCTCTTCCGCCACGCGTGTTGGGTCTCGTCATGGAGTGGGCTCAACTTCATAAAATGGAATTGGAAAGCGCTTGGCAGGACCTTATTGAAACAGGCGCTTGTTCCAAGATAGAACCACTTGCTTAGGGAGGGTAGGGCAAATGATATGGGTTATTTCAGCAACATATATCTGCGACTATAAGCTACGTATTGAATTCAATGACGGGACAAGCGGTCTGCTTGATTTTTACCCCATTCTTTCAAGTGATCGCAGGGAAAAGGTTAGGCAATTGCTTGATGCAAAACTTTTCAGTGCTTTTAAAACTCAAATGGATACCCTCTGTTGGGAGAATGGAATTGATTTTGCGCCTGAATTTCTTTATGAATCTTTAAAACATGCCCAGCATGTCGCGTAGCCGCTTTTTTGAAGCGTCCGTTTTTTTCTTTCTCATCTTTCTCCTAGCAAGCCCCGGCATCCCCGCCCAATCCTCCCAAGCCCTCCTTTTGCCAGGGGAAGAAGTCTACAGCCTTTTATATAACCTCAGCGTCTGCCAGGGCATCCTCCCCTTGAGCCTCGACGCCCCCCAAAGCCGGGAGCGCCTGGGCCGCGCCGCTACCCAAGCCCTTGCCGCCGCTTCTTCAGCCACCACAGATTCTTCCCCAGAGCAAGGCGTCCACCCCCGCGACTCCGCCCTCTTTTCAAGCCTAAAGCCCGCCACCGACCCCATCCTCTCAGCACTCAAGCTCTCAGGCCCCGTCCCCGCCTCCCTCGAAGCCGCCCTCATCCTAAGCCCGGAATTCTACGCCGCCCTCCCAGGCACCCTCATTCCGCCCTTTTTCGCTTCCGCAAGCCGCAGCCCCCTGGCATCCATCCCCCTCCAGCTTGGCATTGCGGACTCACTCTCCCTTGCGTCGGACTTCCGCCTGGGCCTTAATCCGGATAGCCTCAATCCCGCCCTCTACCCCCATAGCTGGACAAATATTCCCCTAGACCCCAGCGCCCTCGACTACCGCTTTCCCAGCCATTCCTCGGTCAATCTAGGCTCAAGCTTCTGGAGCTTGCGCGCCGCCCGCGGCCCCCTAGACTGGGGCCCCGCCGCCAAGAATCTCTACCTTGCAAGCACAGCCGGCTTCTTCGATTACGTCTACGGGGATATCGCCTTAAGCGACTTTTCCTACTCCTTTTTCGCCGCCTCCCTAGACTCCACCCTGGAAGGCGGCAAGTCAGCCCCCACGGGCGCAAGCTATGCGGATATGCCGCGCAGCCTCTTTCTCCACCGCTTCCAAGCCCGCGCCTTCAAGCGCCTCCGCATCGCCCTCATGGAAGGTTCCCTCGTCGCCGGGGTCAACCCGGACCTGCGCTACTTAAACCCCCTGGCTGTCTTCCATTCCTTCTACGACTTTTCAAACGCCACATCCTACCTAGGGGCGGAACTGGAATTCCTGCCTTGGAAGTACGCTAGCCTCTACGCAAGCGCGGTGGCCAACCAGTTCAGTTCGGCCTATGAGCGCCAGCGTTATCCCGGGGTAGCCATCATGCCGGATGCCTTTGCCTGGCAAGCCGGAATACGCACCGCCCTTCCCCTCGGTTCAGGCTACCTCGAAGCTCGCGCCGAGCATTCCTATGCCAATCCCTGGATCTATATCCGCGAATACCCCCAGCTCTCCTATTCCAACGAACACTACCTCTGCTCAAACCTCCCCGGCTCCAGCCAGTACGACTTCCCCTGCGTCGGCTTTGAGCCGGGTCCAGACTCCCTCCTTTCTCTCCTGGAAGCAGGCTACCGCCTCCCCGGCATCCTCCATGGCCTCGTCGGCATCGAGTACCTGCAAAAGGGCCAGAACTATCTCAACAGCCCCTACCAAGAAAGCCTGGAAGCTGCCGCCCTCCAAAGCCCCTCCGGCATAAGCCAAAACAGCCTCCGCCTCCGCGCCCAGGCTACCTGGCGCCTTCTCCCCAGCATGAGCGTCAAGGCAGGCCTCGCCGGAATCTGGGTCTGGAACCAGGGCCACCAGAGCGGAGCCTTTGCTGCGGACATCCAAGGTCTTGGCGGCATCGAACTCGACATCCTCAGCCTCATCGCACTCATTCCCTAGGAGGGGGAGGCCCCCCTAAGGCCGGGCTTCCCCGCCGTGAATTATATCTACCGCGGGTCTCAAGGAGCCCCGCGCCCCTGTCTTTTTTTTCACGGCGGGGCTATCCCGTCCTACCCCCCTAAGGCATGCTTTTAGCTGTATCCCCTCCAAGATGGAGTCCTGAACTGCGTCGCAAAGAGCAAAACCGAGCTTTATCTAAGCGGTGGAACCGAGCTGAATAGGGCCTACTATCCAGCGCGCTATTCAGACGACCTTGATTTCTTTGCCGCCCCTTATTGTGGAAATACTCCTGGGAATGCCGCAAGAGGAATTTTCCTCTATTCGCTGGAGTAAGAATCTTTCCTTGGCTGGCTTTAGGAAGGATCTAGAAAAAAGAGCTGAGGATATCCTTTCTGGTGGACAAAATAGCTTAGCGGGGGCGGATCTCTAATTTATTTTTACCGAGTGCCCCAGGCCCCCGCCCTTCAACCAGAAGACTTTCTTAAGCGGAAGAAGCTGCCCCTGGTTTTTGATGGCCGGAACTGTTTTGACCCACGCACTATCCGTGTGGGAGGGGTCGAGTATTACTCTATCGGGAGGCTTTCCGCAGGTGTCATCGTCTCGCTTCCTTGACCAACAGAAGACCCTTGCTTCGATTCCACTTTGTCGACGCTCGGGGCCTGCTCTGTCTGAGAATCCGCCATCCCTAGATCCCCAGTATTGGTTTTAGCATTCTTTTTGAAAAGAGGTTGTTTCCAAGTGAGGTTTATGCCAGCTTTGAAGACCAAGGCATGTTCGCCCGAGGGCGCGTAATAAGGTTCTTGATTTTCCCAAGCGTCAGAATCCACGGTGCGCAGGGCTAAGCGGTTCCAGATACCGCCCAGGCTCAATGCCGCGCCAAAGCGGAAATCCTTCCATGGGTAGGACGCGTGCGCGCGAAAAATGAGCTTTTTTTCCAAAACGGGATCGTCGAGGAGGCGAGTCGAACGGCTGCTTTCAGCATAGTAGGAAAATTCATGCCAAGGATTGCCAGTCGCCTGAGAGCCGCTTAGCACAAATTCCCCTTCAGCTCGTAAGGCTAGCTTGCCAAAGGTTCGCTCCCAACCTAAGAGGAAGGCAAGATTGTTTTCACCGTTTCGATACCCGATCATATTGAGGGCAGTGGGAATGGGAATGATTTCCTCGCCTGAGGGAAAGGAATCGGCCGGATAGTATGAATATCCATAGCAAGTATTCACGCCGGCTCTCCCATAGGCTTCGAACGTATAAGCGGTCGCGCCAGCGTGATGGAGTTCGAGTTTTCCAGCGACTCCCTCGATCGACGCGCCGAGGCTCCATGCTACTTTATCTGGGTTTTGCTCGCCTGAAGGATTAAGGAAGCGGTTCATGTTGAGATCATCGATCAGAATCTGCGCGTTGATCATAGCGCTATGCCCAGCGTATTCACAGAAAAAACCCATTATCGAGTTATCGTTCGTGAGGGTTGACCACGGCCTGTTCACCGCCGATGCCAAATGCTGAGTGAAGTAGGAAGGTAGCGGGCTAATGAAGTAGCTGAAGTCGAATGCGCGGGAGGGGCTCCATATCGGCTCGTTAGCCTCATTCAGGCCTAACTGATATGAGGTAAATACCGCCACGTCCTGGAATCCGAGGCGAAGTCCTTTCAGATCAAGGGCGTAGCTCTTCCAGACTGCACCTCGATCAGGCCAGCCAAATCGAGAGTGTTTATTTAAGTCGACCCACCGGTTTATATAGCTGAACGGACCGTCTTTATAGGATAGTTCCAGGATAGGCGCGGATATTCCGTTTCCATTGATAAAAAGAGAGTAAGGAGAGCGGATGACATCGAAATGCGGAAAGATACCCATACGTGCACCAAAGGACATACCCTGGTAACCAAAGCCGCCTTCTATAATCTGGACATCTATACCGCCAAAGAATGTCTCCTGGAAGCCCCCAGGGTATGACCCACCCCTACTCACCCTAACATGGGAGTTGAAACTGAATGGACCGTTTTTGCTCGTGGCTATGGCTTCTGCCCCCATAGTTAGCCCACGGTCTGCATCAAAACCGAATTCGCCCAAGCTTTCAAACTCAAGGGCTTGGAGTTGTAGGCTTACGTAAAAAAAGGAAATGATGAAAATCCCGAGGATGGATATTAAATATTTACTAGTCATGAATATATCTCCTGATCGGTTCTGGCGCTAAAGCATCGTCACTAGCTGAATTGTATCATGTATACTAGTATCTTGTGCTGCTTCAACTTTGGTAGGATAAAGTTTACTCGTCTGCCCTTGCGGGAGATAGATGGCTGTGATATATTGTTAAAAGTATGAATAAAGTTATTCATCAAACTCGAGCCTGTTTCGGCGGCCGGTGAATGATGGATACGATATCGCTCTTGAACTCGATCCAGCCTTCGCGCTTGGAGCTTTAGGCTCGCCTCCGCGCGGGCTTTTTCTTATACATTGACCAAGAAGTGGTTCATTGCCTTCATGACGGAGGAAAGCATGTTTAAGGATAAGATTATCTTGATAACCGGGGGAACTGGCTCATTCGGGAATGCTGTGCTCGACCGATTTCTA
Organism: Treponematales bacterium; assembly: GCA_041739325.1. Lineage (GTDB taxonomy): Bacteria > Spirochaetota > Spirochaetia > Treponematales > JBGSOB01 > JBGSOB01. Next base: position 4,667 of record JBGSOB010000193.1, read on the forward strand.
GATACCCATATTAAGGAAGTTCGGATATTCTCGCGGGATGAGAAGAAGCAAGACGATATGCGGAAGCTCTACAAGAATCCAAAGATCAGCTTCTATATCGGCGACGTGCGGGATTTTTCCAGCATTGATGCGGCTATGGGTGGGGTGGATTTCGTTTTTCACGCCGCGGCGCTTAAGCAAGTCCCTTCCTGTGAATTTTTTCCGATGGAGGCCGTGCGTACCAATGTCCTCGGCACTGAAAACGTTCTGAGTGCGGCCATCAAGCATGGAGTCAAGAAGGTTATTTGCCTTTCCACGGACAAAGCCGTCTATCCTATCAACGCCATGGGCATCTCTAAGGCCATGATGGAGAAGGTCATGGTGGCTAAGTCACGCACCGTCACGGCGGATCATACTGTTATCTGCGGGACGCGCTACGGAAACGTGATGGCCTCGCGCGGTTCGGTCATCCCCCTCTTCGTTGACCAGATCAAGGCGGGGCAGGACGTCACTATCACGGATCCGAACATGACCAGGTATCTCATGTCGCTGGAGGACGCGGTCGAGCTGGTTGTCTTTGCCTTCAGCCACGCAGAACCGGGTGATATATTCGTGCAGAAGGCCCCGGCCTCGACAATCGGCGATCTTGCTCTCGCGGTTAAAGAGCTCCTTAATTCCTCCAGCCAGATCAAGGTCATCGGAACGCGCCACGGGGAAAAGCTCCATGAGACGCTCCTCACCCGGGAGGAGATGGCGAAGGCTCAGGATCTGGGCGGTTACTACCGTATACCAGCGGACAATCGCGACCTCAATTATGACAAGTATTTCATCAAGGGGGAGGAGCAGATTAGCCGCGGGTGGGAATACACATCCGAGAACACCAAGCGCCTGGACGTGACGGGCGTGAAGGCTCTTCTCTCCAAGCTCGACTACATACAAACCGAGATCGAGGGGGCGGGGGCACTCTGAATGTCTGGCATCGACATGCGATCTTGGCCACTTGGCTTGATAAAGGGAGCTGGAGGCCTTGATGCCTGAGAACAAAGCGGCTTCCCGGGTGACACTCGCGCGAAACACATTGTTCCTCTATATCCGACAAGCGGTAGTCCTTCTCGTGAGTCTTTATACGGTTCGTGTGGTCATCCAGGAGCTCGGCTTGGAGGATTACGGAGTCTTCAATCTCATCGCGGGCATCTCCACGTCATTTATGGTGCTAAGTGGGGCGATGGCGGCCTCTTCTCAGCGCTACTTCGCTTTCGACCTAGGGCGAGGTGATGAAAACGGCTTGCGCCGGACGTTCAGCGTTTTCTTCCTCATTTTCATCTTCATCGGCCTTGCCTCGGTGATCGTTTCTGAGCTAGCCTTTTTTTTCCTTATAAGCCCAAAGCTACAAATACCCCTTGCTCGGATATCTGCCGCGCAGACGGTGTTTCATTTATCGTTATGTACGTTTTTCGTTTCTCTCGTCTCGACTCCGTATATCGCGCTCGTCATAGCGAGAGAGCGCATGGGGGTCTTTGCTGCCTTGAGCCTGCTTGAAGCTCTTCTCCGGCTCGCGGTTTCTTTTTTGATCGGGGCCTCGCCTTTTGATAAATTGGTCTCTTTCGGCGTTCTCACCACTGCCGTTGCTATCCTGTATTCAGGGGCCTTTGTCGGCTATTGCTTGCTTCGGTTTCCGGAAAGCCGCTTCAAGTTCGTGTGGGATGGGCGCCTTTTCAAAGATATCGCCGAGTACGCTTCTTGGAACCTTTTCGGCACAAGCGTTGGCGTAGCGAAAAACCAATTGACAACCTTGATTTTTGGCATATTTTGCGGGCCGACCGTGATCGCCGCTCGTTCAATCGCCACACAGGTGAATTCCGCTATATCAAATTTTATTCAGAATTTCATCACGGCAGCCCGCCCCCAGATAGTCAAGTCCTATTCCTCAGGAGATACCGATGGGATGCTCAACTTGCTCTACCTGAGCACCAAGGCCTCTATATGCCTCATTTTTATATTCATTTTCCCTATGATCCTTGAAATGCCATTTCTTTTACGGTTTTGGCTTGGTGATCTTCCTGGCAATGCGGTTTTGTTCGCTCGTTTATTGCTTGTCGACGCCTTCATCGAGGGTGTCAGCCAGCCACTTATGGTGGTGGTACAGGCAACTGGTAAGATCCGGCTTTACCAGGCCGTGGTCGGCGGATTGCTCTTGCTCAATCTTCCCGCCTCTTACGTTGCTCTGTCGCTCGGGGCGCCGGAGTATTGCGCGTATGTGATCGGGATCGCCCTTTCCCTTATCGCTTTTGTTGTAAGGCTAATGCTTGTCTCACGGATAGTTGGTTTCAGTATCGCTAAATACCTGCGTGATGGTTTTTTAACAGCCGCGTTCGCCTGTCTGATCGTCTCTCCCATAGTTATCATTGTTTCCCTCAGCACTGGTGGTCGGCTCCTTGGAGCTTTAGGTGTGTTCATTTCTTGTATACTCGGTATAGGAAGTGCTACCTTACTTTTTGTTATTTCTAGTAAGGATCGGAAGAGTTTATTTCATCTGATCAATAGAGACCGCAATTGATAACTGTGGCTATTTGTCTTGATGACTGCAACGGCTGTCACGCATGCTATAATGTTTGCCCCACTAGGGCTATCGCGATGCGTGAATCCTCCAATGGATTTCTTTATCCATTCGTTGAATTGGAAAAATGCACTAGATGCGGTCGCTGTGTTGAATCCTGTCATGTGGTTAAGAAGAAGGAATTGACGCTTTCGCCGCTTAAGGAGCCGCTCGCTTTCGCGGCTAAGAATCTAGATAAATCCATTCTCGGTCTCAGTTCATCAGGCGGCGTATTTACTGCGCTTGCAGCATCCGTGCTTCGGGGTTTAGGAGCCGTTTATGGCGCTGCGTTCAACGACCGATTCGAGCTTGAGCATATAAGGATAACATCGGAATCCGAGCTGGGAAAATTACGTGGTTCCAAGTACTTACAAAGCCGAATAAGCGCTTCTTACTCTCGCATTCATGATGATCTTGCTAACGGTTTAAAAATTCTCTTTGTCGGCACGCCCTGCCAAACAGGTGGACTCCTTCATTTTTTAGGTAAAGATCATCATAATCTCCTGTTGGTAGATCTTATCTGCCACGGTGTCCCTTCGCCGAAATTATGGAGAAACTACAAGGAATATCAGGAGAAAAAATATCGAAGCCGGCTTTCGGCGGTTAATTTTAGGGAAAAATCAGCTGGATGGCGTTCCTTCGAGGTGGCTTTTAAATTCCAGAATGGGAAAGAGGTTCGCAAACCGTATAGGAATGATATATATTATTCGCTTTTTTTGGCAAATGTGGGCTTGCGCTCTTCTTGTCATACTTGTATCTATAAATCAATAAAAAGAAATTCTGACATTACATTAGGTGATTTTTGGGGAATTGAACATGTGCATCCGGAGGTTGAGAATCGCTATGGCGTATCGGCTGTAATAGTCCATTCCTCCAAGGGTATGGAATCCATACGGATGATTGAAGGCTCACTTAGCATGAAAGAGACTTGCGTTGATGCTATAGTTAAATATAATAGTTCAGCGATCCATTCAGCCGTCAGACCGAGCTTAGAGCGCTCGCGGGCATTGGTTTTAGAAGCCTCGGCCTTCGACGCGTGCGCGTTCAAGTCAATCCTTAGGAGAATTCACTGGAATACGAATATGTTAAGGCTTCGGCGGAAACTGTCACGCGTGCTTTTGTTCAGCCATGGTGGCTGCGGGTTTTTAAAAGGTAATAGCTAATGGAGAAGCCTGGTTTGAAAATCGCCGTTATGACATTCTGGTGGTCTGAAGACAATTATGGCCAGCTTTTGCAGGCT
>JBGSOB010000202.1:0-16496 GCA_041739325.1 Treponematales bacterium
GAGCGGCGGAGAGCCCGACCCCGCGGGCGCGTAGCGGCCGCGGGGTGACGCCCAGGTCCTAAACCAAAGGCTTCGACCCCGGAGCCCCAAAGCTTGCCAGGCGCCTGCTAAAGGCAACGAGAACCGCCATGAGGGCCATGATTGCCCCCGTGCCCAGGAGAATCCATTCTATGCGCACAAGCTCCGCCAGTGGGCCGAATACGAGCATGCCCAGGGGCATCATGGAGGTAAAGAGCATAGTCATGACACTGAAGACCCGCCCTAGGAATTCTTCCGCCACTCGCTCTTGAATGAGAACGGATGAGGGCGTGTTATAGAAGGGCAGGGCTAGGCCGAAGATTCCCATGACCGCCACGTAGAGCCAGTAGGGCCTAAAGGCCAAGAGGGGCAGGATGCCGAGAACGACGGTGCAGAGGGCCATTATCGCGTTGGCCGACAGGATAGTGCGCACGCGGTTGCGAAAACCTCCCCAGGCGGCCAAGAGGGCCCCGCCCAGCAGCATCCCGACGGAAAAAGCTATCTCTATGGCCGTCAGGCGCCAGACCTCCGGGCCATAGCTACGCGCCGCTTGTAACGGGGTGAGGAAGGCTGCCGGGGCGATGAAAAAGAGGAGAACGCCCATGTAGGCAAAGAATGCCATCAGGGAAGGCTGGCGGCGGATGTAGCGAAAGCCTTCTGCCATGTCGTGGAAGTAAGAAACAGTTTGGGCCGCGGCGGCCTTGGCGTGGGGCGGAACCCGCAGAAAAAGGGCCAAGACGCTTATGGCCAGGGCGGCGGTGGCGACGTCGATGAAAAAGATCACTTGAAGCGGGGCAAAGGTCATAAGGGCCCCGCTTGCCATGGGAGAGGCGATCATTATCACCGATTGGATGGAACCGTTTATCCCGCTTACCCGCAAGAGTTTGTCTTGCGGTACTATCTGCGGCAGGAAGGCGCCCACCGCCGGGCCTTGGAGGGCCGAGCCCACGGCGCGGATAGCGGCCGCGACAAAGAAGAGCCAGAGGGCTCTGTGGCCGCTTGAGAAAACGATTGCCAGGGCGAGGGTCACCAGGGCTATGAGGGCGTCTGAGAGGATAATTATCTTTTTGCGGTCGTAACGGTCCGCCCACACCCCGGCAAAGGGAGAAAGGAAAAAGGTGGGGAGGAAACTGCAAATAACGAAGAGTGTCATCATCAGGCCGGACTTCGTTTCTAGGGTAACCGTCCACATGAGGGCGTATTGCACGAGGGAGGAGCCCAATATCGAGAGGGTTTGGCTTGTTAAGAAGAGGGCGGTTTTTGCCTTCCAGTTTTGCGTCATGCCCTAGAAGATAGCGAAACGATACGGGGAGCGGCTAGAGACCATTCATACGAAGACGGCAGTAAAAAGCCAGCGTTAAGAAGCCGGCCCCTTCCTTACATGGGCTCCTCGTAGTAGAGTATCATGGAAAAAGAAGCCTCAAGGAGTTTTGCATGCAGACACGCGAGCTCAATAACGCTGTCCAGATTCCCCTGCTGGGACTGGGCACCTTTAAGGTAGCCAATTCCGCCAGCTGTGTAAACGCGGTGCGTGATGCCATCAATATGGGCTACCGCCTTATCGACACCGCCGCCATCTACAAAAATGAGGAAGCCGTCGGCAGGGGCATTGGCGCCAGCGGCATAGAGCGCAAGGATATTTTTGTCACGTCCAAGGTCTGGAACGACGAGCAGGGCTTCGATTCCACCCTGCGCGCCTGCGAGACCTCCTTAAAAAAACTGGGCTTGGACTATCTTGACCTCTACCTTGTCCACTGGCCGGGCTCGGTCAACCTAGACACATGGAAGGCGATGGAGCGTCTCTATCAAGAGAAAAGGGTTCGCGCCATCGGGGTAAGCAATTTCAAGATCCATCATCTTGACAAGCTCCTCGCCGCGGCCAACGTTGTCCCGGCTGTCAATCAAACGGAGCTTCACCCCTGCTACGCGCAAAGGGAGCTGGACGCCTACTGCCGCCAACGCGGCATTGTCCTTCAGGGTTGGGGGCCCTTAATGCAGGGCAAGATTTTTGAGATTCCCCTTATGATCGAAATCGCCCAGGCCTACGGTAAAACCGTGTCCCAAATTGCCCTGCGCTGGGCCCTGCAAAAGGGCTTTCTCTGCATACCAAAGTCCACTAAGAGTGAACGCATGGCGGAAAACGCCGCCATCTTCGATTGGGCCATCTCCGAGCTGGATATGGAAAGGCTGGCCGGGCTTGAGTCTGGGCAGAAGGTCGGCATGGATCCGGACCAGGTCCTTTTTTAGCCCAAGCCCTAGCTAAGGAGTGTGAGCATGCTCTCTTGCGTCGTTGCCGGTATAGAAACCAACGTTTACGGCTTGGAGGAAAACCCTGGGGCCGCGGCGGTCTTTGTCACCCACGGCCGCGGGGGTAAGATGGCGGACAACCGCCAACTCTGCCAAGGCATTCAGGCCCAGGGGCTTATCGCGGTTGGCGTGGAGCAACGCAACCATGGCAAACGCATGGTGGACCGCGGCGCCAACCTCTACCAGGGCTCCCACGCCAGCGACATGTATGGGATTATGCTGGGCACGGCCCTCGACATCACACTCTTAATCGATCTTCTTCCCGCGCGGCTGGGCATAGATACCCAGCGCTGCGGGGTGACAGGCATTTCCCTCGGCGGCCACGTGAGCCTCTTGGCCATGGCCCAAGATAGACGGATTACGGCCGGGGTGGCCTTTATCGGCAGCGGCGACTTTGCCGCCCTTATGGAGCAGAGGCACAAGCTGCCAGAATTCAGAGAAATGGATTTTGCGGATTTTTACCCGCCGGCCCTTGCCGACATCGTGCAACGCTATGACCCCATCGAAAGACCAGAGGCCTTTGCGGATCAGAGCCTCTTGCTCCTCAACGGGGAGGATGACGATCTTGTGCCTATAGAATGCAACCGGCGCTTTGAAGCCGTCCTACGCCCCCGCTACGTCCAGGGCGAACGCCTGCGCCTCAGCCCCTACCCCGGCCTGGGCCACGAAGTAAGCCCGGCAATGGAAGCAGAGGGCCTGCAGTGGCTCAAGCGCTGGCTTTCCTAGGCAGAAAGTTAAGAGGTCTTGCGGCTAGCCACGCTCGCCAAAGAGGGGGCTCAAGGCTGCCAGAGCTGCGCGTAACTCGGGGCAATCCTGGGCCGGCAAATCGGAAACATAGGCGGAGGCTTCCTTCCACAGAAAGGCTATTTCTTCACGCCGCGAGTAGAGCATAAGGCCAAGATCCGCCCTCGCCCCGCCCCGCGTTTTCAGCTCGGGCTCACGCTTAATCTTTTCCGCCAACTCTTCATAAAGGCTCAGCATGTATCGCCCCCTTAAAAACGCCTAGAGCTTGTCTTCCGTATAGAGGACAAGCTCCACCATACGCTCGAGGAGCTCTGATTTGTCAGCCTCCGGGAAGTTCGCCAAAACGAGTTCCTTGGCGTAGAGGCGCATGATGTAGCGTAACTTGCTTGCCTGCTGCCGCGAGGCATAGATAAAGTCCGCGTGGGCGCTGTTGACGATGATGATCTCGCGGTCCATATCGTAGCGCGAGCGCCAGAGCTCGCCGGGCGCGCGCTGGAAGGTGTAGCCGGGAAGGCCCTTTTTGGAGCCGATGCCGGAACCGCCCCGTGGTATGAGCTCGGCAGTCACGGTGATGATAGCATCAGCTGCCCGGGCTTCCTCGCCTTCGCGTGCCCAAAGCCGTATGACGCTTATCCCCGGTTCCAAACCTGCCTTGAAAGTGACAAACTGACCGTCGGTGCCGGAAAGCTCGCCCGAGCCGTCTGAAATGGACCACTGATACTCTACTCCAGCTTCGATCGCTCTCCGCGCGCGGTCGCGGGCTACGGCCTTGAGGCGCTTTTCACAACCGAGGCCGATGACGGATGAGGCCGGCGAGGCGAGTATGGAATAGAGGGGGCCGGAATGCTCAAAGAAGCGCAGTTGGGCCTCGGGGCTGGGGTTTTCAGCGTCGGAGATTGCCAGGCCATCCATCGGCCCCTGCTCAGCTCCATCTTCAGCAAAGCCTGAGACCTCAAGACCAGGGTTGGCACTCGCAAGGCCGTCTTCACCCAGGCCTTGAGCGCCCTCTCCCGGGCCATGGCTGTTCGCACCCGGGCCATGGCTGTTCGCAGCCAGGCCATCGGAAGCCCCGGCGGCTTTTCCAGCGCGGGCCGGGTTACGGGCTTGGGCTGCCAACCAGCCGTAGTCCTCCTGGGGAAGAAAGAGAAAGGCTTCTCTAAATGCCTTGGAGAGTTTTTGAAAAACGGACTTGCTGGCCTCTTCTTCCTGGGCCTTTTTGAGTTCGTCGATAGCCTCGCCGAGGGGCGCTTCGATTCCCATAAGTGACTGGATAAAGGATTCATAGGCATCGTCTAAGACGATGCCGTCGCGGGTGCCTGGGGTAAGCTGGAGGAAGGATGCGTCGATGATGCCCTCAAGATTGGCGGAATTCCAAGGAAAACGGTCAAATTCCTCCAGCTTGCGGATATCGGGCATGACGCGGGTTCCCTGTTTATAGAGGCCCAGCCCGGCTGAGGAAGAGGGCTCGCAGAGATAGAGTTCCACGTAGATATCGCCCAAGGGAGAGCAGAGCGCCGGGAGTTGATGGAGGAGGCGCCCTCTGAATTTTCTGGGCTCCACGGTGAGCTCACAGCGCGCCGTCTTGTCCACGATGCGGATACGCACCCCGCTTTTGGAAATCCTGTCGCGGAGCTCGCTGGCTAGGTAGTTTTGGATCTTCTCCCCGGAAAGCAGGCGCACCCCCGGCAGGAGGGGCTTGATGCAGAGTTCGGTGCCGCTGTGGGGAAAAAGCCCGGAAAGGGGGCGGATGGAAAAGCCGGGGTTGCCCTTTACCATGCGCAGGCTATGGGCGGCGCCCTCCCCGCTTTGGGAGCTTAAAACGCATTCCTCCCCTACAGTCCAAAAGGAAAGCAAGCCGATGCCGAACTCCCCCTGGATACCCATGGCCCCCTGCTTCTTGAGCTTGCGCTTGATGGAGTCGCCGATATGGGTGGCTAGGTACTTGAAGTCGGCTATCCCCTGGCCGTCGTCGATAATCCGCAAGTACTGCTGACCGTCTTGCTTGCCGCGCACGATGTCAACGCTGCGCGCACCGGCGTCGATGGAGTTTTCAACGAACTCGGCGATAGCTTTGAGAGGATTGTTTTGGGAAAGGGCGATGATGCGGATGGCGTTCCAGTCGTCACCGATCTTAAGCTTGCCTGAGTCTTCTGCCATGGGGGGATTCTACCCTAAAAAGGAAGCGGCTACCAGGGTTTTCCCTTGGCACCCTTTTTTCAGTACTTTGGCTTATGAGGTTATTCATGTTGCTCATCTGCGCAAGCGTTTTTACTTCGGTTCATCTTCAAGCTGAGGAGAGCCTCCTCTTGGATGATTTCTCAAACCCCAATCTTTCCCTTTTTGGCACGACATGGGAAGGCTTTACCGACAGGGTGATGGGCGGGCTCAGCCAGATGCAATCCGGCATCGTCGTCGAGGGAGGGCAAAGCTTTTTGCGAATGGCCGGAAGGGTACGGGTGGAGAACAATGGCGGCTTTATACAGATGCGCCTAGGCCTTAAAAAGGCCGGCAAAAATTTCGACGCCCGCTCATGGACGGGGGTGCGGCTCTTGGCGCGCGCTGATCCGGGAAGCTACAGCGTACATCTTAGAACGGCGCAAACCCTTTTCCCCTGGAATTTTTACACAGCCCCCATCCAAGCTGAAACCGATTGGACGGAGATACGGATTCCCTTTTCCCGCTTCAAGGGAGATTATGGAGCCATTGGCAAGCCGGATCTTCGAAGGATTAAGGGGATAGCCGTAGTTGCCATAGGCAAGGCATTCGACGCCAAGCTTGAGCTTAAAGAGATAGGCTTCTACCGTTAAGCGAAATTAAAAAAATTAATCTTCAAGCCGAATGAAATCCCCTCCCGCCCCGTCTATAATTAGCTGATACTGTCCGGCCCATGGCCGGGCAGGCGGCCCTGGAGGTTTTTATGAGCCTTACCTTATACCCACTACCTCGCCCTGCAAACTCCTACCTTCCGGCAAGGACCATTTGCTTGAATGTGGGGGACCGCATCCTTCGGCTGGGAGCTATCGGTTTTTTAGCGGCTCTCCTTTCCCTGAGCTGCGCCAATATTCCCCATCCAGACCAGGGGGAAGCAGGACTCTTTTATATCGATTCGGTCGCGGGCCTGGATACCAACCCGGGAACAGATCCTGCCCTGGCCTGGAAGAGCCTGGGCCGCGCGGCGCAAGCAAACATTCCACCCGGCAGCGTCGTTCATCTGAAACGCGGCGGCCAATGGCGTGAACGGCTCCAACCCAAAACGGGTCTGGAAGGAGAGCCGGTATCCTACCGCCCCTACGGCGAGGGGCCTAAACCATTGTTGAACGGTTCACGCTCCGCTGGAGATAGCTCCGCCTGGGCCCCAGCTGCGGCGCTGGGGATGTGGAAGGCGCGCTGCGCTGAAGGCTTGGACGTGGGTGCTCTCTTTTGGACAAAGGATGGCCAGGTACTTGCCTATGGGCAAAAAAAATGGAGAGGCCAGGACTGTCTTGCCCCAGGGGATTTCTGGTACGACGCCGAGGCGGACTGTGTCGAGTTGCGTTGGGATGAAAACCCAAGCGCTCGCTTTGCCGGGGCGGAGATCGAGCTTGCCCTCAACGACTCCATCGTGAATTACTCGGGCAAGTCCTGGATCGTTTTTGAGGGCCTGGACCTGCGCTATGCCGGGGGCTTCGGTTTCAACGGCAAGGACTGCGACAATATCGTCATCCGCGGCTGCGACATCTCGTGGATCGGCGGCAGCGAGATGAGCGGCTCCACCCATGTGCGCTATGGAAACGGGGTCCAATTCTTTGGCGACGCGCAAAATTGCCGTGTCGAGGGAAACCGCATCTGGGAAATATTCGACACCGGCATAACAAACCAATGCTACTACAGCTCGGTTGAGCGTGACCTTGTCTATGTCAACAACATCATCTGGAACTGCGGCTACGCCAGCTTTGAATTTTGGAACTCCGGCGAGCGCTCGATTTCCTCTGGGATACGCTTTGAGCACAATAGCTGCTTTGCCGCCGGAGAGGGCTGGGGCGGGGACCAAGACAGGAGCAACGCCAACACCGCCGGGGCACACCTGCGGCTCGACGCCTGCGGGGCGGACACTTCCGGCATACTTATAAGAAATAACATCTTCATGGATTCTCGCGTTGCCGGCGCCTTAGTGATGGCCCTCGGCGAAGGTATAGATTCCTGGGAGGGCTGGGCTGACCTCATCCTGGATAACAATTGCTGGTGGGATTCAGACGGCGGCCCGCTTTGGCTCTTTTTCGATTACCAATCCTCCAGCGCTTTTTGCGCCTCTGACATAGATGCCTACCGCGCCCAGTTGGGCAAGGAAGCCCACTCCCTTGCCGCAGACCCCCTCTTCCTTGAGTCAGCCAGCTCTGATTTCCGCCTGAGCCCCAACTCGCCCTGCATCGGCGCCGGAGCCTCCTCAGATATCAGCACGGACATTGACGGCAACTCACGCGACAGCCAGAGGGATATCGGGGCCTGGGAGTATCGTTAGCCAAAACGCCGCTTGACGCGTCGTGTTACCGCGTATAGGCTAGTCAGCAAAGAGGCATCATGAGTATTCAAGATTTCATGGATTACCTAGGCGGTCATCCGCTTATTACCGCCGGGGCCCTGGCGGCCATTCCCCTACTCACCCTCCTGTGGGGCCTTCTCCACAAAAGGGAGAGAAGCCCCCTGGCGCCCTGGAAGTACGGCTACTCCGTCTTCGTCTACGCTTCCTGCATCCCTGGGGTTTTTGCCGCCATCCTTATCGCCTACGCCCTCTTCTTCACACGCAGCAACCTACTCAAGGTTAACGTGCTGGTGTATTTTCTCCCCCCCCTTTCTATGGCTACGACCCTCCTCATCATCCGTTCCCGCGTGGATTTTGCCGCTCTCCCCGGCTTTGGCCGCCTTTGGGGCCTCATTCTCCTTATCGGGCTCAGCTTCGGCCTTGCCCTGGCCATAGACCGCACCCGCATCTTCCTAGGCTTCTTTGCCTCTATCGACCGCCTCTTTATTTTGGTGGGAGCCCTCTTTGTCATTCTTAAGACTAGCTTTTGGCTTACCTTCGGAAAAAAGGAAAAAGCCTGAAAATACAATGAAAAAGGGCCCCCGCATTCCGCCAAGGGCCCTTCATCCTCATGAGCTATTATTCCCTATTCAAGCGCAAAGACCGCATAGCCAAGGGGCGGCATAGCCTTAAGCTTGAGGCTTGAAGCGCTCAGGCTGGATCCAGCGCCGCCTATAAGAGCCTTAAGCTTTTTTGTCCCCTCAGGCAGGGCAAGCTCCATATCAAGGGGCTCGTAGCTTAGGTTAAGCACGACTAAACTGCTTTCCTTATCCAGCGCGCGGATAAAGGCAGCGGCCGGCTCATCACCAACATCCAGGCTTTGGTAGGAGCCGCGGCGCAGGGAGGGCCGAGCAAGCCTTAGTTTCATAAATTCGCGGGATGTCGAGAATGTCGATGTCGGATTTGCCTTGAGGGCATCGAGCTTTGTCCAATCCAGCTTTGAGCGGAACTGGGTGTCTTGGCCGCGATTGACCCCTTCCATATCCAGCTCATTGCCATAGTACCAGATGGGCATGCCGGGGGTGGTGAATTGCAGGGCGGTGGCAAGGGCGATTTTTGCCCCATCCCCGCCGAAGGCGGAAGCGGGCCGCGACTGATAATTGTCGTGATTATTGAGGAAGGTTCCTGTCCACAGATTGTCGGCATGGAGGGTATTCACTGTCTTGCTAAGGTAGGCGTCCAAGCCCTTGCTTGAACTGAAGGCGGCCGTGCCGCGATTTACCGCGTCGTATACACCCATGCCAAAGTCAAAATCTAGGCTCATGTGGAAGCCCTTGCGCCCGTCCTTTTCCATGAAGGCGCGGAAGGACCCGTTGTCTTTGCCCCAATTCTCGCAAACCATGAACTTGGAGTAGCCAAGCGCCGTATAGGGATCGAGCACATCCTCGCGAAGCTCCTGAAAGAACTCGTAGGTAGAGTCATAAATCCCACTTACTCCGTTGCGCATACCATCCGCGGACTCAACTAAGTAGCGCACAGCGTCTATTCGGGTGCCGTCAAAGCCGAAGTCGAGCCATTTGCGCACGACAGCCGCCATGGCCTTGCGCACCTCCGGATTGCGGTAATTGAGGTCAGGCATCCCGTCCCAGAAGATGGCGTAGTAGTATTGGCTGTCTCCATTCGAGTCCGTACCGCCACGGCGGAAGGATGAGCCGCCGCCCCAATTCTTCCAACCGGAGCTGGGGATTTCCTTTGACCAGATAAACCAATCGCGCTTGTCGTTGCGCCCCGCCTTCGAATCGAGAAACCAGGGATGCTGGTTTGAAACATGATTGGGTACGAAGTCGAAGATAACCCGCATTCCCCGGCTGTGGGCCGCGCCGAGCATTGCCTTTAGGTCATCGTTTGTCCCCAAGCGCGGGTCAACCATGTCCATATCTGTGGCGTCGTAGCCATGGAGGTTGCCCAGACCGCTGGCGTTTTTAAAGAAGGGGCTAAGCCAGATTGCCGTCACGCCCAGGTCCTTGAGGTAGTCCAGCTTGGATGTGATACCGTTGATATCACCCAAGCCATTACCGTCTGAATCCGCGAAGGATGCCACCCAGAGGTGATAGAAGTTGGCGTCCTTGTACCAGTCTGCCTCCGCGGCCTTGAGGGAAGATGCTGGGTCGGGAGAAGCGGGGCCAACAAGGCCTGCTAGCTCCATGGAATCAGAGCCAGGGGCGCGAAATTCGGCCGGGTCTTGATCGCTAGCGGGGGCTTCTGAAGCCACGCTCTTGGCGGATACGCAGGAAAAGCTAGCCAAGGATAGGCTGAGGATAAGCGTGAGGGCTGCCAACGAGGCGGCGGAAAAAAGGCGATGTTTCATGGATGCTCCTTGCCCTGGAGGGCGCGTTAATCTATATTGATACTAGATCTCCCACTGCGCCCTCGCAAGACAAAAAGGCTCTGCCCAGCTAATATAAAAGCCGATTCATACCAAAGACTTAGATGGAAGCCTTATCGCTACAACGAAAAATCAGTGCTTCACGGCCCATGAAATGAAACAGTCCAGCACAAACAAGGCCCCAAGAATAGATTAGGATTGGCCCTAGAAACCCAAAATCCTCATGCGAACACGGTGAAAAAAGAAAAAGAAATCCGGGGGCAGCGCTATTCTTCCCATACGCAAGCCAAAATGCAAATGAGGCCCAGTGGCAAACGGCTTTACCTCGGCTGAGGATGCAGGATATGCCTTTTGTTAGTTTTAATCCGAACTTGCGGAATGGCTTTTCCTGTATTAAAATTGAGCAATGGATTCCCAAAAAATGCGCAATCCATCCCGCCGGAGGATTATATGTCTGATAAAAATAGCGGCCTAAGCGCCATCGAGCTTGAACTCAACGCTAAACGCCCCCTCTTGATAGCCTTTGCCATACTTATCATTTCCCTTGTGGCGGTCATGGCAGTGCGAGAGTTGGCCATCGGGCGTTATACGTCCCCAACCATACCGGCAGCCATCGTTCTGGCCATCGTCGAGGGTATCGTCATCGTCCTCATCCGGAGGGGACGCTATGACCTGGGCGCATATATCACCATGGGACTGGTGAACCTCCTTATCGCAGGCCTCTTCCTCCTCCAAGGCTACCAGCGGGCATTCATCCTTGACCAGCCGGCCCTCTTCATGAGCATAAGCATTTTGGCATCCAGCTTTTTTATCCGCAAAAAAAGAATAGTCCTGGTGTTTGCCGGATTCGACGCCCTCGCCTTTGCGGCAATCATTATCCGCATTGCCCTCTCCGGCCCCCTACCCGAAGGCGACCAGCCCCTGGCATCACAAATTGTCATACCCTCCATCATGCTCACGTTCAACATCGCGCTCTCCTTTTTTATCCGCAGAGTTTCCGACATGATGCTGGAAAAGGTCAACGCCCAGCTCAAGGAAAGCCAGCAAAAGGCTGAGAAGGGCATGGCCTTGATGGAGCGCTCATCGGCAAACATTCAAGAGTTGCGCAGTTTTGGCACTGAGGCCCAAACGACCCTGGAAGCCAGCCAAAACATCGAGGGCATTTCCACCTCGATGATGTCGGACGTTGAAAACGTCAAGCGGCAGCTCGAGGCGTCCAACATGGCCATGGACTCCATTCTGGCGGCTATGGCCGCTCTCAACGCGAAATCGGACGACCAATCCGCCCACGTGGCGGAAACGGTGGCCTCCATCGAAGAGATGAGCGCCAACATCCGCACTATTACCGACATCACCGCCAAGAAGCGCGACGCGGCAATCTCCCTCCTTGAGCGGGCCAAGGAAGGCGAACGGGCCATGGAGGAATCCATCGGCGCCTTTGAAAAACTCAAATCCTACATTGATGGGATACTGGAAACCACTGGCGTCATCCAGGGTATTGCCGGCCAGACAAACCTCTTGGCCATGAACGCGGCCATCGAGGCAGCCCATGCCGGCGACTCGGGCCGCGGCTTTTCCGTTGTCGCCGACGAGGTTCGCAAACTGGCGGAGACGAGCTCCACTTCCGCCAAGGAAATCTCCGACAACCTAGCAAAATTAGTGGAAGACATCAAAGGCACTGGCACCGTAATCCGCTCTTCCGGCGACGCCTTCAAGCGCATAGAGACAGAGATCCAGGACGTGGTAAAGGCGATGGAGGAGATCGGCGAGGGGATGAAGGAAACCACCATAGGGGCTGAGCAGATCATGACCTCCACCTCCGTGCTCAACGAAGTCTCGCTTTCGGTAAGCGATAAGGCAAAGGAAGTGCGGGCAAACCACGGCACTGCGGTAAGCGAAATGACGACGATAGCAAAAACCATGAGCGCCCTCAGCCAGCAGATGTCGGATATCATTCACGGCTCAGGCGGGATTCGCGCCTCCATGGAGCTTATCCGCAGCCGCTCCACAGACCTCCTGAGTCTTTCTGAATCCTTAGACAGCGAACTCAGATCGCTCTGAGGGCGCAAGGATTCCCAAGCTCACCATTCCCCCAAGGCAAGCCTAAGCGGGCCTAGGTAACCCTAGCCATGGGATGGCTTTTTTATACCTTTCCTTCATCCGGAGGCATTCATGAAACAGGGCAAGCAATGGGAAATACGGGCCCTCCAGGCACTTCTGCTTTTCTACGTTATCCTCTGCCTCATCATCGCGGGTCTCAACTACGGTTACGCGCCGAAAGCCCCCGAAAATATGAAGAAACTTTTCGAGACGGTCTGGCACATATATGAAAACGAATTCAAAACCTTTTTGATTCTCATCTGCGGCATCCTAACCCTCAGGGTAAGCGCCAAGCAAGGGCGGAATATCATGCGCCGCCGCAACCTGGTGGGATTCTTCATTTCCGCCCTCGCCATCCATATCATCGGGCCTAGGCTACTGGCAAACCCCGACCTCTATTTTTTTGCCATGCCGGCCCCCTGGACAACCACGGCTTGGCAACTCATGGACCCTAGCGCGCCCTTCACCCTAAGCCGCTTTCCCCTATGGGGCGCGGCGGGGATTAGCGCCTTACTGATTTTTTTCCTTGCCATAAATCTCTTTGTGTTTGTGGGCACCCTCCTTGCCGGCAGGCGTCTGCAGTGCTCCATGGTCTGTCTCTTCAACGGCTTCGCTGCGGAAATCTTCGCGCCTGTCATGCCGCTAAGCGGCGCATCCCCTCAGGTCCGCGGCCGGCTAAGGAAGGCCCTCTCGGTTCTTAAGTACATCATGCTCGCGGTAGCCCTCTTCTATACCCTTTACTGGGCGCTGCGAGCGGCTGGAATCAATATCCTGCCGCAAAAAACGGGTGCACTCATTGCCGCCTTGGAAACATGGAAATACCTCCTCATGGAACTCCTCATGGCCATGTTTTTCTGGGTGGCTGTTGGCGGCCGCGCTTACTGCCATTACTGCCCCTTGGGAACGGTCTTGGGATATCTGAGCATACCCGCCGGGCAGCGCATTCGCAGCGACCTGAAGGACTGCATCGCCTGCGGCAAGTGCGATAAAGCCTGCCCTATGGGAATATCCATACGCGAGCGCGCCCAAGAGGGGAAGGCGATTATCGACGTGAATTGCGTAGGCTGTGGACGCTGCGTTGATGTCTGCCCGGTACAAACCCTTGAGTATTCAACGCATTTTTATGCCCTTCTCCAAAAAAAAGGCGGTAAAGCAGATGCTGAAAAATAAGAAGACTCTAGCGATTTTAATTCCAGCGGGAATTTTACTCCTCCTCGCGCTTGGGATTGGCGCCTATCTTATACGCCCCTGGCCGTCGGACTACGGGGTCTTTAAAGAAATGAGGCAGGACCTGGAAATGAGCCTGGTTGAAAGCGGGGCGGCGCTCAAGCCGGTATCCGCCGATTTTTCAGGCTACCGGCTCAAGCTCGGAATCCTCTACCAGATGATGTTCCGCGCATCCGGCCTTTCCCTCTACCTTAAAAGCTATCAGTCGGAGCGCTTGCAGGCCGCATCCATCAACCAATTGGAAATCGGTAAGGACAGCGGCGTTTTCTTCGATTTCACCTTTATGCTACGGCCGGTAGACAGCCTGAGCGTGCCCTTTTTTCATGGCGACGCCCTCAAGGCCCTTCCCGGAGTTAAGGGCGCCCTCTACATGGATTTTTACTCCTTTAGCGATACGGCCGGAATGCAGGAATTTTTCGGGCCCAGGAGAGCCCTCCTGGAAGAAGCGCGTAAGCAAGCGGAGCCATATTGGAAATATAAAGGCTTTGGCGAACTCACACCCCACCTCGATCCCTTCAAAAGCCCCTACCGCCTGGAAATGCTGGAACCGGCAAAGGGAAGCCGCGCAGAGAAACAGCGCTATTTCGAAACGGCCCTCTCATGCTTCAAGCTGTATCGTCGCGCCTACATGGAATCCCTAGAGGCATGGGAAGTTAAAGCCACTGCCGACCAAGCAATGCGCAACCGGGAATCGATCAATAACTTCGTATCCATCCTCTATGAACATGACGTGGCCGTTAGGCTAGGGAAGTTGATCTTCCCGGCAGAAGACTTTGACCACTATTTCCTAGACGGTTTTTGGGGAACCGGAGCGCTGGATTAACAGCGGGGCTAACCGAGCGCTCCTGCAGCGGGCTTAACGTTCCGCCGCAGGAGCTAAGTTCAAACACTAAAATTCCATCCGCGTCGATACGGAAATAGACAGGGCATTATCCCCGGAAAACCTTGTAAATGCCTTGTTTTCACCGCCGCCTGCGTAGGAAAAAGCCAGGGACAGGGGCGGAATACCGCTCAGGCTCAAAGTGGGCGTGAGCCGAATATTGTAAGAAAGGTCTGAAAAATTGACTATTGAGGATAGCCCCATGGAAAGATTCGAGGTAAAGAGCTCGCTTGTTTGGACTGCCGCGTAGGCGTACCACATACCTTGGTAGAGGGGGTTTTGCCTATCGCTCGGCAGGGCTAAGAAGCCCAGCAGGTCAAGGCCGCTTAAATCCTCACCGCGGGAGTTGTAGAAGCCCTCGGCAGAGAGGCTCCACTTTCGCCTACTATCCAGGTTAAAAGACAGGCCCGCGGAAGCCGCCAATGAATCTTCATAGGGTGAATACTCAGGGGCCCAAGCCAGCTCTCCATAGACCGTAGCGCCCAAGAGGCGTCCAGAAAAATCAGCGCCTAAGCGAACCTGGGAATTCATGCCGCCGTAAGCGCTTGCCCCGAATTCAAAACCGCCGGCGGTTATGTCAAAACGCCCGGCAAGATTGACCTTCTGAACGGGGTCCCCATAGAAGAGGAGGTCCCCAGGAGCCTCTGTCAACAAGCCGGAAAAATCAGCAAAGCCAAAGAGATTCCCAAAGGGCAGGGGGGCATGAAGGCGGAGGCCGGGCTTACCTAGGCGAGAATCGATTCCGGCAAAGGAGTCGGCTTTTTCCAGGTTGATAAAGTCCACCGGGCTCCAGACCCGCGAAGGTCCCCAGGCGATCAGTTGATTCCCCAAGCGGAAAAAGACGATCTTGGCGATATCGAAACCGTAATGCAACTCGGACAGGGCAATCTGCGGTTTAAAGGGGTCGAGGGCAGGCGGCGCTTCTATCTCGCCAAGATAGGCTTGGAAAAAGGCGCTTGATACCGAGGCCGAGGCGTAGAGGGCACCATAGCGCGGGATGGATATTTTGGCAAAGACCTTTCCCTTCATACCGGAGTTGGCTAAATAGCCCTGGGCATCATTAAGGACGGAGAGGGAGAGATCGGCGAGGATGCTTCCGCCGACGAGGTACTCCGTTTTCTTTGAGCTTTCCAGGCTATCAAAGCCGGAGCTGTCAGGAATGTCAAAGCCTTCAAGCAAGGAATTAAGATCATCCTGAGCCTCAGGATTCTCACCGGCATTTGCCCCTTTCGAGGCATCAGCGCCAGAGTTTCCAAAGATTGAGCTTTCAAAATCCGCCGTGGTATCGTCGCCTGAGCCTTGAGACTCTTGAGCGCCTAGCGAAGTACTGAGGCAGAGAATAAGCACAACGCTCAGGATAACGCCTTGAGCGCGGTGAATACGCGTATTAAACATCTCCTCCCTCCTTAACGGGACTCTTCCTCGAGGAAGGCCTTGGAAAAGGTGTAATCATCAATCCGGGTGCTGCTTACATCCTCATTGGAGAGGAGGGTTTGCTGTCCTTTTTCCAGGGCATCTACGCTTAAGAGCTTTGTAAAGATAGAGCGGCCATTGCCTAGATTTTTATAATCCAGGTAGTAGGCGGTGCGCAGCAGGGTTTGGGCGGCGCTGAAGTTTTCCACCTTGACAGCTAGGCCGTCGCTCTTGCGGAAAAACCACTTCTGCACGGGAAAGGAGACGTCCAGTTGCTTGGCGTCGAGTCGCACAACGTCGCAGTCCCAGCTGGCCACCTTAGCCGTGCCGGCGGAGCTGATCCAGTACTGGGCGGCCAGGTCGCTCTTGCCGAAGAGGTCTGTGCGCACGTCGGTGGAGCCTACGTCGTCCTTGCGGTTGCGGTAGACGAACTCGCGGGTAGAGGGAAGGTAGAGAAAGAGGTCGTCCTTCTTGCGGTAATAGCCCTTACCCTTCTCGCTGTTGGGGAACTTGAAAACCAAGGTAAAGGTGTCGGCCGCGTCACGGCGATAGATCTTTATCTGCAAGACGCGGTCCGCCTCCCCGGGTTTTTTCTGCACGAGGGTGAAGGTTGAAGTGACGTCCAGGCCCAAGAGATTGGTCTTTGTCTCATAGCCTTGAACGAGCTTGAGGGCCGCCGGGTCGTTGGCGTTTGGCCCCTTGGCCTGGGCGGTCAAGGGTAGGGCAAAGCCGATCAAGGCAAGGGCGACAAGGGCTAAGCCTTTCTGCCAAGCGCAATAGTGCTTTGAAAAATACAGACTTTTCATTTAATTCTCCTTAGAAGGTTTTTGTCAGGGCGTCTACCGGAGGTATGGAACCGCCGCGCCGCGCCGGGAAGTAGGAAAAGATCCCGGCAAAAAGGGAGATGACAAGGACGACGCCGA
>JBGSOB010000037.1:0-1901 GCA_041739325.1 Treponematales bacterium
AAGCGTTCGTCAGAGCATGTCGGCTAATTTATAGGTTTGCGAAGTCCGCGTAGCGGATTTGGGCGGACGCCGAAGGCGGTAGCCGTAAACTGTTGGGTTAGGTGGCGTGCGTCTGCAGTCAGTAATGGTATTTGCAAGACGCAATGAAAACATGGTCTCGCTCGTATTTATATACCAGTCGATGTTCATCGCTAATACGCCTTGACCAATAGCCGGCAAGTTCATGTTTGAGCGGTTCCGGCTTTCCGATACCCTTGAAGGGATCGCGGGATATATCCTTAAAAGGCTATGGAATCAAAAGAAATGATCAGGCTCAAATTATCGCAAACGGAATATCAACAAGATTCGAATGGCTCTCGATATTCTTGATTGCGTCTAAGAGATGCTCCCTGTTCGCCCCAGATGCCATCAGGTAGTCGGTTTCATCCTCGACTTCTTGGACGGTGATCTCGATCTGGCGGTCATGGTAAGCCAATTTGATAGCATTGAGTAGCGTTTCTGAAACGTCATCAGCTTTCAGTCTGTATGTGGATACCATAGCCCCTCCTTTGCCCTAAACTCATGTACCCTACGGATGGCTCAAATAAGAACTACTGACCCGGCAAGTGAATGTCTTAGGTTGTCTCATTCGCCACACCTGGTTTTTGTAAGAAAACTAGGTGCCGTCGCTTTTCGTTCTTTTATTGCCGGGTCAGTAACATATCTGCTTCCGCTGCTTGCCCACAAAAATTTAAAAAAGCTATACCTAATGATAATGTTTAAAAGATGCTATGAAAAGCCCTCCTCCAAGCCTCTGCGCACGACGCCTGGGAAGGCGCCCTTAAGCCTTCGCTCCTGACGCCTGAGAGTTATGCAGCGCGGGTGTCATAGAAAAAAATAATCCAGCGTCTTAACAAGACCTGCGCAATGTTAGCTGAACGATTTTTTTAGCCGACCAGCGGATTTTGTTTTTCCTCTTGCCTTATGTTAGCAATAGTGCTAACATAAGGCAAGGGACGAATAATTCAGTTCTTTAGAAACGAAAATGATCGTTGCCCCATAGAAGAATTTCTCGAGGACCTGGACGATAAGACTTTAGCCAAAATATTGGCAATTTTCAAAGTGATAGAAACTCAAGATAGGATACCGTCCCAATTTTTTTCAAAGTTGAGCGGGTATGACCTCTGGGAATGCCGTATAGGGTTTGCAGGACGGATCTACAGGTTTTTAGGTTTTTGGGGAAACGGCGCGTTGGTGATTCTAACGCATGGTTTTGAGAAGAAATCGCAAAAGACGCCCCAGAAAGAAATCAAGAAGGCCTTGGAATACAAAGCCATCTGGGAGAGGAGGTCGTAAGATGAGCGATGTCGATAGAATGATCAAAAAACGCGCAGCGAGTTCACCGGGTTTTGAAAAAATGGTCGAGGCGGATATTGCCGAACTCCGCGTGGGGCTCTTCGTGAAAGAGTTGCGCCTCAAGAATAGTATGACACAAGAAGAACTTGCTAGCCTCATACGGACAACGAAGTCCGCAATTTCACGTCTTGAGAATAGTTCCGGCGGGGCGCGCATTGATACTCTTGAAAAGGTAGCGCAGGCATTCGGAAAGAAATTAGTGATCGAGTTCCGATAGGCTAGCTATTCACGCCCTCCTCCAAGCCTCTGGTTCCCTAAAAACGCTGTTCCTTATAAGAGGCAAGCTCTGGTCTAGACCAACCGCAATAATGCCCATATCGACACAATGGGGGTGGGGGCTGTCCAAAAAGGATAGCCCCTTTTTCATACCCAAAATTGAAAAAACCTGATAAAATTTCTTATGAAAGAGCGAACACGCCCGGCGCCGGTCTTCAAACCCTACGACCAGAAGCAGCAATTCCTCATACCTCCAAGTTATGAGGAACTCGTTCCACGAGATCACCCGG
>JBGSOB010000038.1:0-20545 GCA_041739325.1 Treponematales bacterium
GCGGTTTTCTTACCCCCATGATTCAAATCTCCGCTGTAAGGCCGGCCCGCGCTTGCCTGAGGCTGGAGCTACGCCCTGCCAAGCGGGGCTAAGGATAGCTTTCCATGAGCTACGGATATTTTGACGACGAGGCGAAAGAATACCTCATCCAGACCCCGAAAACCCCCTATCCCTGGATCAATTACCTGGGAACGGAAGACTTTTTTTCCCTGATATCGAATAGCGCCGGCGGTTATTCTTTTTATAAAGACGCGCGCCTGCGGCGCATTACCCGTTATCGTTACAATGACGTTCCGCGCGACAGCAACGGTCGCTATATATATATCAACGATGAAGGCGATATCTGGAATCCGGGCTGGAAGCCGACCAAGGCTGAGCTCGATTCCTATTCATGCCGCCACGGCTTGGGTTACAGCGTATTTGAGTCTTCACGCGCAAGTCTGTGTGCAGAGCTGACCGTTTTTGTGCCCCGCGGCTATAACTGCGAATTACAGCGGCTCAAGCTCACGAATCTGTCTGACAAAAAAAAGCGGATCACGGTGTGGGGCACGGTGGAATTCTGCCTGTGGAACGCCCTGGACGATATGAGCAATTTTCAGCGCAATCTCTCCACCGGAGAGGTTGTCGTAGAAGAGGGCGCCATCTACCATGTAAGCGAGTACCGGGAGCGGCGGAACCATTATGCTTGGTTTGCCTGCTCCGGCCCCTGTCAGGGCTTTGAAAGCGATAGAGATTCTTTCTTGGGGTCGGAGCGGGGTTATGAGGACCCGCAGGCCGTCATCGAAGATAAGGCAAGCGATTCCCGCGCTGATGGCTGGCACCCGATGGCTGCCCATCGCCTTGTCCTAGAGCTTGAGCCGGGTCAAAGCATGGAGAGGATCTTTATCCTCGGCTATGCCGAGAATCCGCAAGAAAAAAAGTGGGATGGGGAGGGCCGGCCCAACCTAAGCGCCGCGCGGGCCCTGAACGCGCGTTTTTTTAAAGAGGGCGCAGTTCAAGCGGCCCTTGATGAGCTTAAGGCAAGCTGGGAAGAACTCTTGGGAAGGTTGCGCGTTCACTCAGGCCTTCCCGCCTTCGACCGGAGCCTGAATATATGGAACCAGTACCAGGTTGCCATTACCGCCAACATCGCCCGTTCGGCTTCCTATTTTGAGAGTGGGATAGGGCGGGGCATAGGTTTCCGCGACACATGCCAAGACATTCTGGGCTTTGTCCATCTCTTTCCGCAGAAGGCCCGCGCCCGCATTCTCGCCGTAGCCGCCACCCAATATGAGGACGGGGGGGCCTACCATCAATTCCAGCCCCTCACCGGGCGCGGCAACGCGGATATCGGCGGTGGCTTTAACGACGACCCCCTCTGGCTGGTTTTGGCCGTAGCCGCCTATATCAAGGAAACGGGGGACAGGGCTATTCTTTCCGAGTTCGTTCCCTTTGACCATGACCCCAGCCTGGCCCGCTCACTCTATGAGCATTTGCGCCGGGCCTTTATGAAGCCGGCCCTCAACCTTGGCCCCCACGGCCTGCCCCTTATCGGCCATGCGGATTGGAATGACTGCCTCAACCTCAATTGCTTTTCAACCGACCCCAATGAGTCCTTCCAGACGGCAGTCAGCCGTGACGGAAAAACTGCGGAAAGCGTTTTTATCGCCGGCCTCTTCATCTACGCCGCGCCGGATTTTATCCGCATGGCCCAGATGCGGGATGACAAGGGCACGGTGGATGAGGCTCGCTCCCATGTGAATGCAATGAGTGCGGCTATCCTTAGCCACGGATGGGACGGGCGCTGGTTCCTCCGCGCTTATGACGACTCTGGCGCTAAGATCGGCGCTATGGAGAACGACGAGGCCCAGATATGGCTTGAACCCCAGGGCATCTGCTCGATGGCCGAGCTGGGGAAGGAAGAGGGCATGCCGCGGACCGCCTTGAAATCCGTGGAAGAGCGGCTTGAAACGCCCTACGGCATCGTCTTGCTCGACCCGCCCTATACCCGCTATAGGCTGGCCCTCGGGGAGGTTTCTTCCTACCCTCCGGGCTACAAGGAGAACGGCGGAATCTTTTGCCATAGCAACCCCTGGGCCATCATTGGCGCCTGTAAGGCGGGCTTAACGGAACTTGCTTGGCGCTGGTACCAGAAAATTTGCCCGGGCTGGGACGAGGGGCGGGTAGCCCTCCACAAGATGGAGCCCTATGTTTATTCACAGATGATAGCCGGCAAGGGATCCGCGCGACACGGAGAGGCAAAGAATTCCTGGCTGACGGGGGCGGCATCCTGGACCCTTGTGGCGGCAAGCCAATGGATACTCGGCATCAGGCCCGATTGGGATGGGCTTGTCATAGAACCCGCTCTGCCGGCTGCCATCGGGCGCCTGCGCATTGAACGCCTTTTCCGCGGGGTTCGCTATATCGTCAACATCGAAACTATTGTTGGATTGGCAAAGACGGAGATGGAGCTTGATGGGAAGGTTCTGGAAACATCCCTCCTTCCCCTTGGCGCGCCGGGAACTACGATGGAAGTCAAGGTGAGGTTGGCCCACCGGCCCTAGGGAGCCTTGCGTCTGGCAAACCTCTCTTTGTAGGCGCAGCGCCTGCACAGGCCTTCCACCGCCTTCCTCTCCCGGAAGCCCTTGATGATGGCCTGGGCGCGCGCGCCCTCAAGGATCTTTGAAAGCTCTTCCTGTTCAATATTTCCAAGGGCAAGCAGTCCCCGGCTGTCTAAACAGCAGGGGAGGACGGTTCCATTGCTTAAGATGGCTATTTGGTCTCCCAAGCCATGGCAAAAGCCTTGAGCTCCAAGGTCGGGGGCCGTCGGCTCCGGCCAGGAGAAGCGCTCGGCGCAATTGAGGAAGAGGCGGGGGCCGAGCCTTAAGCCTGCGTAGGCTGACGAAAGCGCGCTGACAATATCCGGGACATCGTAGCGGGAGGCGATGGCGCGGGCTATGCCCAGATTGTCGGGGTCGCTCTTTCCGGCTTCGAAATTCCACAAGCGCAGACTTACGATGCATGTCCCCAGCGCTGAGGCCTGGGAGCTGAAGTCTAGCACCTGGCGCAGATACTCTTCCAAGCCTTCCTCGGCCCCGCTGTGGCTGTGCAGGGAGATATTGATATGCTTAACGGCCGGGGATTCCAAAAGAATCTTTCCGCTTTTGGCAAGGAGGCTGCCATTGGTGGTGATGCGGGCCGCCAGAGCCTTACTTGAGCAAACTTCCAAAATCCGCGCAAGCTCGGGATGGAGGAGGGGCTCCCCCATGACATGGAGGTAGACGGTATCGGTATAGGGCGCAACGGCACCGGCCGCATGGCTGAAGGCGGCAAGGCTCATGAAGTCTGGTTTCCTATCCGATCCGGGGCAGAAACTGCAGGAAAGATTACAGCGGGTCGTGATCTCGATGTAGACCTTTTTAAAGCGCTTCCTTCCCCTCGCGGGGTCGTCTACCATTTTGATTCGTGCTCCTCGACGAAGCCGGATGCATTGTCGATTTCCCAGCTATCGCCCCCGTCGCGCAGCAAGCCTGAAAAACGGCCGAAGGGCTGCCTGAATTGGCTGGCTATCAAGCCCAAATTGACTACCTGTTTGCGCTCGCCCTCCGCCTCAAAGCGAAGATCCACCTTTCCGTCGTTCGACCTCATCCGCCAAGGCAAGCGGGGGTCAAGGTCGTCATAGTCGAAGTCGATGACGTCTGTTTTAATAAGCCGCTTGCCTACCCAGAAGGCGTTTTCCGTAAAGCCGGTTTCATTGACGCCTTGAACGAGGTTGAAGCCGACCCGCTCTCCGCCCCGGCTCATGCCCGCCCCGGCGGCCCAATTCCAAAAGGTATAGCGGGCAAGATAGCCGTAGGTGTAGTCGATGATGCCGCGCGCATCGCCTTCTTGGATAGAATACTCGCGCCCGCCGGCCTCCAGCCTGCCCTGGACCGATGCGCCGGCTTCCTTATTTGTGTAGTTGAAACGCTCAAGCCCAACCCGCGTAACCAGAGAGAGGCTGGGGATATCGTGGGCAAAACGCAGATCCGCGTTCAGCCGCCCCTCGATGTGGGCATGAAGTTTGATGTATTCAGGGCCGTTGTCCATGCGGATTTCCACCCCAGGTAGGTGGAAAGCGGCCATCCCGCTTAAAAAGGAGCCGGAGATTTCCGTATGGGCCGCCAGCGGCTGATTCACCCCGTACTCAATGAGCTGCTTTGTCTTGCGGTCAAAGAGATAGGCAAAGACGTTGGAGAGGTAGCCTAAGTGGACGATGGCTATTCCAAAGATGAAGTCTTGGCTGCAGGCCCCAAGGTATTGCCAGCGCTTAAGCTGGAAATCCTTAAGGAATTCGTTTTTAGCCGCGGAGGCCCTTTCATGGCCATGGAGGCGAAAGCCCTCGATATTCAACTCCCGGATCGGCCCTTCGTGGATGCCATAGAGGGGCTTGCCCTTGTCGCCGATAAGGCGCGAATCCTTGATTACTTCCATGTAATCACTATCGCCCCTGCGCGCCTGCAGGTCAAGGCCGCCCCTCTTCTCCCGCCTCACTCACTCCGTCGTTACGCTCTTTGCCAAATTCCGCGGCCTATCGATGTCGCGTCCAAGGGCCAGGGCGCTCTGAAAGGCAAGGAGCTGGAGGGGGATGATGGAAAGGAGGGGTGAGAGCTCGTCCATCGATTCCGGGATGAGCCAGAGTTCATCGGAGAGGGCCGCGATACGCGGATCGCTTGAATTGCTTACGCAAAAAATGGGACCCTTGCGCGCCTTGACTTCGGACATGTTGCCCAGTACCCGCTCCAGGCTATCACCGCTCGTGATTAAAAAAACGCTGGGCACTTCCGGGCTCACCAGGGCCAGGGGCCCGTGCTTTAGGTTGCCGGCGCAAAAGCCTTCCGCGTGGATGTAGGAGAGCTCCTTGAGCTTGAGGGCGCCTTCAAAAGCGATGGGGCTTTGGAAGCCGCGCCCCAGGTAGAGGATGGACTTCGCCTGTGCGAAAATGGATGCCCAACGCTCAGCCTTTACCATCCCATCGGAAAGGATACTGCGCATCTTATCCGGTATGGCCAAGAGTTCCGCCACGATGCGCTGCCCCGCGCTGATGCTGAGGTTGTGCATGCGCCCGAAGAGAAGTGCTATTTGGGCCATCGTCGCTACCTGGGAACTGAAGGCCTTCGTCGAAGCCACCGACATCTCCGGACCCGCGTGAACATAGACCCCCGCCCCGCAAAGCCTGGCGAGACTGGAACCGACAGCGTTGACAATGCCGAGAACCCGGCCTCCCTTTTCTTGAATTTCCTTAACGGCGGCTATGGTATCCATGGTTTCCCCGGATTGGGAGACGGCAAAGTACAGGCTGTTTTTGGAAACGATGGGATTGGAGCTGCGCAGCTCTGAAGAGTCGAGGGCCTGTGCCGGAATCCGCGCCCAGGCCTCAAGCAGGCTTGCCCCTATCTGGCAGGCGTAGAGGGCCGTGCCCATGCCAAGGAATATCACCTTATCCACATCCATTAGCTCTCGCTTATCCATGTTGAGCCCGCCAAGCTTGACGGTGCCAAAGTCCTCTACAAGGCGCCCGCCCTGGCCGTAGGCCCGAGAAACCGCCTCCGGCTGTTCCAGTATCTCTTTTATAAGGAAGTGGCTTGCTTCCCCCTTGTCCGGCTCTTCGTGGCTGCTGTCCATAAGGTGGGGCGTTTTTTCCAGGCTCTCGTTCCTGAAATTCCTGGTTTCCCAGGATGCGGGGCGCAGGATTGCTATTTCCCTGTCTTGCAGAAAAACCACCTGGCGCGTGGACCCTGCGAAGGCAAGGGGGTCCGAGGCAAGAAACATTTCCTTGTCACCCACCCCCACGGCCAAGGGGCTGCCGTTGCGGGTTCCGATGATGAGCTCGGGGTAGTCTGAAAAAACGAAGGCCAGGCCGTAGGTGCCTTGGAGACGCTCAAGGCAGGAGAGTACGGCGGCTTCAGGTCCCAGTTCCAGGTAGCTTTCCGTCAAATGCGCGATCAGCTCGGAGTCGGTATCGCTTGAAAAGCGTATTCCCGCGGCGCAAAGCTCAGCCTTGAGCTCTGTATAATTGTCTATGATTCCATTATGAACGATGGCTACCCGACCCTCCTGCCCCAGGTGGGGGTGGGCGTTTTTATCATTGGCCTCACCGTGGGTTGCCCAGCGCGTATGCCCGATGCCTGCCTGGGCGCTAGACTCCTTGGGCAGCTCCGATTCCAAGGCGGCTAAGGCTCCGGCCTTCTTGAATAGCTGTATGCCCTTTTTGCCCGTAAGGGCGATGCCGGATGAGTCGTAACCCCTGTATTCCAAAAGCTTGAGGCCCCGCACAAGAATGGGAAGGGCCTTTCTCGGTCCCGTGTATCCGATTATTCCACACATATCTTTCTCCTTTATCCGTAGATGATCCGTCTGACCTTGCGCTCGTTGTATTCGGGGGCTTGGAAGCGCCCCTCCTCAAGCTCGCGCTCAAGTTTGGGGTAGATGTCTTGGTTTCTCTCCCCCCCCCTTTTCAGTTCCTCGTGTCGCCTCAGCGCGTAGGCTTCTGGGCTGAGGGCGGTAAAGATCCAGATGTCGGCGAGAACTCGCTCGATGAGGGAGGGGTCGAGCCCGTACTGTTCTGAGAGGTAATCTTTTTGTCTCTGGCTCAGGGGCGGAAAGTCCATACTGCCTCCATGGCGGGGAGTATGGCGCGCAAATGGCTAAAAGGCAATAAACCTGCCCAAAAACGGGCAGGAATAGCCTTAAATGCTGTCGGCGATGCGGTCGGCGGCCTTGATCCCGTCCACGGCTGAACTTACGATACCCCCGGAATAGCCTGAGCCCTCGCCAACAGGGTAGATGCCGGGGTGGCTTAGGGATTGTCCATCTTGCCCACGGAGGATGCGCAGGGGGGAGGATGTACGCGTTTCCACCCCTAGCAAGCTGCCTTCGGAAACAAAGCCGGGAATCTTGCGGTCAAAGTCGGCGAGGGCGGCGACAAGCTCATCGGATATGAAGCTAGGCAAGATGTCGTGGAAATCCGCTTCCCTCGTTCCGGGGCGGTAAGAGCTGGCATTGACGCTTTTCTTGCCTCGGCCTAAAAACCCCTGGGCGCTTTGGGCGCAGGCAAAAAAGCCTCCGCCACCTGCCGCAAAGGCCCGCCCCTCCAGTTCGCGCTGAAAGGCTATCCCGCCCAAACCTGATGGGCCGCAATCTTCGGGTTTGACGCTCACCACTATGGCGGCGTTGGAAAAGGCTAGCGCCCGATCCGAGTAGCTCATGCCGTTTACGCAGAGCATTCCCGCCTCTGACGATGAGTTGACGACCTCCCCTCCGGGGCACATGCAGAAGGAATAGCAGCCCCTGCCGCTCCTTGCGTTATTCCAGGTAAGGCGGTAATCCGCCGCCGGCAAGAGGGTAGCGGCCTCCCCATACTGGGCGCGGTTTATGAACTCGGCGGGGTGCTCGATGCGCAGGCCCACGGCGAATCCCTTTGCCTCTAAGGCCATGCCCTGCTCTTCCAAGGATTGGTAGAAATCGCGGGCGGAGTGTCCGCAGGCAATGATAGCCGTTTCGGCGCCGTACTCGGAACCGTCGGCGCAGCGGAAGGCTGCGAATTTCCCTTCGTTCATGATGAGGGATTTTACCCGTGCCCCGAATTCGTAGCGGCAGCCCAGAGCTTCCAGGCTATTCCTGATACTGGCAACGATCTTAAAGAGGGCATCGGTTCCGATGTGGGGCTTGGTTTCGTAGCGGATGGCAGGATCCGCTCCGTGTTCGATGAGCTTCTCGTAAAACCAGTGGATCTCCTCGGCGCGAATCCGCGTGGTGAGCTTGCCGTCTGAGTATGTTCCCGCCCCGCCCTCACCAAAGACGATGTTCGATTCGGGGTCGAGGATACCCTCCGAACGGAGTTTTACGACATCCCCATGCCTTTCCTCCACGCGCTTTCCCCGTTCCAAAATGCGCGGCCGCAGGCCCCGCTCGGCTAAGCGAAGGGCGGCGAAGAGCCCTGCCGGACCGCTCCCCAGAATGATTACATCCCTCTGCCGCCGGGCCGGGCCGGGGGAGGGGAGGGCTTCTTCCTCAATCCAAGGCTTGCAGCCCCTCGCAAGGAGGTTGGGTACTTCTGCGTCTTCGGCGCTTATGACAAGTCTGTATTTGATGAGAATCTCTTTCTTTTTGCGCGCGTCGATGGAGCGTTTGAGGATTTTCAAAAGCCTTAGGTCTGCCTTAAAGCGGCTGCGGAGGAGGGTTTCGAGTTTTTCGCCGTTCTGGCCTGGCCTGAGGCAGAATTCTTCAATGAGGAGGTATTTCATGGCCCTAGTATACAATACAACGAAAGATGTAGGGGTAAGAGCTTGTCTTTTTTTAAAACTGTGCTACTGTGGTGGCATGCAAAGGGGCTGATCCAGCCCTCGCTATTTTTTCCCAGAGGTAGGTAGGTAATGAGAAAGGGATTGTATTCTTATGCAATGGTAGCCTGTGTGTGCGCAGTGCTCTTTTTGGCTTCAGGATGTCCGGTAACCCCTCCGGTAGCCTCTCCCACCCCCACACCTAGCCTCCAGCCAACGGCTTCGCCAACGGCTGCCCCCTCATACACCGCCTACTACTACAACGAATATGATTGGGCGAGCGTTAGTGCCTATGCTTGGACGGGTTCCGGGGCATCAGCGGTTAACCTTTTAGGAGAGTGGCCGGGAAAGCCCATGACAAGCCTTGGTTCAAAGTGGTACAGCATTACCGTTTCCGGGGTGGCCGGTTCGAATATCATTTTCAACAATAACAACAATGGTTCACAAACAGCCGACCTTTCGCGGCAGGGGGACGGTTCCTATTATAAAGGGCGCTGGTTCAATGGGGATTTACGTACAAGTGCCCCACAGGCACTCGTTGACTTTGGAAGTAGCCTTTCAACGAGCTCAGTGCTAAATACGGGAGCTTTCCCGGTAAGCATTGAAATCGTTCCTGCATCCAATCTAGCGGTCGGTAGTCAGTATGAATTGCTCCACGATGGAAGCGCCGTCACCGCTGCGGTTTCCCTAACCTCAGGTTCAGCCGTTGTCGACATTGTAGACGCGATGAGCGGGTTTTCTGACGGAGATGTCCTTGAGCTTAAGGTAACGGGTATCAATTCCATCGGTACAACAACAGCCAGTTTCCTCTATGCGTGCGAGACAAGCGCGCCTGTCGGCTACACCGATAACCCGGACGATGACTTGGCTACGCCCGCAGATCCATGGATTCCCCTGGGAGCTTTCATCTCCGGTGGGACAACCTATTTCCGCATCTGGTCACCCGATTTTTCCAATGTTGTTGTAAATGTTGCGGGTACGGATCACCCAGCGACCCTGCTGCCGGCTTTCGGCATCTACTCCAATGTCTATGAATATCAAGCTACTGGCGCCGGAGCAGGGACTGAATACTCATTTAAAATTGCCGGGCTTGCGGTTCGCGATCCCTATGGGCTCATGATAAATGCAAGTAGTAAAAACATCGTCATGGATATGTCCGGCTGGAGCCCCACCGCTCGCCCGGCCCTCACCGCTCGAGAAGACTCCATCATCTATGAGGTTCATGTCCGTGATTTTAGCATAGATTCAAGCTGGAACGGGTCTGAGGCCAATCGCGGCAAATACCTGGGTATGACACAAACGGGTACGAGCACGGGGGGACAGACCACGGGTCTTGACCATGTGAAGGAATTGGGGGTGACCCATGTTCAACTTTTGCCCGTTTACGATTTCGGTTCAAATATGTACAATTGGGGTTACGATCCGGTAAATTACAATATTCCCGAGGAGCAATACTCGGCCAGTCCTACCGGTACTACAACACGGGTAAGCGAATTCCGCCAGATGGTCGATGGTTTCCATGGAAACGGTTTGCGGGTTATCATGGACGTGGTTTATAACCACACGCAAAGCACATCGATGTTTTCAAATATCACTCAGAAGTATTATACGGGCACTAACCTTTCCGGTGTGGGTAACGCCATCAATACAGATGTGCCGATGGTATCGCGTATGATCCGCGATAGCTTGGACCAGTGGGTGGCCAATTATGGGATAGATGGTTTTCGCTTCGACTTACTTGGCATTTTCCATGTAAGCGCGGTAGATGACTGGGGTAAATTCTTAAACGCAAAATATCCAACACGGAATATCCTCCTCTTCGGAGAACCTTGGAATGGCTACGCTACCGACCCGCAGGAAGCAATCAAGGTTCGCTATGGAAAGATGCCACAGCTTGCAGCGGCACGATTTGGTGTGTTTGCCGGGGAACTTCGAGACAATATTAAGGGAAATACCGATGGCAATACGAAGGGTTATATCCAAGGGGCTATCGCATACAAAAACGGGGTAAACGGAATCAAATGGGGTCTGCGTGGCTCTCCGGCGATAAGTGTAAATCCAGATGCCTGGGATCCGCAATTTACCGGCGACCCCGAGCAAACGATCAATTACGCCTCCGCCCATGACAACTACTGCCTCTGGGACAAGGTTGTCTATTCCAACGGCCGTACATGGTCTCTCACGCCCAACGCCGTAGATGTGAAGCAAGCGCAGTTCGGATTCGGCATTCTTCTCACGAGTCAGGGCATACCCTTTATCCACGCCGGCGATGAAATCCTTCGCACGAAGACCGCCAATGGAACAATCGCCTTTTCAGACGAAAAGGTGCGCAATTCATACAACGCAGGTGATAGTCAAAATCAGATCCGCTGGGGCAGTTGGAAAACGGCGAGCTATGGTCTTCCCACCTTCAGCGCCGTCAAAGACCTTATCGTTCTGCGCAAGGCAAGCGCGGCCCTCAGGCAGACAAGCAAGGCAGCCGTAGACACGGCCCTTCCTGCCGCGGACGTGGTTGCTGACGCGGCTACGGGCGTCATCGTAGCCAGCTATGCTTCCGGATCCTTAAAGCTTGTTCTTAACCCTCAGACGGGGGCTACTGCTGCCGCCACTGGGGTAGACGCCACCTGGACCCGCGCCTGGGCTTCAACCGGGAGCTATGGCGTTGCCGCAGGAGCTTCGGAAACGGTGCCGGCCTCTAGCATGGCGGTTTACACTAAATAAAACCCGTTTTGTCTTAAAAGAAGGGTCTCTCCGGGGACCCTTCTTTTTTTTGTGGCCCCGCCATGCTATCTTCCTATTTCAATGGATGAACTATCTTTTCTCCCCTGCAATGAGGAACTCCTACCCGCCCTGCGGGATATCTACGCCTACTACGTTACGCAGACTACCGCCACCTTTCATACCCAAGACCCAAGCCTGGGTATGATGCGCTCTATCCTTGCCCCAGCCAGCGAGCGCCACTATTCTTGCGCCCTGGTAAGCCAAGGGCAGCTTGCCGGCTATGCCCTCTTAGGCCGTTTTAAGCCACGGGAAGCCTATGACGCCAGCGCCGAGATTACGGTATATCTAAAGCCAGGGATGACAGGCCGAGGGCTTGGAAGCCAGGCCGTTCGCCACCTGGAAGCTGTGGCGCGGCAGCGTAATTTTCATGTCCTGCTTGCCGTCATATCCGGGGAAAACACGGAATCCATCAAGCTTTTTGAGAAGCTAGGCTATAAAAAATGCGCCCATTACCATCAAGTGGGAAAGAAATTTGGCAGGCTCCTCGATGTAGTATCCTACGAAAAAATTCTTGACGTTTTACCATAATTTTCCCAGTTGACAGGGCTGTTTCTGGCGTTACACTGAAAGCAAGGGATAGAGGCAGGCATGCCGCCCTATCCCAAGGGGGTTTTTTTGAAACGGATCGCAATTGTCTGCCTTATGCTTTTTTGTTTTGCCGCAGTCTGTCTAGCCCAAGACGGCAACGAGGCATCATCGCTAGGCGGTTTATCCACCTACAAGCCCATGTATTTTTCCTTTGGTTTCGGCTCCCTTTATGAGCATTTGGGGGATCTGAGTCATTATTCGGATGAGCTGGTGAAGGTGAGCTTCAGCATGAAGTACGACCCTTTCCATCAAATACATTCTGGCTTTTTTCTTGCCTACAGCCAGATCATGTTCTGGAATATGTTCAGCTACTCAGGACCCTTTGAGGAAATAGATTTCAACCCGGAGGTTTTCTATCGTTTCCAGTCCGGCTACAACCCCTTTGGAGACGTTAAGATTCCCCTCTTTGATTTTCTACAGATAGGATGGGAGCATAAGTCCAACGGCCAAAATGAGCCTGAATCTCGCGGTTTTGATAGGGTATACGGCCAGCTCCAACTGGGCTTAGGGGAGAAAAACCATTTTGCCCTGAACGCCAAGTATTTTTATATGATCGACATCCTTGACCTGCCCAATGGCTTTTTGAGTCTGCGCGACAACCAGGATATCCAAAACTACACCAGTAGCTGGGAGTTCCAAGCCCTGGCAATCCTTGATGGGGTACATATCTTTTTCGTTCCCAAAAAGATCGTGTTTTCCATCGGTCCTGGCGGTGGCGCCAACGCCTTCGACTTCAGCCTGGGTTGGCAACAGCTGGACGTGTACTTCCTCAAGGTCTTTGGGGATTTCAGGCCCTACGTCCAGATTTGGAACGGCTACGGCCAGTCCATGGTCGACTATAATGAGCCATCCCTTTCGGCCCACGTCGGACTGGCCCTGGATATCTAAACAGGAAAAAAAAGCCGTCTTTGGTAAAAGATCAGAGACGGCTAAAACCCAAGCTCAAGTTGCTCCGAGCCGGGGCCCGCTGGAACAATCTGAAGGCCTATGGTTTCCTGTATCGTTCTTACCATGGGCAGGAGTTGCTTTTCCACGTAGTAGTCGTAGTCGATAGGGCTTGAGCGCATGCTCAAGGGCTGGGCCCCGTCGAGGGTGATGAGATAGTCCACTCTTCCCCGGGTCGTCGTCCAGCCGAGCATGCGCGCCGCCTTTACCGCCGGCGGTTCGTTTTTGAGGTAGTCTTGGGGAGAACGGCGTAAATGGCGCCTAAAGATGAGTTGGTCGTCCCTCTCTCCCGCATAGATGGCCTTAGCCTCTTGCCTAACGATGCTGGATATCTTTTCCGCGCTCGCGTCTTCAAAAAGGATGCTCAGCAGTCGAATTTGAAAGTCACGGGCAAGCGGCGTCCAGTCCGACCTTACCGCCTCCATGCCCTTAATCTCCAGTTCCTTGCTGAGGGCGATCCTTCCCGCGTAGCCCTTGGCGCGGCCACGGATTTCATCATCTCCATGGGCTAGGCGCATCCGGGGAAGGTAAAATCCGTCGTAGAGCTTTTCCAGTTTTATTTCCATGTAGGAGGGGAGGCCATACTCATGGAGGATGGCGGCGGCAAGCTCGGCGTTCAACTCAGTAACCAGATTTTTCCCAAGGCCGGCCGGATCAGCATGCCCTTCCAGGTGGACGAAGACGGAGTCGGTGTCTCCATAGAGGACTCGTAGGCCCCGCCCCTCCATCCAGGCCTTTGTCCATTGCAGGTACTTTTGCCCAAAGCTCGTCACCGCCCCCGCCAGCGCCGAACGCGCGTAGCGACAACCTCGGGCGCCCAAGACCCCATAAAAGGAATTCATGAGGATCTTATAGACATAGACGGCTATATCATCCCCTCGCCCTCGAGCTTCTTCCCGGCGGCTAAAGTAGTCGGCTATGGCCTCCGGAAGAATTCCCCCTTCTCTGGAAAAGCGGGCTCCGTTGGGGGCTCTTATGTCGTCCTTTGCTCCGGCGCGCCGCTGTGCCAGGGGGTCGATGTTGAAGGTTCGGATAAGGCTGGGGTAGAGGCTTTTGAAGTCGAGCACAAGGACGTTTTTAAAAAGCCCGGGCTGGGGATCAAGGATGAGGCCTCCGGGAGATCCGTAATCCTCAATCTCCGGTAACGGGGGCGCGCAGATACCGCGTCTCCTTAGCCCGGCTGCGTAGAGCCGCTCGAAGGCGGGAATGCTCGTCCAGGCCCTATCTAGGGAAACCCCGGTAAGGGCTGAGCGCATCTGGCTCAGTTCCTTAAGCCCGGTTTTTTCAAGGATGCCCAAAACCAGTTGGGAGTCGCGGGCGCAGTAGCGCGCGAATTCCTCAGGGCTATGCAGGTATTGGTGGTCGAGCTCCGCGAGCTTTTCCTCTCCCTCAAGGCTGACAGACTTGCCCTCTCCCAAAACCGCCTGGGCGACGGTATCCAACTTCATATCCTCATAGTGTTCGCCGCTTGAGCGCAGGATGCGCAGGGCGTCTAGGCACTGGCGCCCGGGGATGATGACGGCGCTTGAGGCGGCGTCACGGCCCTCTAGGTAGCGGCATTCCTCCATCGACCTTCCCATATCGAAGGCAAGGCCCAGGGCTTGAAACCTGCGCGCGAGGATGCGGAAGTCGAATTCAATGATATTCCAGCCGGTGATGACGTCTGGGTCTAGATCAATGATGCGCCGAGAAAAATGCTTGAGCAGTTCCGCTTCAGTGGAGCAGTGGAAAATGGCGCAAGCATTGGTTTCGGACTGACCCTCGTTGAGGGCCTCGTTGAGGGTAGGGGCTTTTCCCCCGCCTTTGCTCAGGAGAAAGACCTCAGCCTGGGACGGGAGCCCGCCCCAGGCAAGGGATGCCGCCCGTATTTCCCCAGCCCTGTCCGTTTCCAGGTCTAGCGCCAACCAGACTAAGCGAGGTCGAAGCTCAAGGGACGTAAGCTGCGGGTCGGCAAAGACTAAGTCTACCCGCTTCCCGGGCCGCCAAGGGCCGGAAATGCCTATGCCGCCCTTCGTCCCAATATCCAAGAGATAGGCGTCGCGGGCCTTGATATCGGCCTCGGAACAAGCTATGCCGGCCCTTTGGAGCTCTTCCACAGAGCGCTTCAAATCTGCGCTTGTAAAGGTGAGGCGGCGACAGGCTAAGCCTTCCATGTTTTCTTCCCTGTTTATGCCTACTTCAAAGGAGGAGCCTTCCCGGATGCCCCTTTCTTGGAGTAAAGACAGGGCCCGGGTCATATCTTGCTCGCTGAGGGCTATGCTCTGACGCCAGCGGGAATCGGCGAGGGCAAAGGAGCGCCCGTCGCTGAGTCTGCCGCAGAGGAAGATGCGCCCATCAGAGATGGATTTTTGCACGTGAACGATAAAGCCCTCTAGTTCCGCTTCTTCCATAAAAATGAAGATACCCTTTGCCCCTGCCTTGCGGCTAGGCTGAACTGAAGATGGCTGGATTCTCCTGGGCCGGACTCGAATGTCCAGAGGGAGAGCCTTCTCGTTTTTCCTTTTTTTCGTGCTATACTTCAGCTATTGAAAGCACTATGGTATTGAGTGTAGAAGGAGAAAAATGTGAGATACTCGGTTATGTTCTTTGGCCTTTTCCTTGTTTGTAGTTTGAGCGCCACTCTGGCGGCCCAGGGAAAGCAAACGGCAATGAGCGTTCAGGTTAAGAACGCGGATATGCGCGCAAGCCCCTCCTATTCCGGCAAGGTCCTCGCCAAACTCAGTTACGCTGACCGCGTGCAGGTTTTAGAGACCCAGGGCTCCTGGGTGCGGGCAAAGTCCGTGGAGAAAAAACTTGAGGGTTGGATCAACCTTTCCGCCCTCAGCCCCAAGCAGATACTCTTGTCCTCAGGCGGGCAGACCAAGACGGGGGTGGATTCCTCCGAGGTTGCGCTGGCGGGAAAGGGTTTTAATAAAGAAGTGGAGGCAAATTACAAGGCCTCCGGGAAGGTGGATTACGCCTGGGTTGACCGCATGGAAGGTTACGTGGTGCCCATGGATGAACGCGTTGCCTTTCTTAAGAAGGGTGGCATAGATATGGCGGTATCCGAATGAAATACCTTCATGTGTTCGCCCCTGTTTGCCTCATGTTCGTGTCGATGAGCCTAGCCTCCTGCGCCTCCTGGGCCCAGAGCTTTACCGATACCGCTGTCCAAGCCGGACTTATGGACAAGGATCGCGCCGCATCCCTTAAAAAGACCGCCGCGGCGGCGGATGAGATTGGCACCGACCTCAAAAAGGCCCTCGATGAGATTACCCCCGAACAGGAATACTATATTGGCCGCGCGGTAGGGGCCACCGTCTTTACACAATACAAGGCCTACGACAAAAAGGCGATGAACGACTACTTAAACCGCTTAGGCCAATCCCTCTCTCTCTACAGCGAGCGTCCAGAGGTCTTCGGCGGCTACCACTTTGTCGCCCTAGATTCAAAGGAAATAAACGCCTTTGCCACCCCCTCGGGCCTTATCATGATGTCCCGTGGGCTTATAGCCCTTACCACCAGCGAGGACGAGCTCGCCGCCATACTCGCCCACGAGATAGCCCATGTCACTTCACGCCATGGCCTTAAGTCCATCCGCAGCGCCCGTTTCGGCACTGCCGTTACAAAGACTGCCGGGTTGGCGGCGTCTACCGCCGGCAGTATCGTCGGCGAAGACCTTAAAGAGATTACCGGCGCCTTTACAGATTCCATCGGCGATATCACCAAGACGATGATAAAATCAGGCTATTCCAAGAGCGCCGAGTATGAGGCAGATCTCAAGGCCGTACGCATCCTGCGTGAGTGCGGCTATGATCCGCGGGGGCTGGAACGGGTGCTCAAGGCAATGGACGCCAAGCTTGACCCCAAGGCAAAGGATTTTTCAAAAACCCACCCCAAGCCAAAGGATAGGATCAAGGTCTTAAAAAAGACGCTGGACACCTTCAAGACCAAGGCGCCTCCCGCCAATCAGGAGAGGCAGGACCGCTATGCCCAGGCTATGAAGCTAAATTAATGGCCGCCTCACCCCGGCCCCTGCTCAGGAAATCCCTGGCTTCCCTTTTTATCGCCCTCTTCAGCCTGACCCTCGTGGCGGGGCTCTATCTTCCTGGTTTTCTTGATGGCTTGGAGGGCTGGGCCTACAACCTCCGCGCCCAAGCTCTCGCCAAACCCCAGACGGCAAGCGAAGAGATTGCCCTCATCCTCCTCGATCAATCCAGCCTTGACTGGGCTAGTCAAGAAATGTCCCTGCCCTGGCCCTGGCCGCGGGAAATCTACGGCCTCATCTTTGATTTTTGCAGTTCAGGCGGGGCAAAGGCGGTGGCGGTCGACGTCGTCTATACCGAGCCCTCGGTCTATGGGGTGGATGACGATCAGCGGCTTGCTTCTTCCGTACAAAACTCAGGCAGGGTCGTTTCTGCCCTTACCTTGTTTAGCGGTCAAAGCGGGAGCTCCAGCGGCTGGCCACAGGGCTATGCTGAGCGCCTGCCTGAGCTCTCTGGGCGTGAGGCCTGGCTTCAGGGCAAGGGCCGTTCCTCACTCAAAGAAAGCGCCTCATTCAATATCCCCGAGTTCGATAGGGCCGCGGCCCTCCACGGTTCCGTCGTTTTTGACCCGGACTCAGACGGCATTTTCCGCCGCCTCTATCCCTTGAGCGAATACGCAGGCTATGCCGTTCCCTCCCTTGGCCTTGCCGCCTTTGTAAAGGGCAACCCCGATCAGGCCTTAGGCTATGGCGGCGGGGACATCCTTGTCGGCAAGCGGCGCATTCCCCTGGACTCAAGCGGCCAAGCCCTCTTGCGCTTCCGCGGCCCTACTGGCACGCACCGCGCCTACAACGCGGGTGAGGTCCTGCAGAGCGCCATCAGCGTCTTGGAGGGGAAGGCCCCCAAGCTCGATCCCTTTGTTTTTAAAGGCAAATACGTGTTCTTCGGCTTTTCCGCCACCGGCCTCTACGACCTGCGGCCCTCGCCCATGGGAAAAAACTATCCTGGGGTAGAGATCCACGCCACCTTTTTGGATAACCTCCTCACCGAGGGTTTTTTGCGAGAAACCCCTAAGGCCCTTGCCCTCTTGGCCTTTTTTATCCTTGCCCTTGGCTCCGCCCTTGCCCTCACTCAGGCCCGCAAAACCTGGCTTCAAGCCCTCTTTTTCGTACTTTTTATTCCCCTGCCCATTGCCCTTTCCTTTGTCCTCTATGGCCTAGGGAACGCCTTCCCCATGATACCCGCCATGATCGCTGTTTTTATTTCCCTTATCGCCGCCGCCCTCTATAACTATTCCACCGAGGGCCGGCAAAAGGCCTTTATCAAGAGCGCCTTCAAGCAGTACCTCTCGCCCATCGTCATCGAGCAGCTTATCGCCAACCCCGCCAAGCTCAACCTAGGCGGAGAGCGGCGGGTTATCTCCATTTACTTTTCAGACGTGCAGGGCTTCACCTCTCTCTCGGAAGCCCTCTCGCCGGAGGAACTCACCTCCGTGCTCAACGACTACCTCTCCGCGATGACCGACATCATCCAGGAAGAGGGGGGCACCGTAGACAAGTACGAGGGAGACGCCATCATCGCCTTTTGGAACGCCCCCCTGGATTACCCCGATCACGCCATCCGCGCCGTGCGCGCATCCTTGCGTTGCCAAGAAAAACTGGCAGAAATGCGGCCCGCTTTCAAGGAGCGCACTGGTAAGGAACTCTATATGCGCATCGGTTTAAACACCGGTCCGGCCGTCGTGGGAAACATGGGCTCCAAAACCCGCTTTGACTACACCATGCTCGGCGACGCCGTCAACCTGGCTGCCCGTTTGGAGGGCGTGAACAAGCAGTTTGGCACCTACACGATGATATCGCAGAACACCCTCAATGAGCTTGAGGGCGCCTTTGCCGTTCGTGAACTTTCACGCATCGCGGTTGTTGGTAAGAAGATTCCGGTAACCGTTTATGAGCCCATGCGGGAACGCGACTTTGCCGCGCGCCAGACCCTCTTTAGCGCCTTTGCTACCGCCCTTGAGCACTACTATCAGGGCCATTTTGAAGAGGCGCGGGCTATCTTTGCTCAGCTAGCAGACTCAGACCCGCCCTCGGCAAAGTACCTTGCCCAATGCGAGCGCCTCATCGCCGACCCGCCCCAAGCCTGGGAAGGGGTCTGGACGATGACGGAAAAATAAAGAGGAATGTGAGAAACCTCCCGGAGGTTTCTCACCCTCTTCCAGGGATGCCTAAGGCTTTGCGGGCGCACGGTGTATGCCCTTAGCGACAAGTAAAAATTACGAGCTATTATTTGTACATTATATTATTTATTAATTGTACATAATATGTTACTTTATTTTTGAGGTCATCACATGGTAAAAAAAATGTTTATCTCAGAAACAAGGAAAAAAATTACTTCCTTAGAAGATGAATTATATTTTAACGATACTATCTCCGTAACAAATCATGGGAAAGAAGTTTTTGCTCTTCTTAGATGGGATACCTATGAAAGTATCGCAGAAACGCTAGAAATATTATCAGATGAAGAGGCCTTTTCTGAATTAAAAAAAGGCATTCAGCAAATGAATAATGGTGAGCTAATTGATTTTAATGAGTTTAAGAAGTCAATTGATATATAAAATAAAACTCACCAAGATCGCAATTAAAAACCTAAATAAACTAGAAATAAAAATAAGAACGCAAATAATGAATAAAATAGAACAATTAGGAAAAGAACCGTTATTATTAGGAAAAGCATTAAAAGGCTCGTTAAAAGAGTTCCGCTCCATAAGAGACGCAGGACAAAGATATCGAATTATTTATAAAGTTGAAGAAAAGGCTGTTATAGTAATTGTAGTAAATATAGGAATTAGAAAAGGCGGAGATAAAAAAGATATTTATGAATTGATGAAAAAGCTCGTAAAAGTTGGATTTTTAGATGAATAAAGGGCGCGCGAACAGCTCAGGCAAAGAATCTACGTAATGTATTCTCAATGCTCTTTTTCCCGCAGCGCCTCCGCTGAACAATAGCCTTTAACCGCTCAAGCCAGCTCAAGCCGCTCAAAAAGGGTCCAGCTATCGCCTGTCTTGTGATAGAGGCCCAGGTGCTCGCAGATCCAGGAGCACTCATTGTTTTTGAGACGCGCTGTGATAGCGCTGTCTTGCTGGAGGAGGGCGTGAGCCTCGGGGCTTAAGTCGTCGAAGAGGAGGGTGAGGTGGGGCTGGTACTCAGCCTGCTGACCCTTGATGAAGGGCCTATATTCCAAGAGATGCCTATGCAAATCCATAAGTTCGCGGTTGAGCTTGATAGCGTAATAGAGGATATGCTTCTTAACTCCCCCGGAGTGATATTCAGTAAAGTGATGTCCGGCTGTCTCAATGGGGGCGGCGCTGGCGTCTCGGAGATGATCGCGCAGACCATTGATAAAAGAAGGAATCTCGGCATGTGGCAGGATAGCCCCGGTTCTCAAGGTGATGTGGGGCGGATAGGCCAGGGCCCCGCGCGAACCTGAGATGAGGCTAAGCTCCCGCCTGAAAGCCTCAAGCTCGCTGAGTAAGGGCTCGGGCGGGGTAGTAATGAAGATAAAGCGCGTCTGTCCTTCCATGGGCCCTTCCTGCGGCCCATACTGCAAAAAAAGCCCGACTGACTCAAGGCCCCTGCGGCTAACTCATGAAAAACTCATGCGAAGCCTCAGGCTTGCCTGGCTGATCGCGACCCGCCCGCGGCCAAGTATCGTAACCAGTGCGAACGCCTCTTGCCAGCCCGCCTGAGTCCTGGGAAGGCGTGTGGATCATGACGGAAAAATAAAGGGTTATGGGGCTGTCCAAAAAGGATAGCCCCTTTTTTATACCCAAAATTGAAAAAACCTGATAAAATTTCTTATGAAAGAGCGAACACGCCCGGCGCCGGTCTTCAAACCCTACGACCAGAAGCAGCAATTCCTCATACCTCCAAGTTATGAGGAACTCGTTCCACGAGATCACCCGG
>JBGSOB010000107.1:0-7176 GCA_041739325.1 Treponematales bacterium
AGCCCCAGCTCCCAGGGAAGCCCGGCGTGCTTGATGGAGGAAAGGGGGCTTGCCCCGGTGCCGCCGTCTCCGCCGGAGATAAGGATCATCTCCGCCTTGCCCTTGGCAACGCCCGCGGCTACCGTGCCTACGCCCATTTCGGAAACAAGCTTTACGGAGATGCGCGCTTCCGGGTTGACGTTCTTCAGGTCTAGGATGAGCTGGGCCAGGTCCTCGATGGAGTAGATATCGTGATGGGGCGGGGGAGAGATGAGGGTCACCCCTGGGGTGGTATAGCGCGTCTTGGCAATCAGCTCGGACACCTTGTGCCCCGGCAGCTGTCCGCCCTCGCCGGGCTTGGCCCCCTGGGCCATCTTAATCTGAATCTCCTGGGCGTTGGCCAGGTAGAGGGTCGTCACGCCAAAGCGGCCGGAGGCAACCTGCTTGATCTTGGAGCACATCGAGTCGCCGTTTGCCATGGGCTTAAAGCGGGCCGGGTCCTCCCCGCCCTCGCCGGTGTTGGACTTTCCGCCCAAGCGGTTCATGGCAATGGCTAAGGTAGTGTGGGCTTGCATGGAGATGGAGCCGTAGCTCATGGCCCCGGTGGCAAAACGCTTGACTATCTCCGTCTCGCTCTCCACCTCTTCCAGCGGCACGCTGTTGCCCTTCTTAAAGCGCAACAGCTGGCGCAGGTTGACAACCCCCTGCTTGCCGCTTTCCATCAGTGCCGCGTATTCCTTGTATTTCTCATAAGAACCGGAGCGCAGCGCCTGATGTATCAAGGCTATCGCCTCCGGGCTCCAGGCGTGGATCTCGCCGTCGCGGCGGTAGCGGATAAATCCGCCAGAACTCAAGATGCGCCCGGTATCCGGCTCGGTTTTCTCGCCGGCAACCCCGGTGGGGCGGAAGCCCTCAAGGTGGGCTGCCAGGGCCTCGCGGGCAAAGCGGCTCAAGCCGGAGCCGCCCACGCGGCTGGGGGTGCCGCTAAAGCAACGCTCCATCACCTCGGGGCCTATACCCACCGCCTCGAAAATCTGGGCGCCCTTGTAGGACTGGAGGGCGGAAATGCCCATCTTAGACAAGACCTTCATCATCCCGTGCTCTACCGCGTGCAGGTACTGGTGGGAAGCCTTGGAAAAACTCTCTTTGAGCTCGTCCTCGGCAATCAGCTTGGCAATGGCCTGGTAGGCCCCATAGGGGCAGACGGCGTCCGCGCCAAAGCCGAAGAGAACGCAGAAGTGCATTACCTCGCGCGGCTCGGCCGAGTCTACGAAGATCGCGCAACGCGAGCGGATGGAAAGCCTTGTCAGGTGCTGGTGCACAGCGCCGGAGGCAAGCAAGGCCCCCACAGCCGCGTGATACTTGGACATGCCGCGGTCGGAGATAATGAGGTAGCCCTTGCCCCCGCGCACCGCCGCCTCCGCCTCTTCGCACACCCGGTCTAGAGCCGCCGCATAGGCCGCCTCGCCGCCGGAGGGGTCAAAGAGGAGTGAAATCTGGGCAATCTCGCCTGCGCGGGAAGCCTTAAAGGCATCCAATGAAGCCTCAGTAAGCACCGGCGCCTCAAGCACCATGCGCTTTGCCAGCTCCGGACCCTCGACGAGGATATTGCCCATGGGCCCCACCACCGTTTCCAGGCTCATGACGCAACCCTCGCGGATAGAGTCGATGGGCGGGTTGGTAACCTGGGCAAAGAGCTGGCGGAAGTAGTGGTAGAGGGGTTGGCGCTTGCGCGAGAGGGCCGCCGGGGGGCAGTCGTTGCCCATCGAGCCCACTGCCTCGGCCCCCGTCTTGGCCATCGGCGCCAGAATCATGGAAAGCTCCTCGCGGCTGTAGTTCATCGCCGCCAAGAGGGAGTCCGAATAGGCCGGGGCCTTCTTGTCCTCGGCCTGGAAAAGCTCTTCCTGATTTTCCGCCAGCCACTGCCCGTAGGGAGCGGCAATCGCCATCTGCTTCTTCACC
Source organism: Treponematales bacterium (assembly GCA_041739325.1). Classification (GTDB taxonomy): domain Bacteria; phylum Spirochaetota; class Spirochaetia; order Treponematales; family JBGSOB01; genus JBGSOB01. The sequence goes on from JBGSOB010000107.1 coordinate 1,942, forward strand.
TCGTCGTCGGAGAGGATGCGGCCGGCAACCGTGTCAATAAAGAATATCTTGCCCGGCTCCAAGCGACCCGAGCGCTCTATGTTGGCAGGGTCAATGTCAAGCACGCCCATCTCGGAAGCCATGATGACCCGCCCGTCCTTTGTCTGGATATAGCGGGCTGGGCGCAGGCCGTTGCGGTCCAAGGCCGCGGCAATAGAGCGGCCGTCGGTAAAGGCAAGGGCGGCCGGGCCGTCCCAGGGCTCCATCAGACAGCGCTGGTAGCGGTAGAAATCGCGCAGGGCCGGGTCAAGCGACTCGTTGGATTCCCAGGCCGCGGGCACCAGCATCGACATAGCCTGGGCAAGGTGGCGGCCGGACATGAGCATGAGCTCCAAGGCATTGTCCAGGGCGGAGGAATCCGAGCCCCCCGGCTGGATGACGGGGAAGGTGGAAGACAAGCCCGGCAAGCCGGGGTGGGAAAGGACGGACTCGCGGGCGGCCATCCAAGTGCGGTTGCCCTTGAGGGTGTTGATCTCCCCGTTATGGGCAAGAAAGCGGAAGGGCTGGGCAAGGTCCCAGGAGGGGAAGGTATTGGTAGAGTAGCGCGAATGGGTCAAGGCAATGGCGGACTTAAGCCGAGGGTCGGTCAGGTCGGGGAAGAAGTCCTTAAGCTGGGAGGGTGTGAGCATTCCCTTGTAGCCCAGGGTTTTTGAAGAAAGCCCCACCACGTAGAAGACGCCCTTATCCGCACCTTCCAGGGTACGGATGCGCTTTTCCATACGCTTTCGGGCCGTGTAGAGGCGGCGCTCAAAGGCCGCTCCAAAGGGCTCAATATCCTGGCTCCCCGCGGAGATAAAGGCCATCTTTATTTCCGGCATCGTCCCGCGGGCCGTCGCGCCTATGCATTCCGGGCGTACCGGCACGTCCCGCCAGCCCAAGAGGGAGAGGCCAACCGCCGCGGTCTCGGCGGCAACGATATTCTGGTGGGTTTCGCGTCGCCCCTCGTCTTGGCTAAAGAAGAAGAGGCCGGCGGCATAACGCCCCGGTTCAGGCAGACTTATCCCCTTTTCCTCTGCCACGGCTAAAAGGAAGTCGTGGGGGGTCTGGATAAGAATGCCCGCGCCGTCGCCGGAGTCCGGGTCAGATCCGGTTGCGCCGCGGTGGGTCATGCGCCGCAGCACCTCCAAGGCCTGGTCCACAATGTCCCTGGATTTCTTTCCGGCAATGTCGCAGACAAAGCCCACGCCGCAGTTATCGTGCTCAAAGTCGGGGTCATACATTCCCCGGGCTTCCGGTATCTGGTTGAAACTCACCTAGGAACTCCTCTGTTCGGGTCATCTCGAAGATCGCCTAATTTCTATGCAATTACCATGCCATTCTTGAAGGTAAAAAAATACCTCAAAAGGGGGAAGTCTCCCCCTGAGTCTCGGCTCTCCGCGCGCAGCTCACATCCAGGCAGAGTGGTCTCCACAGGAGCCCACTCCCAGGCTTCGCCTGTGCTTTTACCCGCGCGCGGAGTATCCTCGCCTACCCCCTCGCCTGAGTTCAGTCAGTGTTAAGTCTTTTTAAGGGAATTAACTAACTAAAAGATGCTCCTCAGAACCTTCACCGAGGGCCCTCCAGCCGGGCTTGTGCTATGGAGGGAGGGCAGTATATCAGAGGAAAGGCGGCTAAAAAGTAAAAAGCGGCAGGAGGAGTAAGAGCGTGTTGATTAAAAAATAGCCATCTATGTATAAAATGCCTTAAAAATAATCAGTAAGGAGGGGGCTGAGGCAGGAGGCTCTTTGCTTTCTACGCCAAATTCCATGGCTGCCCAAGCATAAATGCTACCATATGGTAGGAAAAAAGAAGGAAATGCAAGATTCCCAGCGAGCGCACCCGAGCTCTGTCCCCTTCCCAGGGCTTTTAAGGAGGAGCTCTCGTATAAAAAGGCCTGGGGGAAGGGGCGCCTGCCTAAAAAAAAGGCAGGCGAGAAGGGCCCTAGATGAGTCCGAAGGCCTTGAGCTCGTCAATCAGTTTGGCTTTATCGATGGGCTTAACCAGGTAGGCATCGCAATTCTCCGCAAAGGCCTTCTTTACGTTGCCTGGGTCGTGGAGGGCCGTCGTCATGATAATGACTGTGTCCTTGCCGGGAAGGACGTTTACGCTTTTTTCAATGGCGCGTATCTCCTTAAGGCAGTCCTGACCGTCCATGTCCGGCATCATAATGTCCATGCATATCAGGTTAAAGGCTTTGCCTGCCTCCCGTGAAGCGCGGTAGAGATCCAGGCCTTCCTGGCCGTTTTCCGCGGCAGCCGTTTCCCCGTAGGGGGCAAGAATGGCTTCCAAAAGCAGACGGCTGGTTGGGTCGTCCTCCACTATGAGGGTTTTCATGCAGGGTCCTCCTTAGAATCGCTGAAAGGAGAGGCGACTCTCCTCAATTCATCAAAATCCGCTTGTAGCCTGAGGCTGAGGGCGCGGGCGCTTTCCATGCGGCCGTTTTCGCATGCTTTTTCCAGTTCAAAGGCTGTTGCTTGCATGGCCTTGGCCCCTACCGTAACCGCCGCCCCCTTTACCAAGTGGGCTTGGCGCTTTATCCCTTGAATATCGGCGCGCGCGAGGGATTTCCCCAATTTCTCCAGCTGGCCGGGGATATCGGAGAGGAACATGCTTACTACCCTCCGCCCCAGTTTTTCGTCCCCGCCAAGGCGTCGCAGAAGGTCGCGGCGGTCAAAGCTGAAATCATCACCCTGAACATCTTCCCGCTTCCCCTCGGCACGGCTCATAAAGGACTTGATGAGGGCATCAAGCTCTTCGGCGCGCATCGGCTTGGCTATATAGCTATCCATGCCCGCCTGTTCGCATTCCTCCCTTGCCCCGGCCATGGCGTTGGCCGTGAGGGCAATGATGGGAATGCCTGCCTTGTCTTCACCGGCCCTGCCAGCGCGGATGGCGGCTGTGGCTTCATAGCCATCAAGGATGGGCATCTGACAGTCCATGAGAACGATATCGTAGCTACCTGTTCTCAGGGCATCCAGGGCTTCCTGCCCATTGCTGGCGGAATCCGCGCTATAGCCCAGTTTTGACAGGATTGAAGTTATCACCAAGCGGTTGGTGGGGTTATCCTCGGCTAAAAGTATGCGCGCCGCCTGTTTGGCCGGGGTTGGTCTGCTTTCATTTGCCTTTTCCGCAGACGCACTTAGTCCTGTCCCAAGCGACACGGCGGAGCCAATCAAGCCACGAAGACAATCGAACAGACCCTCCTCGTGGATAGGTTTGGAAAGTCTTCGAGTTGGGGATAGGCAGGGGGGGAGCTGGAGTTTTTCCTTGTAACTGAGAGGCGTCATAAGGATTAAAGACTCAGCTTCGAAGGCCGCGTTATCATTCTCCGTGCAAATGGAGGCGTCGGCGCAAAGGCCGGGGAGGCGGGAGTCTACAAAGATCAGGCGGAAGGGCTGCCCCTCTTTTCTGGCATCTAATATCAAGCGCTTAACTTCCTCCCAGTGGAAGGCGGACTGTACCTGGGCTCCCCATTCGTGGAGGAGGGCGAGCATCTTTTCTTGGCTGCCCATGAAGGCGTCTGCCACCAAAACGCGGATTCCCGCGTTCTGCGGCTCAAGGGGCCGCCCTTGGCGCGGCAGGCAGCCCTCAGCCCGAAGAGTAAAATGGAAGGTTGCGCCGCGGCCCTCTTCGCTCTCCGCCCAGATAGATCCCCGCATCAGCTCCACCAGGTGCTTGGAAATGGCTAGGCCCAAGCCCGTTCCCCCAAAGCGCCGCGTGGTGGAGGGGTCGGCTTGGATAAAGGGCTTAAAAAGAGTAGGGAGCTTGTCGGCGGCAATCCCTATCCCCGAATCCCTCACGCAAAAATGAAGGCGCGGCGTTCCGTCTTCTTCCCGCTCAAGCTCAGCCGTCAGGCTGATTCCGCCCCACTGGGTAAACTTGATGGCGTTATTGACAAGGTTGAAGAGCACTTGTCGCAGACGGCCAGGGTCTCCCCACACGCGCTCGGGAAAGTCCGGGGCCATGAGACAGCAGAGGTCAAGCTCTTTTTCCGCCGCCTTGAGGGCCATCATATCCAGGGTGTCCTCAATGAGGCGCCGGGGATTGTACTCTATGCGCTCCAATTCAAGCTTGCGCGCCTCTATCTTTGAGAGGTCGAGGATGTCGTTAATGAGGCTTAACAGAGCCTCCGCGGAGGAGAGGGTTATCTGGGCGTACTTCTTTTGCTCTTGGGAAAGCTCGGTGTCCAAGAGGCGTCCCGTCATGCCGATAACCCCGTTCATAGGGGTGCGGATTTCATGACTCATGTTAGCCAGGAAGAGCCCCTTAGCCCGGCTCGCTTCTTGGGCTTCCCGGGCAAGTTGGTCGCTCCGTTGGGCAATCCCCGCCAGATTTTCATTTGCCCTCAAGAGTTCCTCGCGGCTCTCCTCAAGCTCTATAGTCCTGCGGAGGACAAGGGCATTGAGGGCTGAATCCCTGTCCCTCAGGTAGAAAAAAAGGAAGGCTAGGCTAAAGCTCAAGATGACGCCTAAGATGGCAGCCGCCCAGGTGGCTCGGTAGGGCCCATAGCCAAAATTCTCAGTGCCCGGCGCAATCTCCAAGAGGTAAGCCTGCCCGAAGGCCAGGAAGGGAAGGCTGAAGCCCCTACCTGATTGGCCGCTTACCGGCACACTGTCCCCCCACCTTCCCTTAAGGGGCTGCCAGTTCATTCTAATCCTGGTTCCCCCGGCGAAATTCCGGTGTATTCCCTGCCCGAGAGCCTCGTTAAAGTAGATGCTCAAGCCCACGACGTAGAGGCTGGAGGGGCTACGGGCTAGGCGGTAGAGATTAAGGTCCGCCTGCCTGATGGGCAGGGTGGGGTCGGGAAGGCTGCCTGAGTCCATGCCGGAGCTCGCTGAAAGGCTGAGTGCTAGTCGGGTTTCCGGTTTTAAGGCTAGGGCAAGCCCTTTTATGCTCTTATGAGAATTCCCGTCCGCAAAGGTGGAGCTTGATTCAAAAAAGTACTCAGGCTCTCCAGCCCCAGAGGCTCCCCCTTCAGGGCCGACATCGTCGGGTAAAAGTTGCCGCTCCCTCACGGATAAAAGAAAGGCCGTATTTTGGGGGGAGCGGCTCAGGATGGCTTGGCTAAAGCCCTGAAATTCACCCGCTTCTATATTCTGCTGCAATTCAACGAAATTCTTAAGGCTTTCAAGGGCCTTCCCCATCTTAGCCAAGTAATCGGAAAGAACGTGGGCTTCAAAACCCGCCCTCTCCCGCAGGGCCGAGCGTGCTATTGCC
>JBGSOB010000134.1:0-19067 GCA_041739325.1 Treponematales bacterium
AAGCCATCGCATACCCCCTTCACAGAGGGTCTGCATTTGTTCAAAAAGTGTAAAGTATGATCCTTGAGAAGTGTAAAGGATGATCCTTTACTGTACCCCAAGGCCGTAAAACGATTGTTTTTAGCATAGACGCGCAAGCGCCCCTCTTTGCGCAATTCCGGGTTGCTGTAGACGAGGTAGACTTCGGCCTTGGGGGGCAGGCCGCTGATAGTGACGCCAAGGCCGAAATTTTTTCCGCGCATGAAGGCCGGCGGAGCGCTATGGCTGAAAACGGGGGCCGGGATGAGGTCTTTAACAAGACTTGCTTCACTAGGTTTTGCGCTAGCAGCCGTGGCAGTCGGCCGTAAATTCTTGCCGGGGATGGGGCTCGGCGCCGGGCTTGCCTTGGGCACGGGTTTTTTTACCGGCAGGGCCAGGGTCGCGCTTGCCGTGGGGCTCATGGAGGGCCGGGGGGGGCGGGGAGCGGGCTTGTCCGACGGCGCTGTCTGGGCGACCGCAGGGGCCGATGCCCAGAGGGCTAGAGCTATAACCGATACCAAAGCCAGGGCTGAGCGTTTGAAGGATTGGCGTGGAAGGTTTGCTTTCATGCTTTGATTTTAGGATATGGGATAAGGGATAGCAAGCGGCGAAGGCTTGGCAGCTCTCATGGGCTTTTCAAGGTAAAAAAGTTCATCGGCCAAACAGGAGATGGATCTCAGCCTTACGTGCATTCATCTCTATAGCGGGTAAATAAGATTAGGCGTATCTTTTATTAAAGAGATCAAAAAATATCATAATAGCTAAATATTATTTATAAAGATAACAAATTTTGACATTAAAAAAGGATTGCAGTATAATCAAAGCAAGGGAAGGAGGTCGTGGATGTCCTGGGAACTCCTAACGGATGAAGCTATCCTGCGCGATCTGGCAAGCCGGATCGATGTTTTGCGAAGATCCCATCGCCTAAAAGATGAAGAGCTCGCCGCCAGGGGCGGGACGAGCCGGCCCCTGATCTTTAAATTCCGCTCCGGGGGCGGTATTACCCTGACTACCTTCATCCGCATACTCCGCGGCTTGGGCGAGCTTGGGCGCCTGGAACATGCCTTTAGCATTTCAGAGGAGTATCATCCTGGCGGCGGCGGGAAGCAAACCCTTCCCAAACGCGTGCGTGAAAAGGCTGACCCAGGCTTTAGCTGGGGGGATGAAGCTCATGAGTAGGGTAGTCACCGTGCGGCTCTGGGGCACGACTATCGGGCACTTGGGATACGCGCCCGGACAAAGCGAAACGGCGAGTTTTGAGTACGATTCGGGCTTTGCCGCCTCCGGCATCAATATCTCTCCCCTTACTATGCCCTGCCCACCCCGCCTCCATTCCTTCCCCAATATAAGCCAGCGCAGTTTTCATGGTTTACCGGGCATCTTTGCCGATTCTCTCCCGGATCGTTTTGGCAGCCAGCTTATCGATATGTTCATGGCAGACCGGGGTATTCCTCCGGAGAAGGTTACAGCGCTTGACCGCCTTCTCTACATCGGAGAGCGGGGCATGGGCGCCCTCGAATACCAGCCTGCCCAGGAATTCAGCCAGGGTGATGCGGGGGCCCCCCTGGCCCTGGACATCCACGCCCTTTCGCGCCTTGCCTCCGCGGTGGCGTCGCGGGATCTGTCGCGCAGGGCCGGGCTACTTTCTGCCGGTTCCCGCTCAGAGGCCTTGCGCCTTATCCGCGTGGGTTCGAGCGCCGGCGGGGCTCGGGCAAAGGCCCTGGTGGCGCTCGCCCCCGACGGCCGCGTTTTCGACGGGTCTGGGGAATGCGCCGCGGACTGCACGCAGTGGATACTCAAATTCGACGTCGATGAAAATGAGGACCGTGACGGCCGCGATCCCAAGGGTATGACTCGCGTTGAGTACATCTATGCTATCATCGCGCGCGAATGCGGAATATGGATGCCGCAGACCGATTATATCGAGGACGGAGCGGACTTCCATTATCTTATTAAGCGTTTTGACCGCATTGATTCTTCAAGCGGGCGCGGCATGGGCAAGCTCCACTACGCGTCTTGGTCTGCCCTGGCCCATGCGGACCGCGATGTCACCGGGGCACATTCTTATACGGAGCTCGTGCTTCTTGCCCGCCGCTTGGGGCTAGGGCAGGACAGCGTTACGGAAATTTTCAGGCGGGCCGTTTTTAACGTGCTGGGGAGGAACCAGGATGATCACGCCAAGAACTTCGGCTTCCTTATGGATAGGTCAGGCAGTTGGAGCCTCTCGCCAGCCTTTGACCTTACCTATGCCTACGATCCGCAAGGTGCGTGGACAAGGATGCAACAGACGCGCTTAAACGGCAAGCAGGACGGCTTTACGCGGGAAGACATACTGAGCTTTGGCCGTGATTGCAATCTTTCCCACGTAAAAGCGCAGGGAATCGTGGATGCCATTATGGAGGCCCTTTCCCGCTTTCCTACCCTGGCCAAGGAGTATGGAATGCCGAGGGAGCTTGCCAAAACGGTAGAAGGGAACATGAGGCTGAAGCTGGCTTAAGAACCTCGTTCCGCTATCATGATCATGTGGCTGACGGGAAAGTCCAGAGGCTTGAGGCATCCCTTATCTTCCGTGAAGAGGGCAGCCCTTCCCTCAAAGCGGTTTTTTACGATCCACTCGTTGCGAAAGGCGCGGCTTGCCTCTCCTATGTTAAAGCCGGCAGAGCGCAGAGCTGTTTTCCAATCCTCAAAGCCCCAAAAACAAAAGCGTTCGTGCATTTCGCTCTGCCAGTTGTCGGTGTAGTCCTTCTTGTAGAGATATTCGCAGGCCTCAGCTAAAGAGACGCGGTAATATTCTTCGCCATTGACAATTAGGCTCCGGCACTCGACCGCGCCTTCCAGAGGGCCATCGCTGCTTCGGCGGAAATCGCGGCAGAAGCGTTTAAAGCGTTCGCGGCTTGAGAGGGCCTCGAGCTTCTCCTTGAATTCCTCCCGCGTCCTGGCTTCAAAGTCCGCGCCTTGATTCATTCCGTCTAGCGGGCTGAGCCAGAGCAGGACTTCGCGCGAGCCATCCTCCGGACCAAGGACATCGCGGTTTATCCAAAGCCCGCCGGGGGAAAGCTCTGCTAGACGCTTGTCTATGAAACGCAGAAGATCGGCGTGGCCGGAATAGCTTTCTATCTCGTGGGTAAGGGAAGAGCTGTGGATGCAATCCATTGAGGCTGGGGGGAAACAGAGGCCGCTAACGGCGTTCTTTTGAGAAAAGAAGACGTAGGGATTTGGAAATTCCCCGTTTTCCTTGCGTTGCTGGCAGAGGGCGTAGAGCTGGCGGGCCGCTTCAACCCCGTAAAAATCACTCTCGCGCAGGCCGGGCTCTGCGCAGGCAAGCTTTATCCAGGAGCCGACGGCGCAGCCTATGTCGCCTATGCGGCCGGGTTTGATGAAGGGCCGCGTCTCCTCGAACTTAAGCTGGGCGATCTCGTCCATCTGCCGCACGTAGCTGTTGTAGTCGCGGGTTTCGGTGAGGTCTCCGTCTTGGCCGATGAGGCCGTCGGCAAAGAGCATGGCCACGCGCTCGCCCAGTCCGTAGTTGCGGAAGATTTCCGAGCTGGCGGGGTGGATGCGCTCCAAGACCCAGGCATCATCCTTCCAGTCCCTGCCCGCGGCCGCTATGCGCTCAACGATTTCCCAGGGCAGGCTGGCGCGATATTCTTTATAATCCCGTGTTTTCAGTTCTGCCCCTTGCACGCGAAAGCCCAATTTTTCATAGCCTTCCAGCACCGGTGTCGAACAGACGACGACGCTGTTTTGAGGAGAAAGCGAAAAACGCCCATCGGATTGATGGCGGATGCTTTTAAGAACGTAGGAGGCGAAGTCCGGCAAGACGCCCAGATCGGGGATGCCGAAAACGTAAACCGGCAGAGGGAGTGCGTTGGCAAAATCCTGTATCGCCATGGCCCGCAAATGGAAGGGGAGGGGATTGCGCCGCGTGTTTTGATGGTTGGAACTGGTAAGCGCGAAGATGATTGCCTCAATTTTGTCCTCGCTTGAGCCTAGCGGCCTACCGTCAAGATCGACGTAGACATCTGGGTCTTGGGCGCAGAGACCAAGGAGGAGGCGCTCTTGAAATTTTGTGAGTAGATGATGCCGACCGGGTATGAGGATTAGCATGTATTCCTTATTTGACTACGTTGCAGACCTGCAAAAATCAAAAAATCATGAGACAAATAAGATATACTACGCCGTTTAGGCTGCGGTTTACAAGAAATAATCATCTTGGTGGTCGAGAAGCCAGGCCGCGTAGCGTCGATAGACGCTGTTCCGAGTTCTTATCTCCGGAGCGCTTTCAAGGTCGATTTTTAAGGCATCTTCGAGGAGCTCCACGAATTCTTCCCTGTCTTGGATGTTGATGGAGACGGAGGAGGCTATGGCCACGTAGCTCGCTATGCCGGCTATAGACTGTTCAAGCGCTGTATTGAAGTGGGAGCGTGCTTTTTCCTCGCTTCCTCCCATGGAGGAGGGGAAGGAGCCATACATGAATGCGAGCTGATCGCGTAGAAACCCATCTTGGCAAAGAGGGTCAAGCTCGAAAACGCGCTCAGCCATGGGGAAGATGCCGTAAAGGGATATCATAAGTTCTGGGTCAAAAGAATCGGATTCAAAGGCCTTAAAGCCGGTAAAACAGAACCATGCGAGGGCGGGCAAGCTGTCCGCGTTTTGCTCAGCTCTCAACTCAGCCAATTTTGCGGAGTCGTTCAGCTTTTGGGAAAAATCGGGTTGCTTTAGTTCAAGCGCCCGGCTGAGATAGTCTTGGGCCTTGAGAAATAAGGCTTTAGCCCTAGAAAATTCTTGCGTGTGAAGTGACCATTCCGCAGCTTCCATGGTTTTAGCGGGGCTTAGCACGAAATAGTCGGCGTAAATAGCGTAGTTTTTTCCCGCCGCGATGAGGAGTTCCTCGTTTTCCGGGTCGTTTTCCACGGCGGTATCGAGTAATTTCAAATAATAGGGGTAAGCTTCCGCTACGATCTCTATGTTCCCGTCGCTTTGCATTTGCGGATAGAGCTCATGGATAAGGAAGTCATTCTGCTGCAGGCGATAGATATCCTGGCAAGCGGAAAGAGCCAATATAAGCGTAAAAACGAAGGTCGTTCGCGCGGCGAGTATAGCGTGTCGATTCATGGGTTGCTTTTCCTCCTGCCATAGGACGCTGCTTTGAAACTCTCTTGAGTCAGGGTGTTTAATCCTTCAGCCTTAGGAATTTATTCCTTTTACCGGTAAAGCGATTGCGGCATCCAATGCCTTTCTCTAAATTGTAGATTCCACGAAGTGAAAAAGCAAGTATGAGGTCTGGAATTGAAAGCGGCTATATACGAGACTGTGGCTTGTGGCCATGAAGCATTTTGCGCTCGCTCTTTTGCTTTCCTCCTGTCTTTTGGTCGTTAGCGCTCAAGCGGTGTTAAACGGTGACAAACACTGGGAGCTTGCTCAGGCTTATTACGCTACCGGAGACTGGGAGCTTGCCTTGGGGCAGTATGTCATGGCTATAGAGGCAAACCGTCGCGCGGGCCTGGCTATTCCTTATTATTGGCACTCTAGCGCGGCTTATACCGCCCTTCTCAAGCTAAAGGATTATGAGCGCGCCCTTCCACATTTTTCCTCGATTATTACGGGAGCCTATCCCTTAGAAAAAAAAGAAGCGCCCCTCACGGAGGCTGCCTTGATATGCTACCGGCTCGGATGCTGGGATGAATTCATGCGCTATGCCCTGCAGTATGAGGAAATGGTGAAAGACCCAGCGCGACAGAAGCTAATTAATGACCTTCTGGCAAATCGTTATTATGAGCTTGGCAAGGTCGAGAAGGCCCTCAGCCACGCTCGAAGGGTAGGTGATGATTTTTGGATTACCAAGCGGCTCCGGCCGCGTGAAATAAACATGTCCTTTCGTTTTCGCTTTAGGGAACTGATAGAAAGCCAGCATCCTATGCTGAAAAATGAAGAGACTATCCTTGTGGAGATACCGCTGGACAGTTATTATCAGCGGCTCCTTTCCGTCAAGAGTAAGCCGGCATATACCCGTTTGATTAAACGCGAGCGAATGAATTGGCTTGAGTTCCGCTTCCCTGAAGGGTTTCCGGAAACGCTGGAGATCGATTGTAGCATCCGCATCGACATCGTAAACCGAGATCCCTTGGGAGCGCGCGCCGCTACTGAGGCCCTGGGGCCGATAGCGGCCTATGCCCATGAAGCGCGGGAGCGCCATGGCCTAGCCTATGACCTTGACAACCCTCTCTTGGCGGAGACACTTGCGCGCATAACGGGAAATAAGCCTGAGGGCTTTGACCGTCTCAAAGCCCTCTCTGGTTGGATGGATACGAACATCCTTCACCCTGAAACCTTAGATGCTCGAGGAATCACCGGTTATCCCGACGTAGCTGCCTACACCCGCATCAGCGATGTTCTCGTACATCGTCTGGGGGACTGTGTGCAGCGTCCCGGTCTCTTTACTGCCATGGCGCGGCTTATGAAGATCCCCGCCCGAATTTTGCTTGTCTTTGTTTACAACGGCTATTGGGATAAGCCGGAGGGTTTTTTCGACGGGGCTCACGGACTGCCTGAGGTTTACGATCCTGTACAAAAAGAATGGATACAGACCGACATAATTCCTGAGGGCCAGGCATGGGCGAATCATCACTACAGCATTCCTTGTCAGTACTATGAGAGTGATGATAAGCCCTACAACTACCTTAACCTCATGTTTCTAACTCAAGATGCCATACAGATGGGTGATGCCGATGCGGGACGCTGGAGCCTGCAGTATGTCGATTAAGGGCTTTACTCAAAAACCCCTTTACGCCTTTAGGCTATGATTAAGCCTCCCGATCAGCGCAGCGCGAGCGATTGGCTGAAGAGCCAGTCGTAGATGGCCGGATCCTCATAGCAGGGACCGGGATAGTGACCCATGCCTTCGTACTCACTATACTTGAATATTTCTATGCCTCCCCGACTCAATGTTTTCGTTTGGCGGGTATAACCAGTGAGGGTATCGGTAGTCTCGCTTTCCAAGACGTCGGCGTTGAGGCTATGCGCCTTGAGGTTGGCGTAGGTAGTGCGGGCAACGCTGACGCGCGCGGCATCGTCAGTCAGGCCGATATGGTACCAGAGTGATGTCTTAGCTACGGCGGCATCAGCTAGGACGGATTCGCTTTTCCGGCTACGCGGATAATGGCGGCAAAAAGTTTGCCTTTTGCTAACATGCCCCGCACGAGTTTGAAACTGCCTGAGCCTCCCGCTGAGAAGCCGGTAAGGTATACTCGCTTGTCGTCGATGCGCAGCCCGGTCGCGAGGGCCCCATCAAGCCAGTCTGCTATAAGCTCCCCAGCCTCTTCGCTGGCATTATCGGAGAAATCCACGTGGAAGGCCGGATATTTTTGCCCCACCTCGGAGCTGACGATCGCTCCCTCGCCCCACATGCCGATCACCACGATGGGGTAGAGGCGCTCGCGGTTCGCTTCTTTTTGGTAGCCCCAAGGGCTGATTAGATTGCGGCCTAAAACCTCCGACGTTGTGGGGGCATCCTCGGGTTCGAAGCTTTCCGGCGGATTGAGAATCGGCGTAGGGCTGGGGCTAGGACTCAAGCTAGGTTCTGGGCTTGGCGTAAGCCCCGGGCTGGGCGTTGACGTTGGAAATGGCAGCTCCTCTCCCGGCTTTATTCCACAGCTGAGAAAAAGGAAGCACAGAGCGATAGTAATGCCTAACACAGTTGTAATAATTTTCCCCATCGCTTTCTCCAAATTCCCTGCATTATTGACGGCGGCATGAACCATAGCCGCCAGGCTTAGGCAGGATTGTATGATGAAATCAAAAATGCGACTACTACGCAGCTCAAGTTTATTCCCTCAGTCTGTAGGTTTTAGCAGCTGCCATCGCCCTGGTCCTGGCAGAGCCGGATCCAAGGCTCGGCATATAACCTTTCGGCCTGCCTCAACGGCAAGGACAAGCCCTTCCCAACGGTTAATGAAGGATATGCTCTCTCCATCGAAAGAGTAAAGGAGCCAATGGGAACTCCATGCTCCGCTGTGGATCTTCGAGCATGTGAGCATGCCTTCCTCGAGATTGAGGTAGTGGTCGGTTTTGCTATTTTTGATACGCACAAAGCCCTTTGGGTCGCCCTCGATAATCCATAGATCTCCCCTGGAAGTCATGGGCTCTATCCACGCAAGGCCCTTGTTTTCCATGAGGGCCCCGTCTAGGACAGTATTCACGAGAAGCATGCCTGTCAGGAAGGAGGGATCTCCAGAGACTTCAAAAGCCGGGGAGGTCCAAAGCGGGGACTTCGCCAGGGATGCCGCTTGGTCGCTCAGATTTTTTTCATTGATGCGTTCTTTGACGTGAAATGCCGAATAATAGGCGGTTCTTAATTTCTCCCACTTCTTGAGTGATCCTTCGCCGTCCTCTGTATCGCCTAGCTGTCCCGTCAAGTAGTAAATCCATGCGGCATTGATCTCTTCGCACCAGAAACAGAACCTATCCACATCCCTAAGCCATCCCCCGCGGCTTTTTTTAGCAAGGTCCCAGTTTTCGTGACCTCCGTTCATCAGGCAGCGGGCCTCACTATGCCAGTTCCCGAACTCCCCGAATTCTCCACCGCTCCAGAGCACTCCAATAAGGCTCTGAGGCGTGGGATTGAGACTACTTCCGGGGGCGAGATGCTTCCAGGGAAGGCTTTCCCCGACGGGTGTTCTACTGACATTGTGCAATGCGGGGAAGTAGTTTTCATCCCACAAAGAATGGCTCGGGTAGATCTTGGGCCTTGCCGCGCTTTCCGCAATTGGTATGTACTCATCTGACAGGAAGGCGAAGGCATGGCCGAACTCGTGCAGGGAATCCTCTCCCAGACTGGCCGATACGACGCGCTTCCCGTCTGGGGAGGGCACGAGAAGTGGCCTGCCGCCCGGAGTCCCTCCCCCTGCATCCGACTTGACGAGCATGGCGACATAGACGTTGCTGTACCTCTTTGTTCCCGGGAAGACTCTCCGGTTCATTTCCATGCCGTCTAGCACGGAGAAGAGAGCCTTCGAGAACTCCGGCGGAATTCTTTCTGCGATGCTGTTGTCAGCGCTGATGCCTGTATGGAACCGGGATGTTCCCGCTGGACTAGCCCAGGTCTTACCCGGCGTCCAGACTGCGCGCACGCGGAATGCGCTCCTGAGCTCGCGGAAGGGAGAAAGGGAAGAAAAGCGTTCGTGCCAGGTAGCGATGTCCCTATTGAATCTGGGCCTATCTATTTCCGTGTAGCCATCTGCCAGAACCAGGATGTCGATTCTTTGTTCGGGCTTTAGCAGTATGTATGAACCTGTCTTCTCGGGATCGGGGAGACGGGCGACGCGCTGTGCCGGAGCCCCAAGATCGATGATCTCCAGTTCCTGCCCAAACGCCGCCGAGCTGATACTTCCGAGGATCAAGAATACGAGAATGAAGTCGCGAATCATTTTGTTCCTGCAATAGCTTCGATCATCCAGCGGTCTAAGCCCGGATTCACCGGGGCTCGCCATTGGGGAAGCACTGCGCCTAAGGAGTCGGAGGCGATTCTTTCCTTCCTCCAGCGATTATCGAAGCAAACCGAATCACCAGCCATTGATCCGATCGTCCATTGGGCGCTCCACCAACCGCCGCCCGCCTCGCCGCATTCGAGCCATTCCTTCCTTCCTTCGACGCTGAGGGCGTGGCCCGTCCTTTGGTTCACGATTCGGACAAAGGTTTCAGGCGAAGCAGCGCGTTCTAGAATCCAGGCATCAGCCGAGGCGAGGTCCACGGTGAGGGCCTTGCCGTCGCCTTCGAATAAGTAGAGGCCTGTGGCCGAGTTCTTGATCCTCACGGGCCGTCTCCCCTCAACTAGGGCCGACACTGCGAGGGGTTCCGGACCAAGGGCCGGTAGTGGTCTCCGAGCTACGACGAACTCAACAATGACGTCATCTTCGCTTGGGTCAAATAAAGTAGCTCTGTCCCTTTCTGGAACCGCGCCGCGGGATGAATAATAAGAATCACAGTACACTGGATTGCCACCCGCGGCATCGTCGAGATCGACGCGGAGAGTGTAATCTCGCTTGTTAGCTCTGAAGAGGGGAAGGACAAAGGACGCGTGGCTTTGTCCCGGGGGAATCCACACTCGTCCAGCCCATATCGCATTCTCCACGTAATCGAAATAGAAGGTCGCTTCTACCCCTCCGGGACCGGCCTTCTCGCCGGGTGGGAGGCTGATATTCCCAAAGACACGGCGGTAAGTCGGAGCGCGGAGTTCCTTCAAGTGGGGCGCCAGGAAAGCCTTGATGGTGAAGGGCTCCCGCTTCTGCTTCAAACCCTTCCCCGGGTAAAAGTCTTTCATACCCTTAGAACGTTCGAACTGCTCATCGGTAAGCAAGAACTCGCAGTATGAGAATCTTTCGAGAACGGGGTTGCCATCAACGGTCGTGTCGAGGTGGTAGGCTCCGCTACCGATCTTGACTCGGTTCCATGCATGATCGGTGACCTCCTTGAAGGCGACCACGGTCTCACATACAAGCCCCGCCATATTTCCCATGGCCCGGAAGGAATCCGAGTAGGATCCGCAGATGCCCACTCCCAGCATGAGGGGGATGGGGTCGTTATAGATGTCCTGGTAAGCTGTCAGGCGGTGCAGCTCTGCGCCTGAGTCCGTGTAGTATTCCAACTTCTGGATCAGGTAGTCGTGGAGGACCAGGGTTTTCTCGAACTCGGTGTAGTAGGGCTTGAGTATCGTTTTGGCAATCTTTTCCCGAAGGACTTCCGCCTTTTTCTTGAAATCGGCGTAGGATAGGACGGAAGGATCCGCAGGGATGATGATGCGCAGGCCCGAGACATCGCCGGAAGCAACGCTGATCCACATTTCGGGTGTATCGGCCCGGAAGGCGATAGCGCCGGAACTCGAGTAATAGCCCGATCGCATGTACCCTGCGTATTCATGAAAGAACCTGAGCCTGTAAGCGGGGGCGTCCGTGGCGGTGACGCGAAGGGAGAAGGGGGTCGACCTGCCTCCCGCAGGAATGCGCACATTCTGGCTAAAAGCATGCTTGGTTTGGTACTCGTAGTCGGCAACGATGGTGGTTATATAGACCTCCATTCCGCCCGGGCCAGCGATATGACCCGCGGGAAGCTCGATTGAGCCGGACAGGGTTACCGGCGCGTAGAAAGGTGAGGAACCTTCATTAAATGCCGAACTGCAAAGGAATGAAAGAATAATTACGCTGGCTAGGAGATACATTCTCATCATTAGCCTCCTGACCGAATGGAAACATTGAGCTAAGTATCGTGCTTGAAATACTTGGTTGTCAAAGGTAATTTCGACATCAGTTGAGCTGGGTTCATTCTAAATTTTATTTTTATATATTGCGGCGCTTGTCTGCGTATTTATTCCAAAAATAACCGATGCAGGGTTATAATTTCAAATGAAAGAATACCGGGCCCTACCTGGCTCCCGATATTCAAGGAGGTATCTTGAAGAAATCACAGGCAGGGGATTGGCGTCCTAGCTATTCGGCACCATCGATTGCTTTCGGTCTTTGCCTCGCCGCGGCGCTTTTTTCCTGCCACTCCAAGCCGGATCTGACAAAAGGCTCAGGATTGGTGGGAAAATGGGAGTATGAGGGTTGCTCCATCAAGAACACCGCAGTGAACGGCTATATTACCTTTAATGCGGACGGGCGTTTTTCCCTAGACGCCACTGCCCGGGACGATTATCCGGTATCGCCCATCGCGGGTACCTATAAGTACAAAGTCAAGGGAAACCGAATCGAGACGGACTATAAAAATGGCTATGGTCTCTCCAGTTATTTCTACATCCGGGACGGATACCTCTATTTTTCTGAATCTCCCGTTGACGGCGAATACTGGCGCTACAAGCTGAAACGGAAGGGACCCTGAACGACAAAAGACCGCAAGCCGGCAAGGATAAGCAAGGCAAGAAGTCGTGGGGGGATAGGTATGGCGAGCGCAGGTACTAGGCCTGTCCTTCTTAATCTGTAAACCCAGCCGAGCCTTACCGAGAAGGAGGCTGCAAAGATAAGCTTCATGCTGTAGTTCCTCAGCCATCTGCCCTAGGCCCTGAAATCTGCTGGATCTTTGCTCTCTAGCTTTTTTATTGGTTTATGGAGCGGAATTGTTTCGCCGGTTCAAATCTGAAGTGCGAATGAATAGCTAGAAAAACGGCATCGCGATAGCTTATAGAAAGCCGTTGGATAGTTCCCAATGAAAAGGAAGGATCAAACCCTTATGGCCGTTAGTGGATTCTCAAAAGCATTTGTCAACGCCGATGGTATATTCCCGGGAATCAGCCTCGATCCCGGTGCGTGAGATTAAATAAAAAAAGGAGCGGATCGAGGATTATTTGCAAAAGCAGAGAAAAATTAAAAATATAAATCCTAATGCTCATAGAGCGGTCTACTACGCCTTAAAAACATTGGTCTGTTTCATATATTAAAATTTGACATCCAGGTAGTACCTTTTTGCTTCAATCTTTAGAGGCTTAAGCTTATCCTCAACCTGGCGCGCTAGCGGCCAAAGCCCGCCCGCAGCCAATCGTTGACTGTGGCGGCCTTAAGGTTTTCACTCCAATTGAATCGGCTCTGGGCGCGGCAGGCTTGTATAAAAGATTCGATACTAGAGCCGGCGCCGATGCCGGCCGCATAGGCGGCTACCGAACGTGAGGGCTCGGGGAAGGAAAACTCTGCAAAAACGGAGGAGTCTCCGCTGAGGGTCTTCCAGGCGCTCATGCTGAGGAGTGATCCGTCAACATAGAAGGCTGTTTCCGATTCAGGATTGTAGTAGCTATTGGCGCTCAAGTTAAACCCGCCTAGATCTTCGGAGTCGTTGCATTGGATGGCGCGAAGACGATACAGGCTTTCTTGGAAGATATTTCCGCTGATATTAATGTTGCTGCTGCCTTCCACAACATTGGACGCTGCCAGCACAAGGGCTTGGGCTTCTAGGCTATTTCCGTGGGGGTTGAGGTTGTAGACTATATTATTCTCCACGTTGATATCGCGTGAGCCGCCTTCTATGCGTATGCCATACACGGTATTGACGTTTGCGTTGCTAAAATGCGCAAAGAGGTTTCCGGCTATGATGCCTGAGTCCCAACCCGTGGCGTCCAAACCCCAGCCAAGGTCGCGGTTGGTGGGCTGAGAACGCCCAATCTCCGTGAAGACATTGTCGATTACCTGGATGTCGTGGAAGCGGTAGGCGAGTACCGTATTGCCCCCAAGCCCGATGCCGATCTCCCCGTCCAGATAGAGGTTGTCCCTTATCCGAATAAGGCTTGAGCTGGCGACGCCGCTGTTTGCCGTGAATTTATTGCCTATGCTTGAGCCGCGGGAAAAAACGTTGCCTGTGAAGCTTACGTCATGGCAGTCTTCAAAATAGGTGTTGTGATTGAACATCGTAGCTGTCCCGGGAGCGTCGGGGGCCTGACTGTACCATCCGTTATGGTCAAAGACATTTTCCTCAAGGCGCAGGCCGTGAATAAAACCCGCGTAGAGGCCCTGGGAATGGCCGGAGCCATTGGAATAATTGTCGCTGATGAGACAGCGGCGCAGGCAGATATCCTGAATCGCTGTTTTTGTGGTATCGGTAGCTTGGATGATATTGCCAGCAAAGAACCTAAAACGGCAGCCCTCGAGGAGGATGTTGCTTATAGGGCGCCATGAGACGATGCTAAAGCCGACAACTCCGTCAATGGCGTAAGCGCTGATGGCTGGGTCACGGGTTCTGGCGTAGAAATCGATATCGGCGATGGCGGCATAGTGGGTGTTGCCGCCAATGGTTAGGGCGCTTTCTTGAATGTTGAGCGGGCTGAGTATGGGTAGGGAACCTTCTGCGCCCCAGGCTCCGATAAGGGAGGGCTCAGCGACGCTCCTTCCGGAACGGGCTGAGATATTGGCGGAGAAAGTATCGCCTCTGCGTAGGAGTATCCAGTCCGGGTAGCCCTCGCGGCTGAGTGCCTTGGCGGCCGCAAAACTGGAAAAGGCTAACACTTCTCCGGGATTAAAGGGATCGGTCAGCTCCGAGAGGGCGTAGGCCCGGCCGCTTGCGTCATCGCCATCGTTGGACACATAGAGGATACGGCTATCTGCCGATGGCTGGAAATGAGTCCATTCAATAGGATCTTCCACTAAGGGGCTGGCGCTGGGTGAAGGGCTCACCGTAGGCGAAGGGTTTAGCGAAGGCAAAGGACTTCCGCTGGGCAGTGGACTGGGAGTAGCTGAAGTATCAAGCCAACAAGATTGTAGCACGAGCGCTGAGAGGAGAAGACTGAAAACGCGGGAATTGATTTTTGGCATGGTACATCCTTTTGAGTTTGATTCTTAGATTATAGCATGCCTCAGTTATTTCAGTGCCATCAAATATTGTTAAGGTTTATTATTTTCAAATGCAACTCCTGCTCTGGCAGGCTTGTAGAAAGTTTTCAAGGATAATGTGTTAAGTAAGCGAGGCTAGAAATGATTTTTCCTCTGCCAGAGTCCTGAGCCTGACGACGGGGATGCCCTCTACCTCGAATCTGTTTAAAAGAAGGCGGATTGAGGCTGAGCGTTCCTTGTTCCACTTTATAGTCTGTCGCAAATCTTCTAGCGACTCAAAACCCCTTGCTTTTTCTATACCTAAAGAACGCTTGATAAAGCCCTGGATCAATCTGAGCTTGAGCCTAGCCGGAGGCGGATCTACAAGAATGACGGAATCGGCCATGCGAAAGCCCCGCTCCGCCCAGGATATGTCCGAGCCTTCAAGAATCCAGTTTTCATTGGAAAGGATTTTTTTAAGGAGCTCTTCCCTTTGGGCGGGGGCACGTTTGACTCCAAAGCGTTGACTGTCCTGTTCCCAGCTGAGGGTTTCCAAATCCGTTATTTCTACGCCTGTTTTTTCCCGAATCTTTCTGGCAAGGGTCGTTTTACCTGAGCCGCTTGAACCTGTAATGAAGAGCCGCATGGGGGCCTCCTGTGTCCTGAGTCTAGGACCTGCCGACATTGCTGTCAACGCTAGGCTTGAGCTCTGTACGTGCATTTACGCCCTTGAGAAAAGGCGTTATAATCCTTGTATGAAAGTAACATCTATCTTAATTATCCTTATCTCACTTGGTGGCGCCCTGCTTATGGCTGACTCGGATTCAGTCCCTTCCCCCGCTTCGCTTAAGTTTTTAAGCTACAACCTCGGCCTCCTCCACGCCATGGGCAGCGACCACGTGCCCGAGGTAAAGAAGCGCGCCAAGGCGGCGCCGGCAGCCCTGGCGGCTATGGCGACGGAACTGAAGGCTGATATCATCCTCCTCCAGGAGCTGTGGACGGGGAAGCTCGCCGCGCCCATAGAAAAGGCTATGATGGCCCTAGGTTACAAGGCGTATAGGCCAAGGAATACCAGCATTATCGGTCTAAACTCCGGCTTGATTCTTTTTGTCAAAGCCCCCTATACGGTCGGCACGTGGTCCTTTAAGCCCTTTAAGAAAACAACCTTTATTGATTCCTTAGCCAAGAAAGGCATTTTGAGAGCCCGCATTGAAAATGCGGATGGCGGGGCCTTTTTCTTTCTTGGAACCCATACCGTTGCGGTAGACACAAAAGCCGGTATCCCGGATGATGCGGCCCAGTTGGCAGCTATGAATGCTCAAATGCGCGAGTTGCGCGATGCCCTCATTGAGGAGGGAAATCGGACAGGCCTTCCCGTCCTTTTAGCGGGTGACTTCAACGCCGGCCCGGCCTATGTGGAAGAATCCTACCGCATTATCGCGGACAGTCCCTCAGTTATAGACGTGGCGGAAATTCTCTACCCCGGAGCACAGCCGCCCACCTGGGACAGGGCCAACCCCCTTGTTGCCTATGGTAACTACCCCAATGAGCCTGACGCCAATATAGACCACGTCTTCCTGCTTGATTCTAAAAGCGCAGCCTGGAAGGTCGTGGCCGCCCAGGCGGTGGGAAAGGAAAGCCAGCCTGGGCTTTTCCTCAAAGCGAAAAAAGGGGTAGAGCCCGTGGCCCTACCCCTCTCCGACCATTATGGATGGTTTGCCGAACTTGAGCTTGTCGCTAATGGCTCAGCGGATTGATCATTCGCGGGCAATGACTATTCAAGAGCGATGACGGCCCAACCGAAGGCCTCGAGCTCAACCCCCGCCTGAATATCAAGGGTTTTGTCATCCGCTATGAGGGCGGGGTTTGAGCTGAGAAGAACGCGGGCTTTGTCGGCGCCGGCAATAGACGGCTTTGCCCTTGCTTCCGCCGCTGTGAGGTTGAGGAGGACAAGGCTTTCCTCGCCCTCAATTCCACGAAGGTAGGCGACAATAGACTCCGAACCGCTCTCTAGGGGGCGGTAATCTCCCCGGCGCAGGGATGCTCTGGCGGCGCGCAGGGCCGTCAGGCGCTTGAGTTGCTGAAAGTTACTGGCGGGGTCGCGGCGCTTTGAGGGAAGGTTTTCCCAGGACGTAGGCTGGCGGAAGTTTGTATCCCGTCCCGTGTTCGCCCCCTCCATATCGAGCTCATTGCCGTAGTACCAGAAGGGCGTTCCCAAGCCCGTGTACTGCAAGGCCATGGCAAGACCGATCTTGCCCTGATGCCCCTTAAACTGGGTAAAGGGGCGGTTCTGGTAATTGTCGTGGTTGTTGAGAAAGGTAGCCAGCCAACCGGTTTGGGCAAGGAAGGGCGCAACGAATTCAGACCAATAGGTCTGGAGCCCGACCTCGGAGCTAAAGTACTCCGCCCCACCATTGATGCTCTGGTAGCTCATGCCGCCAAAGCCGAAGTCCATGGTCATTTGGAAGCCCTCGCGGCTGTCTTTTGTAATGAATTCCCGGAGGGAGTCTCGGTCTCCCGTCCAGTTTTCCGCTACCATAAATTTGTCAAAGCCGAGCTTGCCATAAGCGTCGAGAACCTCGGCGCGGTAGCGTTGAAAGTATTCCACCGTCTCAGGCAGAACCTTGGCAACTCCGTTCTCGCCGCTCTGTGGGTCTTCAAAGAGATAGCGGACGGCGTCCATGCGCACTCCGTCAAAACCCATGTTGAGCCAGTAGATGGAGGCATCTGCGATAGCCTTGCGCACATCGGGGTTGCGGTAATTGAGGTCGGGCATGCCCGACCAAAAGATAGCGTAGTAGGCTTGGTCTTGAGACTGAGCGTTCTGCCCGCCCTGCCTCCAGGCCGTGCCACCGCCCCAGTCCTTCCATCCCTTTTCCGGAATCTTGTTCGTCCAGAGGAACCAGTCCCTCTTTTCCGGCTTCCCCGCTTGAGAATCGATAAACCAGGGATGCTTGTTGGAGACGTGGTTGGGCACCATGTCAAAGATGACGCGCATGCCCCGCTTGTGGGCGGCTAGCAAGAGTTCGCGCGCGTCTTCGTTGCTGCCTAGCCGCGGGTCTACCTGGAGGAAGTCTGTCGTGTCGTAGCCGTGGAGGTTGGATTGGTTGCTGTTGCTTTTTAGGAAGGGGGAGAGCCAGAGAGCCGTCATCCCCAAGTCTTTGAGGTAATCCAGGCGCATGCTAATGCCCTTGATGTCTCCCGTGCCGTCTCCATCCGAGTCTGCGAAGGCGCTTACCCAGATATGGTAGAAGTTTGCATCCTTGTACCAGTCCTTGGCATTGGTTTTTAAACTCGACGCTGGGTCTGGCTCGATAGCCGCCAAAGGGGGGAAGTAGGCTCCCTTGGCCATGGACTTTTGAGCGGGGAAGGACGTGCGAAGGTATTCAGGGGAGCCCGAACCGCTAGAAACGCAAGCTGATATGAAAAGGCAGAAGGCGAAGGCCGATGCCGACAAAAAACGGATGGGTTTCTGAATCATTGTAGCTCCTTGTAGTCTATAATAAACTACAGTAGTTTAACTGAGAATTCTAAAAGGCGCAAGCTAAAAAAGCGGTGAGAGGAGGTTTTGCGATGCCCTCATGGCAACAAGGGCTTAGGGGTTTATGAGCTCGAACCGAGGGAAGTTTTTGTCTTTCCATGAGTAAAGGCTTTATCCGCCTTTTTTCGTGCTATTCTTTGGTCATGAAGAAAATTTATTTGCTAAGGTGCTCGAGCTTCGCCAAAATATTTTTAGCTCTTTTTATCACGCTGGCTTTGCTTCTTTTGGGTTCTGCTTGCCTTCACCTACCTCTCTCTTATCGAGGGGCTGCGGAGGGTCTGGACTGGGACGCCCTTCCCTTACCCGGGATGTGTGCGGAAGCCACGGGCGGGATTGACGCCGATGGTTACGGCATTTACCAACTGCGGGTCTATGAGCAGGGATGGAAAGCTGCGGATGATTATCAGGCTTTTCTGAAGGCGCACAGACCCCTAGCCTTGTATACGGCCGGGATGCGCGCGCGGGGAAAAAGCTCGTTAGTGATGCCCAAAAAATCCTATGCCCTGGAGCTGCGCGATCCGGCGAAAGTGGAGGCAAGCAAGAACGCGGCTTTTTGCGGCCTTCCTGCAGATAACGATTTTGTCCTGCACGCGGCTTATGCGGACAAGAGCCTCCTGCGCAATTACAGCGCCTATCGCTTAGCCGCGCACACGGGGAACTACGCGCCCCGGGTGCGTTTTGTGGAGCTTTACCTTAAAAACACGCTGGATCTTGAACCAAGCTACGAGGGTATTTACCTGTTAACGGAAAAAATAAAACCTGGAAAAAACCGCGTAAACATAAGCAAAATGGGGAAAAAAGAACAATCGCCTGAAACCCTGTCAGGGGGTTATCTGCTAAAAATAGATAAATGGGAACTGGGCCAATGGTATTGCCCCGGCCTTCAGGCAAAAAACCTTTCCGTCTTCGAACCAAACGCTGAAGATATCAGCCAAGCCCAGCAGGATTACATATCAAGCTATCTTTTGGAAATGGAAGCCGCCCTCTGCTCAGTCTCTGCCATAGACCCTGAGCGCGGATATCAGGCCTATCTGGACCCTGAGTCTTTTATGGATTTCCTCCTCGTGAATGAGCTCTGCAGGAATATCGACGGATTCCGTTTTTCTAGCTATATGAGCAAGGACCGAAGCGGGCGTTTACGGGCAGGACCGGTTTGGGATTTTGATATCGCCTTGGGGAACGCCGATTATCACGAGGGGATGCGCCCTGATGGCTACCTGGACGAC
>JBGSOB010000176.1:0-6679 GCA_041739325.1 Treponematales bacterium
AGTCCTTGGGATACCAGACGCCTGATGAAATATATTTCAAATCATTCATGTCAAAGAACATGGAAGCAGCAGCCTAAAAAGGAGGGCGCCGTCCACTGATTCGTCAAGAAATAATTGTCTTGACATCTGGGCTCATTATACGTTTAAACTTGAAGAGGGATAGTCATTGGCGTATAGCTTAAAACTTAAGGGAGGAGAATCTGAAAAATTACATTCTTGCCATTGTAGCCTTTCTTTACTTTTCATGCGGTTCTATCGGGGATAATAAACTACATCTTAGACTACAAGAGATGCTTGATGACATGCGCCTTGCCCATGAGGTAATTCCACACGGGGTTCCTGACAGCTGCGATTGGAAATATGGTCCACGGCTATCCTATGGCAATAATTGCCCGCTTGATTGGAGTGCCTTCACGGTATGGGGCCAACTGTTCACTGACGAAACGCAAGCAGTGGATGATAATCCGGCCCCTAATACCCGGGTGCAGATCAGAAATATGCGGGCGCTATTGCTTAAAAACACCGGTGAATGGATCATTCTTCAAAATGACTCCGTGATACACGGCGCGCTGTATGTGGAGGACTTTGTGGAAAATGAAAATAAGGCCGCCGATATCCGCCAAGAGGCTGAAGGCGGCATTTCTATAACCGCTGGCGGGGGATACAATTTCCATTGCTATCCTCCTAGCCGCGTTGATATCAATCCGAGTAATATCCGCGGCATCATAACATTGGCGCAGGTACGGCTTATACTTGATAATCCTAGCGGACCTGATGACAGGGCATTGGCACGCTATTGTTTCAGCATGGGAGGCGATTATTGGAGATCCCGTACCGCTTCGTGGTCGTCGGACTGGTCGAATAACGGTGACGCGGGAATAGGTCGCTTCAAACGAGTTGGTGCTGAATGGAGAACCGTGTATATGCACACCATGACGGATGAGGCGCTCATAGCTGATCCCCCGCCACTAGCGCTATTACCGTGACAAGACTGTCACTACTACGGGCCCAGGCTGTATTCTAGTAGGCTGTAGCTACTGCCTTCCACCGTCGCCCCAACATAGAAGGAGCCCGTCTGGTCGGGCAGTATGACGTTCCCGTTGAAGGCCTCTGCGGAGGCGCTGAAGCTCTGCCAGCCCATGGCGGCGCTGCCAAAATAGAAAGCGTTTGCCCCTGGGGCGCTTAGGCTGAAAATGGCGCTAGTCCCGGCTTTGAGGTTATCGCGCAGGGGAGCCTGTAGGAGGGCGCCCAGCGCGCAGTAATTATCCAAGTGGCGGGGAAAAGCCGCTTCCTGGCTACTTGCGTTGCCGCCTTTTAGGATAAATTGGCCAAGGAATGCCCACTGGCCTGACTCGGAAAGCCAAAGTCGTATGGCCCGATATCCGGCATCGCGAGCTATCGCCACAATCCTCGCCTCTTGCCCGCTCCGCTCCACAAAGGATTCATGGGAGTCGGCGCTCGCGTCGCCAGAATTGTGCAAGACGTCAGCCCTGAGCGTCATTCCCCCGCCCGATGGAATGCTGAAGGGGATTTCCAATAGGCCTTCCGTTGAAGCCAGGGATTGGGCCCCCGGGCCCAAGGTAAAGCCCTTTTCAAGGAAGGCCTTCGATAGATAGGATCCGGCCGTCATAATGCCGATAGGCGGAATCGAAGCGTAGAAGGCAGTATCATCTGCTTCCTGGCTTGGGTAGCGATGCGCCAGCTCATAGGGATAGCGCCACATGGTAAAAAGATCGGGCGGCGGCAGAAACCATTCCGCTCGCGCATCTGCTTTCAGCCACTCTCTTGAAATACTATAGGAATTCAAAGAATCGGCGGTTGCGTCGATATGGTAGACGGAGCCATTGACGCTCATGATGTTCCATGTATGGTCGGCGCGTTTGCCGGGCTCGGACAGGCTGCGGGTGTATCCGCGCACTACCTCGGCCCTCAGGCCGGCGAATTTACCCAAGTACCACAGGAGGAGGGAGTAGCCGCCGCAGACTGTTTTGCGGCTCTTGAGGACGGCGCATGGAGACTTGTCGACAAACTCGTCGCCATTCGCGGAGGCCGGATCAAGCAGGTAATATGTTTCATACCACCATTTGTCATAGTAGATGTTTTCCGCTATCCAATCATGGATGACCTTCAGCTTGGCAAGCGGGTCGCTCAGCCCTGATGTCAAGCTTGCCACCAGCTGTGGCGCCCATGCCGCCGGGTCTAGCCTCAGGCCTGAATCAATTTCAGCGCTCACCGCGGCAAGCCTTGAGCGCGTGTCCATGAAGCGCGCCTGGTCCGCCGTCATGGAGGAAGCATGGCCCACGAAGCCGTAGCCAAGCGGCGCGGAGAACTTCAAGTTTACCGTCACGCTCGATACCGACCCCGAATAGCCGGCGACATGTGGTTCGAAAGCTTTGATGGCCTTTGAGGTAAAAGATAGGGCGGTGATGATATCGGAATTTCCAGAAGCGCTAGAAACCTTCATGCCGCTAGCGTCCATCTTGTAGGGTGTCCCGGAAATGAGGCCGTCGGGATAGGGGCCATAGGCTATATGGCAATATGGCTTAGATGAGGATTTTTTAGCTGACCAACGGCTATCGCCCTTTTCCAATTGGATAAAGAGGCAGAGGGGGCTGCCCTCAAAGTAGGCATAGATGCGCAGGTAGGAGTCAAAGCTTGAAGGAAGGTGAAAATCGGGCCAACTTGATTGTGAGAGGGCAAAGCTCAAAGGGTAGCTGGAGCCATCTCCCATAACGAGGCTGCCCGTTCCACTTAGGTCGTATATGTATTCAGTGGGATCGGGCCCGGGGATCTTCTTTAGCGGACAGCCGGCAAGAAAGCAGAGCGTGAAAACCGCTAGGCTTACAGAAAGGGTAATTCGGCGGGCGGGAGCAGTGAACATGATATTCCCCCCATAGCATAAAGATACACCCTGTTTTTAGTTCTTGCAATGCGCTACTCAGTGCCGGAAACCTTGCCGTAGTGAAACGCCTCAGGCAAACAGAGGCTTATTACTTTGCGAGTATGGCCGTTTCGAGGATCATGCTCAATTGAAAATCATCAAATTCGCCATTTGAGATAAAGGTGACATCGCGGTTCTGCTCGGGGTAGCGCGCTGAATAAAAGCAAAGGCCGGGGTCACCGCCAGTCAGGTAATATTTGAGGATGCCGGCATCCTGTTTGATTATCCAAATACCCAAGCCGTAGAAGACGTCATTCTCAACATGGATACGCGGCTCCAGTAGTCGAGCTAGCATCTCTTGGCCGAGGAGGCGGCCGCCTAAAAGCCCGTCCCAGTAGCGGCCCATATCCGCGGCCGTCGTGTATAAGCCACCATCGCCGCCACCGACTACCGGGATTTCGAAGATATTTGACCGCAAACCTTCTTCATCCTGGATATAACCCGTCGCGCAGTTTTCCGGCAGACGGTCTAAGAAAAAGTAACCGGATGAATCCATACCCAGGGGGCGCAGTATGGCATCCGTGACGAATTTCGGGAAGGATTCGCCGGACGCGCGCTCAACGATCAGAGCCAGTAAAACATAGGCACCATTATTATAGCTGAAGAGACCTTTACGCTCCGGATGCGCTTTAGATGCCTTGATCAGCGGCAGAAAATCAGCAGGGCTTCGCATGGAATAATTCGGCACCTTGCGCCAAATCTCTGCAAAGTCAACATTCTCATCCTCATCAAAATAATCGGGCAAGCCCGAACAGTGACACAAGAGATCGAGTATGCTGACATCAACGGCCAAGGGTGGGCAGTCATCGGGCAGCCAAAGGGCAAGAGAATCCTCGAGTTTAAGCTTATTCCTCTCAGCCAAGATACAGATAGCCGTGGCGGTTAGAGACTTTGACCCAGAGGCTATCCCAAAACGGGTATCAGGCCGGTTGGGCCGTCCATTGGCAACGTCGGCTAAGCCACAAGCCTTTTGATAAAGGGTATTACCCCCTTCCCGAATCAAGATGACTCCCGAGAAATCATTAAATGACGCGACTGCTTTATCGAGCTCTGCGGTATTCATAGGAAGCTTATAACATATGGCATGAGTGACAGTCACTAGGCCTTACGGCTATGGCCCCGGCTCCCGGTACACCTTCAAATGGTCCACCGGCTTAGCCCCGGACACGGAGCCGGTGTCAGCCAAGACCTCGGCTGCCCCCGGTTCGTCCAGCAGGTATGCCCTAAAAAATAGATCAGTCCAAGTAACAGCCTTTATCTGGGCGCCTTGGCTGACCCAGTGAGACTCCCCATCTAGAGCGACAAGGTAGGCTGGCGCTGAGCTGCGTTTCAGAGCCTGTCGATTTTCTTCAAGGGATGCATTGGTATCGAGGGTTCCCGACACGCCCAGAAAAGGACGATTCACCCGGGTTTCCGATCCTGCCCAGAGGCTCCCACTCAAGTAAGGCCAGTGCCCTGCGCCGGCCTTGAATCGGGGGTTGGAAAAGTCAAGGTTTCCCATAAGCCGCGCGCCCAGTACGGCAAACACGGTAGCTCCTCCTGCGCTCACGCCAAGACCTGCCACACGATTCTCATCGATGTGCCCTCCATAGTAGGGATGCGCAAGAAGGGCATCCAATGCTGCCTGCATGGCAAGGGGACGGGGACTGAATTGCAAGATAAAAGACGGTTCGTCCGTCCAGCGCTTATCGCCATGGAATACGGCTAGTACGGTATAGCCCCAACTGGCTAGGCGTTTGAGCTCTGGCAGGTGGATGATGGGCTCGGCGGTCCATCCATGGGAGAACACGATCAGCGGGTAGCGGGTAGCGGGCATCTAGATCTTCCCAGAGAGGCATTTCCCCCCTTCCTTGGGCATGCGGCAGCTTCTGGGCACCCTTCCATAGCTCCCTTTCAGGCCTGCCGTTGTCCTGGCCCGTAGGATAGAGCAAGAATGCCAAATTTTCAGAACCATGGCTTTTTTCCGGGAAGGCAGTAGCCATCTTTGACGGCACATCGATATGAAAACGGATCAGTCCCGCATCATCAGCCGCCATAGCCTCCAAGCCCAAAGGAATGCCTAGTCGTGTATGGGCGCCTGAGGCCAAGCTCCTGGCGGAAAAACCCTCTTCAGTCGCCAGTTGATCCACCTTGGCGGGTTCCAATTCCAGGAATGAGCTTCCAACCGCAAAGGGGCCATCCCCGATGGCTTCTCTTACCAGTTCATGTCGCGCACGGGACGAGGAGAGCGCCACGTCGGGAACCCCACCCGCAGGGCGTTCGGCTTGGCGTGGAGGGGCTGCGTTGGTGCATCCCCACAGTGACAGCAGTAAAAAGCATGTGGCCAGGGCTCCCGGTTTTAGTTTTAATACGTCTTTCATGTGATCCTCCATTCCTGGGTTATAGTGAGAAGAGCCCAATTCATCCATCATTTTTTTTACGTATTTCAGGTTAATTGACTAGCTCGGGAAAAAAACCTAGAAGCCAGGCGCTGCTTTACTTGAACTACTCTCCCGGTCAATATAATCCATTTAGAAAAAGCCCTGCTTTCCATAGATAATTCAGGAGTGTGATAATTCCGGCATAAGCTATTATCTTGCTGTGTCAGAAAATAGTGATATTTGCGTTTTTCCAAATAAATAATCGGATGCAAAGCATGATGGCATTTCCAGCTCAAGGGACCCCTATTCCGCTTCCATAAAGGCAAAAATAACAATGCAAAAAATCTTCCATCCCTTATCCATCGCAATCGCTTTCCAATTCGCCTTACCGATTTTTGTACATCAGCCTTAATATGCCCCTACGCAGAAACCATCGAGCGCACAAAGCCCTCATCCCAACTCCATCGTTTTTATTGATTTATTGACAATGTTCTATTATAATTTTTTTTCCAGGTCAGTTTCCCAAAGACTGGTTGTGATTTTCCTTTCGAACGCTTTCTAACGATTGAACTATGCTTAAGGAGTAGCTATGAAATCAAGATTCTTTTTAGTTTTTCTGGTTTTTTTGACGGCGATAGGGTTTGCTGATAATTTTAGAATCGGCTACGAACCCTGGGTTCCTTACGGCGATGGCAGCGATCCTAAAAAACCAAAGGGGATTACCGTTGACTTCTACCGCCAAGTGTTCGAGTCGCTTGGCCATACCGTGGAATTCATACCCATGCCGGCGGCGCGATGTACCGAGGAAGTTATCGATAACAGACTTGACGGGGCGCTATATTCGCCGGCGGTCGAAGGAAAAATTGTCCTGGTTGACGTTTCTGTCGAGTATTGGCTTTTTGCCGCCATTGTAAATAAGGCCAATCCACTTACCAGTTTTACTTCGGTTGATGAATTTCTTGGGAAAAAAGTAGGTACTATACTAGGGTATGAGTATCCAGAGTCTTTGGACGGCTTCAAAGGAATGAAGCAGGATGTTAACACTGACCCGATCAGCAATCTGAAAAAAGTAGCAGCAGGAAGAATAGATGTTATGTTTGATGATCCCGTCTGGGCAGAAATTGAATCCAAATTAAACGGTATTGAGGTCAAGACCCTTTATCCATTAGTTGCAGCAGAACCCACCTATCTTGGTGTCGCCTTTAAACATACCAACCTTATAAAGCAAATCAATACACAAGCAAAAAAACTGATCGATAGCGGACTGCTGGATTCGCTGTATAAAAAATATCTGGGCTATGGATATGCCGCTTTTAAGAAAAAATATGACCTTAAGTAGGCTACTTATGGATAGCAATTAGACGATATTACGAAGTTT
>JBGSOB010000179.1:0-6186 GCA_041739325.1 Treponematales bacterium
AATCCGAGATTGGGCAGAGGATCAGGGACATCCTAGAGGCGATCAAGTCGCCGGAACACGCGGACGACATCATCGAACTCCGCAAGATTTTCAGGAAGAACGTCCCCTTCTTTTTCAGATCCTATTTCGCCGCCTATCTTCTCAAGGAATCCCTGAGCTCCGGTTTTAAGGGCGGCCAACGAAACCAAGGCAAAAACCGCGACACAACGCGGGAAAACCAAAATCGCGATCAAAAAAAGCCCAAGGGCGGCAACAGTCCCGAAAAATCCGCTTCAGGCCGTCCCCAGGCCCAGCAAGACGAGCAAAAAGCCAAGGAAAAACGCAACGAGCGGATGCCCCCCCTGCCTGAGGGCGTGGAAACGGCCACCCTCTTCGTGTCCGCCGGGCGCAAGCGGCATTTCTATCCCCGCCACCTGCTTGAGCTTTTTGCCGGCGCCGACATCCCGCGCGAGAGCATCGGAGAGATCCGGCTCTTCGACAACTACACCTTTGTTCAGATTATCGCCGAAGACGCTGAACAGGCCGTCTCCCGCCTTGACGGCCAGAATTTCAAGGGACGCAAGCTCACGGTAAACTTTGCCCGCAAGAAGGAAGACTCGCTGAACTCGGACGACTCAGCGCCGGGCGCCGAATCCGCCATGGACGATGACTCCGTTTATGATGACGAGTCCAGGAGCAAGATCTCCCCTCGCGACGATGAGGACCTCGACGCCGACAGCGACGGACAGAGCCGCTCAGGCTATGGATCCGATGACGATCTTGACGATGACCTGGATGCGGATGAGAGCCAGGACGACCTCGATGACGATACGAGCTCCGGCGCCTGGGACAATGATGACGAGATAGACGAGGATTCAGACGATGCCGAGCAGGATGATCTTGAGCGAGACAAGGATCAAGACGCCTAACAAAACCTCTCTCAGGCGAGCCGCCCCTAGGAGAGCCGCCTCAACGCGATAAAGAGCAAGCTAGCGTTGAGGGCGGCGGAAACAAACAGGGCGATGCCCGCCGCCAGGGTGTAGCGGTGAGCCAAACGCGAACATCGCTTGGAATATTCCTCAGGAACCCCCGGAATGGCCGCGTAATCGGCAAAGGGGTCGCACGGCCTCCGAAGCTCCCCCGGCCGGGCCGGATCCTCGACGCCAAAGCAACTAAAACCCATACCCTCGTCCTTAATCCTCAATCCCGGAATAACGCCGCGTAGGGGCAAAGCACCCATCCCTTGGGGACCGGGGCGCCAGATCCTGAGATAGTTCTCCCCGCCGGGCAAGATTACTGCCTGAATGCCTGGAGAGAAGGCTAGGCAGGGAAGGCGGACCATATCGCGGATGGCGCGCAGGGAACGGGCACGCTTCCACATACTACGGTAGAGAAAGAAAAAGAAAACCCCCGGCGGCAAAAATACACAGAGAGGAAGAAAGGCCGTTATGGACGTCAGGGTAGTCACCAGGGGGAGGAAGAAGCCCCGCGTCATGGGCAGGAGTATCGCCATCATGCCCAACATACCCGCCAGAAATGAGAGCGGTGTCAACTTATTCCAGTATTCGTTCGCCTGTCGGCCCTGGCGCGTTGCACGCAGAAGGAGGCTATCCTCCCGCCCTTCATAGATGAGAACAAGGACGGGATCTCGGCTGCTGCCGCGGAATTCGCTGCCGCCGGAATGGCGGTAAACGGAACCGAAGACAAAGACCTTGGTGCGTTCGGAAAGAGCAGGCAGGGATTTCCAGGAAAGCCGCTCAGGCGAATCCTCGAATTCGCCGTAATCGGAGTCTTCTATGCCCTCGCGTTCACGCTTTTCCTCAAAGGACTCCCCGTCACCCGGCAGGGCATAGAGGAGAACCTTGCTCATGTCGATGGGGAGTGATACCGGGCTTGCGCCGCTAAAATCCTTGGATCCGCGCAGCCATAGCCGATGACTGCCTTCCATGGCCTCCACCAAACCGAAAAAACGGAAGCGGCCCAGATAGTCTGGGGAAGCGGTTGAAGCGCCCGAGGCACAGAGCATATCGCCATGGACTTGGCCGTATTCCAGAAAGGGAAAGCGAGCGCTTCCCGACATAAGCGCTCGAAAACGGCGCCAAGAACGGCGCACGTAGAAGGCACCCAAGACGGGAATGAGGATGTAGAAAATCGCGGCCATCACGAGGGCCTGGTAAAAGGGTAAAAACATTGGGCTACTTGAAAACTCCCGCAAAGGATTCTACCATAAAGCCCACTATGACGATACGCCGAGAAACGGGGCTTCTTGCCACCAATTCCTATATTCACATCTACGAAAAGGGCGCCGAGCGCAAGGCAATCCTTATCGACGCAGGCGGCCAGGGCAGGGAACTAGCCCAGGCCATTTTAGACCAAGGCGCCATCCCAGCCCTCATCGTCTTGAGCCATGGGCACCTCGACCATACGGCCGGAGCCAAGGATTTCCAGGTCTTTTGGGAGAAGCGCGGCATCAAAGTCCCCTGCGCCATCCACTCCCTAGACGCCAATTACGTAGGAACGGCGGGTTACGCCAAGAATCGCGGAATATTCGAGTCAATCGACGCCCTTGATTTTTTTGACTCCGTCTATCGGCCCCTGCCTGAGCCCGACATGCTCTTGGAAGATGGGCAAGCCATACTCGACAGCGGTTTGAAGGTCTTCCATAGCCCAGGCCACACCCGCGGTTCGATATGCCTGGTTTCAGACGCCCAGCGCCTCATATACTCCGGCGACACCCTCTTTCGCGGCGGCGTGGGCCGTACCGATCTGCCCGACGGCGACGCTCCGGCCCTGAGCAGGAGCCTTGCCGCCCTCTTCCAGGCCTTTCCGGATGATTACGTCTGCTACCCTGGGCATGGTGGCAAAACAAGCTTAAAGGATGAAAAACATGGGTATGGCTACTAGCTATTCGCGTTCTCCGCTTTACTCTTTTCTAGCCCCGGCGCTACTTGCCTCAATTTTCGCGCTGAGCTCCTGCGCAGCGCCTGAACCCGTCAGCCGCACAGAATTTTCCCTGGGCACTACCTGCAGGATCACACTCTATGAGAAGGCGGAAAAAAAACTATTTGACGCCGCTTTTGCCCGTATTCGAGAAATCGAAGAGCGCATGAGCGCCAACAGAGAGGGCACGGAAATTGCCCGCCTCAACGACGCGGCGGGAATCGAGGCTGTTTCCCTTTCAGCCGATACCTTCCTCGTCTTAAGCACCGCCATCGATATCGCGGAGAAATCAAAGGGCGCCCTCGACCCGAGCGTGGGCCCCTTGGTCAAGCTCTGGGGAATAGGAACCGATGCCGCCCGGGTCCCGGAAGCGGCCGAACGGGAAGCGGCCATGGAGCTTATCGATTACCGCAGAATTCTCCTTGATCCGGAACGATCAAGCGCCTTCCTCCTCGACCCAGGCATGCGCGTGGACCTTGGGGCCATGGCCAAGGGCTATGCCGCGGATGAAACGGCCCGTATTCTTAAGGAAGGCGGGGCAAAGCGGGGCCTGATAGACCTTGGCGGCAATATCTACGTCTTTGGCAAGAAACCTGAGGGCAAGCCCTGGAGGATAGGCATTCAAGACCCCCAAGACAGCCGTGGAGCATACCTTGGAATCGTGAATATGGAAGGTGGCAGCCTTGTCACGTCCGGGGGATACGAGCGCTTCTATGAGGAAGGGGGGAAGCGTTACCACCACATTCTGGATCCAGCAAGCGGGATGCCGGCGGAATCCGGGTTACTCTCGGTTACCGTTGTCTCCCAATCATCAATGTTAGCTGACTGCCTTTCCACGACCATCTTCGTACTCGGCCCTGAGCGGGGCATGGATCTGGCTAAGGCCTTCCCGGAAGAAGGCTTTGCCCTAGTAGATGCGGATCAGCGCGTGCATCTTGTAGGCAAGCTGGCGCGGGACTTTGAACTTCGCTCCGAAGGCCCCTACAACTTGGGTCAGTAGGGCCCCTTAGCTTTGGCGACAGCGGGCTCTGCCGGCCTAGCCTTGGCAAGCTTTATAAAGATAAAGAGGGCCGGTCCGCCCAGGGTTACCCACATTCCTAGTATCGCATAACGCAGGAACTTGAAGAGGGCGGCATTGGGGTTGCCTATTCCGGGGAATACCTTCTTCATGCCAAAATACAAGCCCAACATAAGCGCCAAACCAAGGAGGTAGCGCAGGGTTTTCATCCACCAAGTCCCGCTCTTTGCGTCAAAGCGCAAAAACGAGCGGGAAAAAGCGTAACCGATGCCGATGCCGAAGAAACCGCCAGCGGCGGATACGTCTTTGAGATAGAGGGCGCAAAAAATCCAGGAAAAGATGGCGATAATGGCAATCTGCAGCCGGATATTCAAACGGCGCAGGACGGTCTCGATGCGCGGGCCAAAAAGATAATAGACAAGGAGAATCAAGGCAGCAATGCCCCAACCGGCAAAGACGTCGGTCGGGTAGTGCACGCCCAGATAAACCCGAGTGAATCCGATCAAGAGGGGAAGGGCGATAGCCAAGACAAGGCCCCAAGGTTTTTTAAACCAGGAGGCCAACATCCCCCAAAAGGTCAGGGAACCTTGGGCATGACCGGAAGGAAGGGCAAATGACTCTTCGTGGCTCAGCCCGATCTCAGGCTTGAGGACGTAGGGTCGGGGAATGGCAAAGAGATCCTTGATCCATAGGTTGAGAAAGGTGGAAAAGAAAACCACTATCCCAAGCCGTATCGCCTTACGTTCGTCGACGCACCAAAAAAGAAGGGGCAAGGCGATAAGGTAGAAATACTCGCTTCCCAACTGGGTGATGATCAGCATCACCAGGGTCAAGGGGGCGGATTCGATCTTTTGCACGGCCTCGATCAGGCCTATTCCCCACTGTAGGACTCCATCCATCTTGCTCCCCCTGAAGCCCCATTCTAACCCCAGCCGCCACGGAAGGCAAGCTCAGAGCTAAGATCAGATGCCTCGCAAAAAATCAGAGGCCAGGCGTATCACCTCCGGCCCGACATAGGCATGGTCTTTAGAGGGAAAATCCCGCGCAAGCACCCTTACCCCGGCATCGGCCATCCTGGACGCATAGGCCCGCGCTTCGTCCCGCAGGGGATCTTTACCGCAGCTTATGACGAGGGCCGGGGGAAGATCTGCAAGGGAAGAAGCTTGAATGGGATTGACATAGGGATTCTTTGCCTGGGCCGCAGGATCGCCAAGATACATCCGCCCAAAGGCTTCTAGGCTTTTTGCCGTGAGAATCCCCCTGCGGGCATTGCTGACCCGCGAGGGCCAGATTTTACCGGTCAACGGGTCGATGGGGCCGGAGGAAGGAGAAAAAAGGATCTGTCCGGCTAGGGCCGGGCGGGCCTCGTCCCGATAGATCTGACAGAGCACGGCCGCCAGGGTAGCCCCGGCGCTATCACCGGCAACGACGATCCCGGACCAGGGAAAACCGAGGCTTTCCGGTTTTGCCCGAAGTCCGTCAATGACGGCCGTGCAATCCTCAAGCGCCGCCGGATAGGGGCGCTCAGGGGCTAAGGCGTAGTTGACCGAGACGCAGGCATTTCCCGATGCCCTGGCAAGGCGACGCACCTGGGCGTCTACCATGGCTATATCTCCGATCACGAAGCCTCCCCCGTGCATATAGACGACCAAAGCCGCCCCGGAACGCAACTTGGGAGGCACGTAGAGACGCAGGGTTATGGGGCCGTTCGGCCCGTCGAGGGAAAAATCGCGGACGAGCTCCATAGGAATCGATGTCGCCGCTTTCATCTTTTGGGTGAGGCCGCGAATCTCAAGGTAGCGTTCTTCGATGTTATCCATGACAGAGGCAATGTAGGCGGGCATGATGACCTTTGATACGATGAAAATTCCCATGAAAACAAGGGTAAGGACTGCGGCGATTATCGCTATCCACAGTCGCAGGGTTCGAGCATTTGACTCTTTCTTTCCCGGCTTTTCCATCTACAACCATCCTTTGAGGCCTTGCCCCACCTTGACGTGGGCCTTAATTCCAGAGTATGAAAAGGGATACCCCAGCCGGCGTGGCGGAATGGCAGACGCGGTGGACTCAAAATCCACTAGGGGCAACTCTGTGTGGGTTCAAGTCCCACCGCCGGCATAGAATAACCCATTTAATTCGAAGCAATCAACTAACAGCCTGTTTAGCGCCTGCGGTGGGAATTGAACCGAGCGAAGCGCGCGCCACTGGCGCGGAAGGCGGACAGGATGTCCGCCGCCAGCGAAGCGAGG